>NZ_AP018449.1:3808561-4132773 GCF_003966895.1 Methylomusa anaerophila | reverse complement strand
TCATTGGTTTCCGTTCAGGGAGAAGAACAGACACTAGCTTACTTAAAAAAAATTCATCCCCAAATTGTTCAATACTCTAAATTTTTGGTTACACCGGCGCGGATGGTCTCTTTAGGTGAAGTTCACCTGGGTATTACGGTACAAAGTGAAGCGAAACGTTATGTTAATGACGGATTTCCTGTAAAAATATTTTATCCTGAAGAGGGGACGTCCTATATTCTGACTGCCGCTGCTCTGGTTAAAGGATCTCCCCACAATATAGAGGCCAAAGCCTTTATCGAATGGCTGACTCAGGATCGTGCCCAGGAAGTATTGATTAAGAACAAATTTTACTTTATTCCTACAAACCCGGAAACTGTAACGTATCAGGAATATTCAGAGAAGAATATCAAGCTGATTGATTATAATGATGCATTATCAAACGAACAGCAGCAGAAATTATTAGATAAATGGGTTCAAACTGTTCGTTTGGGGCTTAAATAGCAGTAGTAGCCGAATTAGGGGGGAACATGTTAAAAATCGGTTTCGTAAGTTTGGGTTGCGCCAAAAACCTTGTTGATACCGAAGTCATGCTTGGAATTTTGCTTGAAAATAGCTTTGCAATTACCGCTGACCCATGGGAAGCAGATATTATAATTATTAATACCTGCAGTTTTATCGATTCCGCCAAGGAAGAGTCGATTTCTACCGTATTGCAAATGGCTGAGTATAAGCAAAATGGCAAGTGCCGGGGAATCATAGTTGCCGGATGTTTGGGGCAGCGTTATCAGCAGGAGCTATTAGATGAGTTACCGGAAGTATCAGCCATTGTAGGGACAGGTGCTTGGCCCCGGATAATGGAGGCAATTCAGGCTACGCTTGCCGGGCAGCGGGTCGTACTAACAAGCAAATTGGATGTAATATATGATGAGAACATGCCAAGAATAAATACTATGCCACCGTATAGTGCTTATGTTAAAATTGCCGAAGGGTGCAGTAACTGTTGTTCTTATTGTGTGATTCCAGCCATTAGGGGGAATTTTCGCAGCCGCCATATGGAGTCTATTGTAAAAGAAGTAAAAGATCTTGTACGCAGGGGAGTAAAGGAAATTAATCTGATAGCACAGGATACAACCAGTTATGGAAGAGATCTTTATGGTCAACCTTGCTTAACAAAATTACTCCAAGAACTCGTTCAGATTGAAGATATAACATGGATTCGGTTATTGTATTGTTATCCTAAATACTTTACGGACAAATTAATCGAAATGATTGCAGCTGAGCCTAAAATTTGTAAATACGTTGATTTGCCATTACAACACTGTCATGATGATATACTATTGGCGATGAATCGGCGCGATAGAAAAAGCGATATCGAAACATTACTTATGAAATTAAGAATGAATATTCCCGGAGTTGTATTACGTACTTCGTTTATTGTAGGTTTTCCTGGGGAAACAGAGGAACATTTTGCCGCATTAAAACAGTTTGTTATGAAACATAAGTTCGAAAGAATGGGCATATTTACCTATTCGCAAGAAGAAGGAACTCCGGCCGCTTCCATGATCCAGCAGGTTTCTGATGAAGTGAAAGAAGAACGGTATCATCAGTTAATGGCGTTACAATGTCAAATATCTGAAGAACTAAACCAACAGATGGAAGGTAGGAAACTGGATATTCTTATCGAAGGTCGTAGTAGCGAACAACCAGAAGTAGGATTCGGACGATCTTATCGCGAAGCTCCTGATGTAGATGGCAAAGTTTATGTTGAAGGAGCAACTGAAGCCCAACCGGGGGATATAATTACGGTGGAGATTGTTCAAGGGTTTACCTATGACTTGCTAGGGGAAAAGTTGCCGTCCTGAATAGATATACGGATTGAAGAAAAAATAGTAGAGACTTTCAGTCCTACTATTTTTTCTTCAATCCATGGTGTTAGCTACGTGTTAGTTAGATGTTAGCTAATTGTAAATTTTTTTTGAATAATTGAGCTTTATTATATCGTAGAGGATTTGGTAACTTTTATGACGAATGCATAAATGCATAGTTGGGGGGTAAAAGAGTATGATTGTTGAAATTATTAGTACCGGAACTGAATTGTTGCTCGGGCAAATAAATACGGATGCTCCATATTTAGCCAAAAGATTAAATGAACTGGGATATAGTGTATTGTTTCAGTCCACTGTGGGAGATAACCGGGAGCGCATGTCCCAAGTTATTCAGACTGCCCTGTCACGGTCTGATATAGTCATTACCAGTGGGGGATTAGGACCAACTCAGGGGGATATTACCAAAGAAGTAACGGCATCTGTGTTAAATTTGTCTATGTACCTACATGAAGCAAGTGTCGAGCGCATTAAGCGTTTTTTTGCTCAGCGTCACTTAGGTATGGCGCATAGCAACTTGCGCCAAGCTATGATGCCGGAAGGGGCAATTGTTGTTGATAATACTTGTGGTACGGCGCCGGGGGTAATTTTGGAACTGGCAAACGGTAAAGTTATTATTCATTTACCCGGGCCGCCAAGAGAACTTACAGTAATGTTTGATCAATCGGTCATTCCTTATCTTAATCGGCGTTTTGGCGTTCAAGGGTCGATTGTCTCCAAAGTTCTTCGTACCTATGGTTTGGGAGAACCGTTGCTGGAAGAGCGTATACACCAGTTTATTTTAGCCCAGGGTAATCCCACTATTGCTTTACTTGCTAAGGGTGGTGAAATTCACGTCCGATTAACGGCCAAAGGGGAAAGCCATGCTGAGGCGCAAAAATTGATCACCGATTTAGAAAATAAAATATATCCTTATATCAGTGATTATATTTTTGGTTTTGATGGTGAAACACTGGAATACATTACCGGGCGTTTGTTAGCGGCAAAGAACTTTACCATTGCGCTGGCGGAATCATGTACCGGCGGGCTGGTATCCAGTCGATTAACTGATATTCCGGGCAGTTCCAATTATTTTACAGGTTCAGTTGTTTGTTATAGTAATCATATTAAAATTGAAGAAGTAGGAGTTTCCGCCGCAATATTGGAAAAATTCGGGGCAGTCAGCCAAGAAACGGCTTTATCTATGGCTGAGGGAATTCAACGTAAGTTTTCAGCTGATATTGGAATAGGAATTACCGGTATTGCCGGTCCTGGCGGAGCTACGCCCAATAAACCGGTAGGCCTTGTCTACATAGCTGTTTCCGGCCCCAAAGGTACGGCCCTTCATGAACATTTTTTCAACGGTAGCCGCTTAGATATTAAGAATCGTACAGCTTTAACCGCATTGAATGAATTGCGAAAATACTTGCTTTCACTTTAGGAGGATTGAGGATTATATATGTTTAAAGATTCAGCTACATTTGGCGATATTCCGCTTAGCAAAAAAACTATATCGGCCATTACGCAAATGGGATTTGAAGAACCTTCCCCCATTCAGAGTAAAACCATTCCTTTGGTTATAGCCGGAAACGATGTGCTTGGCCAGGCGCAAACAGGAACCGGAAAAACGGCAGCGTTTGGCATTCCTATTATGGAGAAGATTTCTGAACTCCGGCAAGTACAGGCCCTTGTACTGACTCCTACCCGTGAGCTCGCCATACAAGTATCGGAGGAATTAGCCAAAATAGGTAAATTTAAAAAAATTAAAACATTACCAATATATGGTGGGCAAGCGATTGACCGGCAGATTAGAACTTTGAAATCGGGAGTGCAAGTAGTCATTGGGACACCCGGACGATTGCTTGATCACATTCGCCGCGGCACCATAAAACTTGATCATGTTAACATTTTAGTACTTGATGAAGCTGATGAGATGCTGGATATGGGATTTATTGAAGATATTGAGAGTATTTTGGAACATGTTCCTAAAGAACGGCAAACGTTACTATTTTCTGCTACTATGCCGACGGAAATCATGGCGCTGGCAGACAGATATATGCACGACCGGGTAACCGTAACGATTAGTAAAGAACAACTGACCGTTCCTTTGATTGATCAGATTTATTATGAAACTCGCGACAAGCTGGAAGGATTGTGCCGGGTGCTTGATACCGAAGCATTTGGTCGCCTGATTATTTTTTGCCGCACGAAAAAAGGTGTGGATGACTTGGTTGCTTCACTATCCGCCCGCGGATATATTTCTGACGGGTTGCACGGCGATTTGAGCCAAGCGCAAAGAGACCGTGTGATGAAAAGGTTCCGGGATGGAAAACTGGATATATTGATTGCCACTGATGTGGCGGCCAGAGGGCTGGACATTGACCAAGTTACCCATGTTATCAATTTTGATATTCCGCAAGATCCCGAGTCTTATGTCCATCGTATCGGCCGTACCGGTAGAGCCGGGAAAAAAGGTGTGGCAATAACCTTTATTCAGCCGCGTGAATACCGGCAACTCAAACTGATCGAGAAACAAATTAAAACCCGAATTATCCGTAAGCAATTACCTTCACCTGCCGATATCCTGGAACGTCAGATAGAAGTAATTAAGGAACAATTGGCTAGGACTATTGCCCAAGGCGGCTTTGAGGCCTATAGCAATCTAATTGCGGATATGGCGGAAGACTATGATCCAATTGATATTGCGTCCGCAGCGTTGAAGCTGTTCCAAGAAGGCTTTAAAGAAAAATCGCAATCGCCGGAAGAGCGAGTTTCTTTTGGCAATACCGGAGCTGAACCCGGGATGGTGCGCTTATTTATTAATGCCGGCCGGATACAAAAAATTCAGCCCCAGGATATTGTGCGCACAATTGCCGAAGAAGCTGATATTGAAGGTAGCGTTATCGGGGCAATCAATATCTATGACAAATTTACCTTCGTAGAGGTTCCGGAAGATGTTGCCGAGCGTGTTTTGTCCGTTATGAACAAGAATACCATAAAAGGTTACCGGATTAATATTGAGCCGGCTAAAGGCAGATAACTTCCTGCCCTATTATTCGCATTAAAGAATTGACATTCGGGTCCGGGTATTAGGATAAGCTGAAGTTAAGCGACAGCGTCGAAGCGTTCCTAATACCGGATATAATTTCAATTCTTTAATGCGTTTCCTATATTGACAAAGCGAACAAACGTTTGTACAATTGAGGTAGACTTGTATCTGCTTAGCTTACAAATGCCACGAACTATCCTGAAAATCTAAAACGTCATAAGACAAAGGAACCGGAACCACAGAGACGCTGAGGACACAGAGGGACACAGAGAAAAGATAACGAAGAGCGTTAAAAAACATAAATAATCAATCCCTCTGCGGTAAAACGTTCTCCATTTTCATCCCTGTGGCGCCAATATAGTTGTATAGTTTTAACTTATTGCGAACCGCCGATTTATATGTCACAGGGTAGACATAGTCAGACTTAAGGCTAGTAGTTTAAGGGAGGGAAAAGATTGATGGACAAGCTCAAAGCGCTGGAAAACGCGATGCGTCAGATAGAAAAGGATTTTGGCAAAGGCGCCATTATGAAACTTGGGGAAGCTGCAGCGAAAATGAATGTTGAGATTATTCCCACCGGCGCGTTGTCATTGGATGCCGCACTGGGGGTAGGTGGAATACCGAGGGGAAGGGCAGTTGAAATCTTTGGGCCGGAATCTTCCGGTAAAACCACTGTCGCCTTACATATAGTCGCTGAAGCGCAAAAAATGGGAGGATTTGCCGCTTTTATTGACGCTGAACATGCGCTGGACCCGGTTTATGCCAGAAAACTGGGAGTTGACATCGATAATCTGCTTATTTCCCAACCCGATAATGGTGAGCAAGCTTTAGAAATTGCCGAAGCATTGGTACGCAGCGCCGCCATAGATGTAATTGTTATTGATTCAGTCGCCGCATTGGTACCGAAGGCTGAGATTGAAGGGGAAATGGGAGATTCTCACGTAGGTCTTCATGCCCGTTTAATGTCACAGGCCTTGCGTAAACTAACGGGTATTATCAGTAAATCCAGGACTACGGTAATTTTTATTAACCAGATTCGCGAAAAGGTAGGAGTTATGTTTGGCAACCCTGAAACAACTACCGGCGGCAGAGCGTTAAAGTTTTATGCTTCGGTTCGCTTGGACGTGCGCAAGGCAGACAGCATAAAACAAGGCAATGAAGTAGTTGGCAGCAGGACTAGGGTAAAGATTGTTAAAAATAAAGTTGCTCCTCCCTTCAAACAGGCTGAGTTTGACATCATGTACGGCGAAGGAATTTCTCGCGAGGGAAGTCTGGTTGATATCGGTACTGAGCTTGATATTTTAAGCAAAAGCGGTACGTGGTATTCATTCGGGGAGCAAAGATTGGGTCAGGGACGAGAAAACGTAAAAGAATTCCTGAAAGAAAATTCTGCTATAGCTGACGAGATAGAGAGAAAAATTCGGGAGACTCTAACTGTGGGCGAAGTAAAAATAAGTGCCAGAGCAAGTGATGCAGACATAATAGATGACGCATTCGAGGGGTAAAAATGACCAATAATAAAGACTCAGATGCGTTGAATACAGCCGTTCGGTGGTTAGCAGGTAAATCATATAGTGTGCAAGAGTTGTGCCATAGACTGAAAAAGGGCGGCTATACCCAGGAAGATATTGATAAGATAGTAAACCATTTGTCTAAGCGCGGCTATCTTAATGATGCCGCGCTTTGTGATTTGTTGCTAAATAAATATTATGTTAATGGAAATTATAGCTTGCGTGGTGCCGTTGCCAGAGTCAAACAGCGAGGTATACCGGATATTTATATTACCGCGGCAGTGAAACGTTTCGATATGGATATCGCCGATATTGATATCGAATATATCGAATACAAACATGCATTGCGTCTTGTTGAGAAAAAGTTGAAACATGCAAGCGACTTGTCCAAAGTATGCCGTTATCTAGCAGCAAAAGGATTTACTCGTGCAACTATAGTCAGAGTACTGACGGAACTTCAAAAAATTCAAAAGTAAGAGAAAAATTGGCAGAATGATTATAGCAGGCTAACAATGGCAGTGACTGGAGAGGTTACCTTGACACTCCTTTGAAAAACATTTACAATAAAATTAACCAATCGTGTAACCCGATACCGCAGTAAAAACAACTTTTAGAAGAGCCTGAGCGCTGTAAGGAAAAGCAATCAGTTAAGTTGCTTTTAAAAGCCGAGTTATACTCGGCTTTACCCGTAATATCAGTTATTAAGAAAAGGAGGTGGAATGTATACTCGAGTTTATAATTACAGCAATTATCGTCGGATTAACTGGGGCTGGCATTGGGTACTGGATAAGAAAAAATATTGCTGAAGCTAAAATTGCATCAGCAGAGGACGCTGCAAGAAAAATTCTTGACGATGCGGAAAAACACGGCGAAGCCAAGAAAAAGGAAGCACTGGTAGAAGCCAAAGAAGAAATACACAAGCTCAGGAGTGAACTGGAGCGCGAAACGAAAGAGCGTCGCACTGAACTGCAGCGTTTGGAACGCCGGTTAGTACAAAAAGAAGAAAATCTTGACCGCAAAATCGATTCCCTTGAAAAAAAGGAAGAGATTCTTAGTCGAAAAGAGACCGAGCTAGATAAAAGTCAAGAAAAAATTGATGAATTGTATGCCAAGCAACTAACGGAATTAGAGCGTTTATCAGGATTAACTTCTGATGATGCGCGAAATTTGTTACTAGCTAATGTTGAGGAAGAAGTAAAACATGAAACCGCAATGTTGATCAAAGACCTTGAACAGCAAGCTAAGGAAGAGGCAGATAAAAAAGCAAGAGAAATTATTTCTTTGGCTATACAACGTTGCGCTGCAGACCATGTGGCTGAAACTACCGTATCGGTAGTAGCTTTACCGAACGATGAAATGAAAGGTCGGATTATTGGGCGGGAAGGTCGCAATATCCGTACTTTGGAGACTCTTACCGGTATCGATCTTATCATTGATGACACGCCTGAAGCAGTTATCCTGTCGGGGTTTGACCCGGTACGACGGGAAGTTGCCAGAATTGCGCTGGAGAAACTTATTACTGACGGACGTATTCATCCTGCCCGTATTGAAGAAATGGTGGAAAAAGCTCAAAAAGAAGTTGAACAGAAAATTAAAGAAGCTGGTGAGCAGGCTACTTTTGAAACCGGAGTTCATGGGTTACATCCTGAACTGATAAAACTTCTTGGAAGACTCAGGTTCCGCACGAGCTACGGCCAAAATGTACTGAAGCACTCTATAGAAGTTGCCCATCTCGCGGGAGTTATGGCTGCCGAGCTCGGAGTAGATGTTATGATGGCTAAACGGGCTGGATTACTCCACGATATTGGTAAAGCGGTTGACCATGAAGTTGAGGGACCGCATGTTACTATTGGAGCTGATTTAGCTAAGAAATATCGGGAAGCCCCGGAAATTATTAATGCTATTGGTGCTCATCACGGCGACGAAGAACCAAAAACAATCCAAGCCGTATTAGTGGCCGCGGCAGATGCCGTATCGGCTGCTAGACCGGGAGCTCGTCGGGAAACTCTAGAAAGTTATTTAAAGCGATTGACACGATTGGAAGAAATTGCCGAGTCATTCGAAGGTGTTGAAAAATCATTTGCAATCCAGGCAGGACGGGAAATTCGCATCATGGTAAAACCGGAAAAAATCGATGACTTGTCTGCCGTTCGTTTGGTTCGCGATATAGTAAAGAAAATCGAAAGTGAACTTGAATATCCTGGCCAGATTAAAGTAACAGTTATTCGTGAAACCCGCGCCGTAGATTACGCAAAATAATACGTGAGCCGGCTTAAAAACGACTTTGCTTATCGTTAGTTGCAAGGTCGTTTTTATTTCTAAAACCAGTTTGAGTCTTCCAATATTTAAAAGCAGGAATTATATAGCTTCTAGAGAATACTTAATCAGATCGAATTGAAAATTTGGACGGTGAATTTCATGCCTGAGTTTTCTCACGAAGACCAGCAGGTTTCTGACGGTGTAAATCTCTTAATTTCAATGCTGGTTCGATATCCTGAAATTGGTACTATTAATTTTGAACCTGATTCCAATTCACTTAAGCTAACGTTTATGATCTCCGGCATATTATCTGATAAAGATTATAAAGCGACGAAAAAGATGCTTACAGACAGCGCTTTGGCCTATCATATGCTTGTAGGATTGAGAAATAGCCATATTGATGTTGAAATTAGCTCTTACAGGCAGGTGACAATCCTGACGATTTTACGGGATGTACATACTCTCTCCCGCGGAGAAATCGCTTTGGCTATAAAATTATTGCGGGAGCAGTTTATAGACCGGTTGGTAGCAGACCGGAATGACGCCATGCTGGAAGAAGATCTTCTGATGCAGGATGAACTGATAGAGGATATGCTGGAAAATATGCGGCAAGAGAATAATGGCCATAATAGCTTAATTGGTATCCGCGAAGACGGAAGAGTGTTTGTATTTAACAAATAGCGCATTTTCACGATTTTACGATATAATGAAATTTGTTGAAATTGTTAGATTTTTTTGGATATAAAAAAGGAATTTTTTGGGGAGCAACGAATATCTAATTTGTAGATCTAATTTTATGAGGCTTTTAATCGAAGGAGGGCACAAAACGTGGATGTTTTAAAAGTATCAGCAAAATCCAATCCTAACTCTGTAGCCGGAGCTTTGGCTGGTGTGCTTAGAGAGCGAGGAGGCGCCGAGATACAGGCGATCGGTGCCGGAGCGCTCAACCAGGCGGTAAAGGCAGTTGCAATTGCAAGAGGGTTCGTTGCGCCTCACGGTGTAGATTTGATTTGTATCCCTGCCTTTACTGATATATTGATAGATGGAGAAGAAAGAACTGCGATCAAGCTGATTGTAGAGCCCAGATAAGAACTTTACAAAATATTTTGACGTTAATTTAAGAAAAAAACCTGTTCTTGATTGAACAGGTTTTATTGTTTTTGTAAACTAATTTAATTTATGGCATAATAAGTATTAATAAATGTATTAAGAAGGAGCATGAGATAATGAATATTGCCATTGATATAGGGCCAGGAACGGATGTGGTATGTGACACATTGATCTTAAACATATTCGAAGGCGAGTTGGCTGCTAATGAAACAACTAAAATTTTAGATACTTTAGATACTCTAGATACAGTGTTAAATGACCAATTTAGTGAGGTCATACAGGAAATGCCTTGCTGTGGCAAGTATGGAGAAACAACCGTTATTCATACACTTGGCAAATTAAAAACGAAAAAAATTATATTGCTTGGTTTAGGGAAAAAGGAAGATTTAACCATAGATAGGATACGGTCACTAACAGCATTAGTAATGAGAACAGCGCAAAAAATATGTTCACGGTCAGTTGCTTCCACTATTTATGGTATTGGGGTTGCAGGAATAACGGCACACCAGGCTATTCATGCCATGGTTGAGGGAGCAATTTTAGGTACTTATGACTTCGACTATTACAAATCTGAGCGCAATAATCAAACGGCCATTGAAACATTTACCATTATTGGTGCGGAAGGACAACCTAATGAATTAACTGCAATCATCAATACCGCCCGTATAATTGCCGAAAGTGTCAATTATGCTAGAGATATGATCAATCACCCGGCTCACTACATGACTCCTTCCAAGATGGCATCATTAGCATGTGAATTGGCAAAAAGGCTGGATATCGAATATTTATGTTTGAGCAGGGAGGAGATGCAGTGTCATGGAATGGGTGCCCTTTTGGCAGTGGCCCAAGGGAGCGTGGAGCAACCCAAGATAATCATACTGAAGTATATTGGAAACCCTACTAGTCAAGATTTGACGGCTTTTGTGGGCAAGGGAGTTACCTTTGATAGCGGCGGCATATCACTTAAACCCAGTCAAAATATGGATGAGATGAAACGTGATATGGCTGGCGGGGCTGCTGTTTTGGGGGCTATGATGGCAATAGGCCGGCTTAAACCCAAATCAAATATTGTCGGTATTATTCCTTGCGTAGAAAACATGCCTTCAGGAGGTGCTTTTAGACCAGGTGATATCATCACGGCTATGAGCGGTAAAACCATCGAAATTATAACCACTGATGCGGAAGGAAGACTAATACTTGCTGATGCTATAACTTATGCCAAAAAGCTTGGTGCTACCCGTATTGTTGATTTGGCTACCCTAACAGGTGCTTGTGTTATTGCTCTGGGTACAGTTACTTCGGCTGTCATCGCCAATGATCAGGAATGGTGCCAAATGGTGCTGAAAGCGGCAACAAAAACCGGCGAGAAAATGTGGGAATTGCCCAGTTTTCCTGAGTATACCGAACAAATTAAGAGCAGCATTGCTGATCTGAAAAACAGTGGCGGACGTCCGGCCGGTGCCATAACTGCGGGCTTGTTCCTAGAGCAATTTGCCGATAAGACTCCTTTGGTCCATATTGATATTGCGGGTACTGCCGAGACTGATAAAGATAAAGGTTACAACCGAAAAGGCGGAACTGGTGTCGGAATTCGCTCCTTGGTTCAGTTGGCCTTTGATTTGGAGCAGTAAAATGAATACCGCTGATCTCCATATTCATACTACTTTCTCAGATGGAAGACTTAACCCTTTGGAAATTGTAGATCAAGCCAAAGCAGCAGGTTTGCGTTATATTGCAATTACCGACCACGACACTGTCGATGGATATATCATGTTACGCAGTGCCGGTTACCTTGCCAATTGCGATGATAATATTACAATAATTCCCGGCATTGAATTCAGCACAGACATGTTTTATAGTGAAGTCCATATACTGGGATACTTTATTGATGTTGATAACAATGAATTGCGGGCCCAATTATCTGCCATTGCTGAAGACCGGGTATTACGGATGCAAAGAATGATTAGTAAACTGGTAAAACTGGGATTTCATATAGAATATGAGCGGGTAATGGAGATTGCCGGACAAGCTACCTCGCTTGGGCGGCCGCATATTGCCCAAGCGCTTGTAGAAAAAAAATATTTCTCCGACATTTCAGCAGTATTTGAAGCTCTTCTACGCAAAAACGGCCCTGCCTATGTTCCGCATTATAAGCTTCTCCCCAAGACAGTTATTGACTTAATACATCATGCCGGCGGAATTGCGATACTTGCTCATCCGGGATTAATTGGGGACGACCAAATCATATTTGATATTATTAATGCGGGTATTGACGGGTTAGAGGTATATCACCCGAAACACGATAATAAGATGCTCCAAAAATATCTGGTATTGGCCGAAAGATATCAATTAAAAATAACTGGAGGTTCCGATTTTCACGCTATAACGGGCCGATTTCCAGAGCGCCTTGGGGTATTTACCATACCAGGAAATTTAGTAAATAGTTTGAAGACAGAATCTATTTAATACTCTAGCGGGAGGCTGTCTTTTATGGACGTCATCGCCTTGGTAGGACCTAGTGGTACCGGTAAAAGCCACCGTGCCCTTATTGTAGCCCATGAACATAATATAGATACAATCATTGACGACGGTTTGTTAATAAAAGGCAGCAAAATTATTGCCGGTTATTCCGCTAAAAAGGAACCCAGCAAGATACAGGCTGTAAAACGTGCCATATTTATGCATCAGGATCATGCTGAAGAAGTGCGAAAAGCAATTGCAGAAGTAAAGCCTGAGCGAATTTTAATTCTCGGCACTTCAAACAATATGGTACAAAAAATAGTAGACGTACTCAATTTACCTAAAATTAGTAAGGTTATTAGAATCGAAGATATTGCCACCAGAACCGAAATTGCAAAGGCCAGAGAAAGCAGGGTAAAAGAAGGAAAACATATAATTCCTGTGCCGACAATAGAACTAAAACCGCATTTTTCCGGTTATTTAATCGATCCTTTGGAAATTTTTTTTAAAAAACCTCAAAACAAACGGCGAAAACTGGGTGAAAAATCTATTGTGCGACCCACATTCAGCTATTATGGCAAGTTACTCATCTCAGATGCGGCAATCGCGGCTATTGTTGATCATGTGGCTACCGGCGACCTGTTAATTACTAAAACCAACCAAATAACAATCAAAAATTCTCATGAACGAGAAAAAGGGATTTCCATATCTTTGGATGTAACCATCAAGTATGGGCAATCTATCTGGAATGTAGTTCACGATGCCCAGCATCGAATTAAAGATATGGTCGAATATATGACCGGAATGATAGTCAGAGAAGTTAACATTGCTGTCAAGAGGTTAAGTATCGATAATACCTAGAGGTGGAGTTTTATATACTGGAACTTACTCCTCGCTCTTGACGGGAGCATTTCCAGTGGCAGTACAATCATAGTCAAGTATAAATTGATTTAACTCTTCAATAGCTATTTCTAAGGTCACTCGTTTTTCCTGATCACTAAGATAGTCCCATTTTTCATTAAGGTTGAGAAGCGTTGTTAGTGCTTGTACATACATGCTAAACTCCTCCTACATTGATATCTTGCTGTATTTTACAAGTACGTGATATCTTGCTCATTTCATAAAAAAGTATGCTTGCTGGAATGACTTCCCTAATTAGACAGCTTATTGGGCGGTTTACAATAAAGAAGTTTGACGGATACCTGTCTGGTGGAAGCCGGGCGGGTATTATTTGTATAACATCCATATTTAGGCTATAATATCATCCATAGAACATTAGAATTATCGGAGTGATAATCAGTGATAGTCAGGGAAGTCAATACGCATATATCGATTGAACCAGACCGGGATTCAAATAAGTTTGGCGACCAATACTATATAGTTCTGACATACGGCTGTCAGATGAACGAGAATGATTCCGAACGATTTGCAGGTCAACTAAAAAGGCTGGGGTATCACTCGACAACAGAATTGGAGAAAGCCGATCTTATAGTGATTAACACGTGCTGCGTCAGGGAAAGCGCCGAAAAAAAGATACATGGAAAAATTGGTGAATTAAAACGTTATAAGGCTTTAAATCCTAATATAATTATTGTTATAGCCGGGTGTATGGCTCAGAAAGAGCGGGAAAAACTTCTAAAAAAATTTTCTCATTTGGACATAGTTATTGGCACCCACAATATTCACCAATTAGCAGAATTGGTACAGACGGTGGAGGCAAAGCGAGAAAAGGTTCTGGCGGTATGGGACCAGGCGGAGCGTTTAGCTCCTGATGTACCTACAGTGCGTAAAGGCCAGATATCAGCCTGGGTTCCTATAATGTATGGCTGTAATAATTTTTGTACATACTGCATCGTTCCTTACGTGCGTGGACGGGAAAGAAGCCGACCGCTGGCAGACATAATTTCAGAAATTGAACAATTGGGGAAAGAAGGATTTAAGGAGATAACCCTTCTTGGCCAAAACGTCAATTCTTATGGTAAAGATAGTGAAGAAGGGGCCGATTTTGCCGATTTGCTTAAAGAAAGCGACAGTATACAATCCATTGCAAGAATCCGCTATATGACTTCCCATCCGCGAGATATGAATGATAAAGTAATAAAGGTCATTCAAGACAGCAGAAAAATCTGCGAACATTTTCATTTGCCGATCCAAGCGGGAAGCGACAAAATACTGGACCGAATGAATCGGGGATACACGACAGAATATTATTGCCAGTTAGTTAAAAAAATACGCGATTTGATCCCGGGTTCGAGTATAACGACGGACATTATTGTCGGCTTCCCAGGGGAGACGGATGAAATGTTTCAAGAAACGCTAGAATTTGTAAAATTAATTGGTTTTGATGCTGCCTATACCTTTTTATACTCTCAGCGTTCCGGTACTCCCGCCGCTCAATATGAAGATCAAATTCCACTGGCGGTAAAAAAGGCTCGCCTGAAACAGCTTATGGATATGCAAAATCAAGTAAGTCTGACAATCAATAAGCAATTGATACATAGAACTGTTGAAGTTCTTGTCGAAGGTTTTAGTAAAACCGATGAGTCAAAATTGATGGGACGAACGAGAACCAACAAAATCGTTATTTGGGAAAAAGGCGGTCCGGAAAAGATTGGCCAGTTGGTGAATATAAATGTTACAAGTGCGCAGACCTGGCTATTAAAAGGACGCCTGACTTTTAACGACAGGGAAGAGGAGAATTGATTCATGACGGCAAGTTATACTCCCATGATGGAGCAATATCGGGATATTAAAAGTAAACATCCCAATGAAATATTGTTTTTCCGGCTGGGTGACTTTTATGAGATGTTTTTTGAAGATGCTGAATTGGCTGCGAGAGAGCTGGAAATTACTTTGACTTCCCGGGAGGGAGGGCATAACATCCGGGTTCCGATGTGCGGTGTTCCTTATCACGCGGTTGAGAGTTACATTACCAAGCTGATTAATAAAGGTTATAAAGTTGCCATCTGCGAACAAGTTGAGGATCCCAAACAAACAAAAGGAATTGTACGCAGGGAAGTTATCAAAATCATTACACCCGGTACTATTCTATCCGAACTTTTACTCTCAGAAACAGGGAACAATTATCTTGTCCTTCTATATGAAGAAGATGATACTATCAGTTTATCCGCTGCCGACATATCGACAGGGGAGTGCCTATGGACTTTATTTGCCGGGAACTCCCGTTTGACGGCAGTTTGTGATCAATTATTCCGCCTGATGCCGTCTGAATTAGTGACTGTTGGCAAGATACATAGTTTAGATACTATTAGTTCTTTTGTTTCCCAGCGGATTCCCAGTTGTGCCCAAACCACATTGGTTGTAGATGATGTCACCCAGGCGGAGCAACTTCCTCAACGGCATTTCTCACCGGAAGAGTTACCCGGAAACCCTTGTGTGTTATCTTCGCTGGGGTATTTGCTTTATTATCTCCACTATACAGTTAAGAATGACCTATCCCATATTAATCGGCTCATTAATTTGGACACTAAGGAATACCTGGTTTTGGATGCCGCTACTTTACGCAATCTTGAGATTACTAGAAACATGCGGGATGGAGGACGAAAAGACACTTTATTATCAGTGCTGGATTTCACTAAAACAGCCATGGGCGGACGTCTTCTGAAAAAATGGATGGAATTTCCCCTGATTAATCCCTTACAAATTATCCGACGCCAGGATGCAATCGAGGAGTTTGTGCAAAAGCCTACCCTGCGGGAACAGATGATTGAAGAATTGGGGAAAATATACGACTTCGAACGGATCATGACCAGAATCGAAGTGGGGACGGCCAGCGCCAGGGATTTAGTGTCGTTGAAAGCTTCCCTTGCGGTACTGCCGGCAATTAAAGAGCGTCTCAACAGTTGTGGAGCGAAATTTTGGCTAGACATAAATCTTTCCCTTAACACTCATGCCAATGTTGTTAATATGATTGCTGCAGCCATTGTGGATAACCCGCCTCTGTCAGTTCGGGAGGGCAATATTATCAGACAGGGCTATGATCTGGAGTTAGATGAACTGCGTAGCTTGGCCCGGGATAGCAAACAATTAATTCAGGAAATGGAAGCAAAGGAGCGGGAAATTACCGGCATCAAGTCTTTAAAGGTTGGCTACAATAAAATATTTGGTTATTACATTGAGGTAACTCACGCCAATTCCGCGGCAGTACCCCCCAACTATGTACGTAAGCAGACACTGGTAAATGCAGAGCGGTATATTACGCCGGAATTAAAGGATTTTGAAACTAAAATTTTAGGTGCGCAAGAGAAAATTGTCAATATTGAGTATCAGCTCTTTCTCACCATTCGCGATTATATAAAAGAACGTCTACAGGACATTCAACTGACAGCAAGACAAATTGCCCAACTTGATGTAATCACAGGCTTGGCTGAAGCGGCTGCCCGCTATAATTATGTTCGACCGCAATTAAATCATAACTCGGAAATTATTGTTAAAGATGGCCGTCATCCGGTAGTGGAGCGTCTTCTAAAACGTGAAATGTTTGTACCCAATGACACAACCTTGAATCATAATGACAGCGAAATTATGATCATTACAGGGCCTAATATGGCAGGTAAATCGACTTACATGCGTCAGGTGGCGTTATTAACCCTTATGGCACAAACCGGCAGCTTTATACCTGTCCGTGAAGCTTCAATCTGCACCGTGGATAGAATCTTTACCCGTGTGGGCGCAAGTGATGATTTGGCTACAGGTCAAAGCACATTCATGGTAGAGATGAATGAAGTAGCGCAAATTGTAAAATATGCATCAGCCAGAAGTTTAATCATTCTTGATGAAATCGGCAGGGGAACCAGCACCTTTGATGGAATGAGTATTGCTAGGGCGGTAGTTGAATATATCCGGGACAAAGTCGGAGCGAAAACGTTGTTTGCAACTCATTACCACGAACTTACGGACTTGGCTGACACCAGCAGGGTAATAAAGAATTATTCCATTGCGGTAAAAGAGCGTGGCAGTGATATTGTTTTTTTACGACGCATCGTCCCTGGCGGAGCTGACAAAAGCTACGGTATTCACGTAGCCCAACTTGCCGGTCTGCCAAAACGTATTATTGAACGGGCCCAACAGGTATTGCAGGAATTAGAGGCCAGTAAGAGTATAGTGTCGGTTTCGCAGCAAAGCAGGGAGCAAATAGCTGCTACAAGCACTATCACGCCTGTATCGCTGTTTTCTTCCAGCGTTGCCGACGAAATATTGACAATTGATATACTGTCAACAACTCCGTTAGAGGCTTTAAACATTCTTTATCGTCTGCAGAATAAGGCAAGAAAGGAAACCGGTAGTATATGATCGCAAGAATAAAGGTACTTGATGAAAATACTGCGAATAAGATAGCCGCCGGTGAAGTGGTTGAGCGTCCGGCGGCGGTTGTCAAAGAACTGGTTGAAAACTCTATTGATGCCGGCAGTAAGAGCATTGAGGTTGAAATTGCCGAGGGTGGCACCAGTTATATCAGGGTTACTGATGATGGAATAGGTATGAGTCGTCAAGATGCCGAGTTATCCATCCTGCGGCACGCTACCAGTAAAATTAAAAATGCTGCTGATCTTACGGCTATTTCTACGTTAGGTTTTCGCGGTGAAGCCCTTCCCAGTATTGGAGCGGTTTCCAAGTTTACTCTGACTACCCGGCAGATGGGAGACGATCTGGCTGCACAAGTGGCATTGAACGGCGGCATAGTCGAACCTATTCAGGAAGTCGGCGCCGGGATTGGTACTTCGGTAGTCGTCGAAGACCTTTTCTTTAACACACCTGCCAGACGAAAGTTTTTGAAATCAGTTACTGCTGAAAGTGGCCATATCAGCGATATTATTGGCAAGCTGGCTTTATCGAACCCCAATATTGCTTTTAAATTTATAAATAATAAGAAAATAGTACTGCTGACTACCGGAAATGGAAAGCTACAAGATGTAATCGCCTGTATGTACGGACATAAGGTAGCGCCGGATCTTATTCCTGTTCAGTATTTTCAAGATGAGATCACCATAGCGGGATTTGTGGGGAAACCGGCTTTATTAAAAAGCGGTAGACAATGGCAAACGTTCATTGTAAATAAACGGGTAGTAAACAATCGAATGCTTGTAAAAGCATTAGACAATGGCTATTTTTCGCTGGTTCCCAAAAATGGTAATCCGTTAGTTGTTTTAGACGTAATGATTCCTCTGAACAGTATTGATGTAAATGTCCATCCTCAGAAGAAGGAAGTTAAATTCAGTGATGAACAGCAAATATACCGAATCGTCTATAAAGCGATTTTAGAAGCCCTTGCCAATAAATTGCCGGATAAGGATGCAAAAGAAGGAAGTATAGCAGCAGCCACTGTTGCACCGACTCATAATAACTTTTTTCATGATCAGGGAATCTCTTCTCCCAATACAGCAGGAAAAACATATTTTCATACTCTGCCAAAACCGCAGCTATTGTGGCAGGATAATCCTGACAAACTCTCGTTCGCAGAAGCCAGGGACATAATCAGGCAGGAGAAAGACTATGGGCACCAGGACCCCATGCCCGAAACCGGTGCAGCATCGCTCCAACTTGTGCCTCTGGGGCAAATTGACTCTTGTTACATTATCGCGCAAGGTGATGACGGCCTTTATATTATTGATCAGCACGCCGCCCATGAGAGAATAATGTATGAACGATTAGGCAGAGCGGCAGGACGAATACCCTCGCAACAACTATTGGTTCCTGTCTTTCTTGAATTTTCTTCATCTGATTGTGATATCATCGCTGAACATAAACCTCTCTTTTATGACTTGGGGTTTACGTTAGAACAAACGGGGCCTGATACAATGCGGTTAGAAGAAACCCCTGCCGACATTCCGGTAGATGAAGCTGAGCCTATAATTCGACAAGTATTAAGTTTAATGCAAAACATGCACCAGCCAACTCCGGAAACACTGCGCCATTCCTATCTGCAAATTGCCGCCTGCCGGGCTGCGATTAAAGCCGGAGATCTTTTGAATATGCGTCAGATGCAAGCCCTGCTTACTGAACTGGGAAGTATACAATTTCCCTATACGTGCCCGCATGGACGACCTACCACGATAAGAGTGAGCTTCGCGGAGCTGGCTAAAATGTTTAAACGTACCTGAGGAGGCTGGTTCAAAACGCCCATCTGCGTTGTTGCTCCTGCGGGCGCTCACTGCACGTACTTAACTGTACTGTTCCGCTCGCGTCCTCGTCACGCCTAGCATCTGAACATTTTGAACCAGCCTCCTTAAATTAAGGTTGCGTGTTTTTTGAAACACGCTTTAATAGGTGGTTATATGGATATTGTAGTTACTACCATACAAGAGCCGTCTTGGGAAATAATCGATTGCGGGCGGGAGATTGCGAAAAAATTGGCTGTTCCTTTTACTCCACGGGGACGGACTTCTCTCAACAATCTCAAAGATCAATTTCATGCAGACATGGTATTGGTGGCTACCAGTAACGGACCGGTAGTGCACACACCAGGGGGAGAGTATTTTTTTCATTTAAGCATGGCTGAATTGCGAATAAAAAATATCATAATTGGAAAACATGACCATATGATAGACGCAATGGAATTGGCCTTTGGCAATTCGGTGCTTGACTGTACTTTAGGTTTAGCCACCGACGCCATAGTTGCAAATTTTGTGGCAGGAAGCAAAGGTCGTGTTGTTGGATTGGAAAGTTCCCCTGTTATTGCTCTAGTCACCGGTAGCGGGCTCAGTCGCTTTATACTTGCAAATGATGAACTTAAGATTACTGAATCTTTGCGGCGAATTGAAGTTAAAAATATAGACTACATGGACTATTTTCATTCTCTTCCGGATAATAGTTTTGACATAGTTTATTTTGACCCAATGTTTCGTCAGCCTGTTTATAGAAGTTCCTGCATGAAACCGTTAAGGTATTTGACAGACAAGCAGCCGGTTACCGTCGATGCGGTTGAGGAAGCTATGCGAATAGCAAAAAAACGGGTAGTCATTAAAGATGGGCGGGATAGTGAGCAATTTGCCAAATTAGGTATTAACCGTTTTTTCGGAGGCAAATACAGCCGCATCAAATACGGGATCATTCATTGCGATCAGTCATCTCTAGGGCAAAAGGTTAGGGAGGCTGAGAGATGGAACGCCTAATAGCCATCATCGGGCCTACAGCCGTTGGAAAAACCAAGATTAGTATAGATTTGGCGAAATTATTAAAAACTGAAATCATCTCTGGCGACTCGATGTTAGTCTATCGTGGGCTGAATGTTGGAACTGCCAAACCCGACCTTAGGGAACGCGCAGGTATTTCCCATCATCTGATTGACATTCTAGAGCCTTATGAGGAATTTAGTGTTGTAGAGTTTCAACAACGGGCAAGAAAGCTTATTTCTGATATTAATGATCGACAGCTAATCCCGATTTTGGCAGGTGGAACCGGGCTATACGTTAAAGCTCTTATTGAAGATTATCAGTTTAGTCATGCGAATGGCAATGAAGAATTGCGTGGCAAGCTGGCATCTATCGCGAAAGAACGGGGAAATCCGTACCTCCATAATATACTTAAAGAAGTATTGCCGGAAGTGGCTAATCGTCTTCATCCCAACGATGTCCGACGAGTTATCAGGGCTTTAGAAGTATATTACCTAGGGGGCGAAAAAATATCTCAAAATAAACTTCCGGAAACAGGACTTCTTTACGATGCTCTAGTTTTAGGTTTCAATATTGACCGGTCGATTCTTTATGAAAGAATACACACACGCGTCGACTGTATGATTTCTCAAGGCTTGGTGGAGGAAGTAGCCAATTTATTAAATAGGGGTGTACCCAGTGAGTCTCAGGCTATGCAAGGCATTGGCTACAAAGAGATAGTCGAGTATCTTGCGGGACAAGTGGATTTGGCCGTTGCTATTGAGAACATTAAAAAAGCTACCAGAAACTTTGCTAAAAGACAGTTGACCTGGTACCGGAAGATGCCCTACATAGAGTGGATTGATCTTGGCAAATTTGATGAGTACGATAAAATATTGGAAATAGTTTACAATTATATTGCGGAAAAGTATGGTATAGGGTAGAATAACAACAGGTAAATATTATATCGGAGGGGTTTCTTTTGACCAATAAAGTAATTAATCTTCAGGATAGTTTCCTCAATCAAGTACGCAAAGAAAATGTTCCCGTCATTATATATTTGGTTAACGGTTTTCAATTGCGTGGCGCAGTAAAGGGATTCGATAATTTTACTGTTATAATCGAAAACGATAGTAAGCAGCAATTGGTATATAAACATGCAATTTCAACCATTACTCCCTTTCGTCCGCTATCTGCCAGTATCCATGAGAAAAAAGAAGATCTCGTAAAGGTGGATAAGTGAACCCGTTTTAGCTCAGCTAACTTCGAGGTTGCGGTGGGGGGAGTCTGCCTCCAGCGAAGTTTGGGGGTCTTCGAATTTGGTTAAACTATTAATTCAAACAGTATGAAAGTACCCCAGGTAATTTTACCTGGGGTACTTTTGTCGGTTTCGAATCGAGAAGCAGGCCTGTTTCTTCTTGCTTAAAAACCTTTCGCTTTTTTTTTGGCACTTTTTCAGATGCTCTGCGTATAATGTATATCACGATACACCTTGCCACAGTGAGGTGAAAGTGATGACATATCCGTGGCCCCAGGATGTGCTGTCGGCTATAAAATCCGGAGAGATTTCTCCGTCAGAAGCCTTTCGCATATTGCAGGAGATGGATAATATCGTCCCGCGTGCCGATTCGGCTGGCGCTCAGTATTCGCAAGCCCAACGAATTGATAACATTTTGCATGAATTAGATAATTTGATAGGTCTTACGGAAGTAAAAAAATTGGTGCGGGAAATATATGCGTTCATTGAGATACAAAAGCGGCGGGAAAAAGAAAAACTCAATACCGAGCCTTTGGTCTTGCACATGATATTTAAAGGAAATCCGGGAACAGGAAAAACTACCGTTGCCCGTATTCTAGGCAAAATATTCAACGAAATGGGTGTATTATCCCGTGGGCATTTGATCGAAGTAGAGCGGGCCGATTTGGTAGGCGAGTATATAGGCCATACTGCTCAAAAAACCAGAGAACAGTTAAAAAAAGCTTACGGCGGTATTCTGTTTATTGATGAAGCCTACTCCTTAGCACGGGGGGGAGAAAAAGATTTTGGTAAAGAGGCTATAGATTGTATGGTGAAAGCAATGGAGGATCATAAGGATGAATTGATCCTCATTTTAGCTGGTTATCAAAAAGAAATGGAGAATTTTTTACAGACCAACCCAGGCCTCAAATCGAGATTTCCTATCCATATTAATTTTCCCGATTATCACGAACCCGAATTAATGCAGATAGCTGAACAAATGTGCCTAAAACGGCAATATCAACTGACCAGTCAAACAAAAGCAGCCCTAATAAAAGTTCTAAATTTGTCAGAGAAAGGTGCTGAAGAAAATTTCGGTAATGCTAGAACGGTACGAAATATAATTGAAAAAGCCATTAGACGGCAAGCAGTTCGTTTGATTTCGAAACAGCATATCAGTAGAGAAGAACTAATGCTAATTGAGCCGGGTGATCTTGCGGAGGTGGGACAATGCGAGAGTGTGTAATCGTTGGTAAACCTAACTCCGGCAAAACAATGTTTGCTTTAAATTTTGCAGGATATCTTGGCAGTAAAAATGTGGACGTTACTTTTCGAACCTATGACGGACTTACGACCTGCCGCCATTATTCCATTGACGAAGCGAAGCGTGAATTATGCTCATCAACCAAACACAAAACTCGTTGCCTCCAGTCGATGGTTTTAAAAATAGCTGTTGGTAAAACAGCCGTAAACTTTAAACTAACTGATACTTGCGGCATAGTTGAGCATATTCATCAGGATGAAGGCATTCGTAAGGGGATGGCTCAAACCATCGGCTTGCTCCGCTATGCCGATTTTATTATCCATATTGTGGATTTATCAATATTCCCAAAATACGCAGACCATACTAATGTGGACCAGGATTTTTACAATTATGGAATAAGTAAGAACGCGTATATCCTGCTGGCTAATAAAGTTGATTTGCCGGCAGCCAAAGAGAACCTCGGCAAGTTGTCAGCTGCTTTTCCTCATGCCAGTATTATTCCGGTTTCTTCTCTATACGGACAAGGTTTTAAAGAGGTGAAACTTTGTGTGGCAAGAAATATTTGATTTTGGTTCAATCTTTTTTGCAGTTGTATGTTGCTCAATTGCTGTGAAATTGGCGGATGATTATCTTGACAGGGTTTCTGATTTGACTGGCGGTCAAGTTAACTGGGCAGAGAGACTTGGTCCGGGAACGATGGTGTATGCGATGCTGTTCTTGGCAATAGCAGCAGGAATTAATGCTAAGTTGAGTCTGTCATTGTTTATTGGAAGTTATGTTGTCGGTATGTTCAACGATCTTAATACTTTGTATCCCAGCCGTCTTACCGGCTTCTACGAGTCGGTATTAGCAGTGGTACTTGGGATGATACTGCTTGGCTGGCGAATGATGTTTTTTTCCCTATGTTTCGTTTTTGCAGTTCAACTTATTGATGATTGTATAGATGCCTATACCGACCGCTTAACCGGACAAAGAAATATGGCCAATCATTTTGGGAAGACTGAATGTATGCTTACAGCCCTCCTCGGCTTTTTACTGGCATGGGTTGCCGCTGAAAGTTTAATCATTCCTACGTTTATTGGCACTGCCTCTGTTTACATGTGGTCAATGCGCCAGCAAGGAGGACGCTCATGAATTTGGAGCTGATTATCGCTGTTATTGCTGCTTTCCTTTTGGGATATATAGCCGGAAAGTATCAGGGCCGCGTAATTGGAAGAAAAGAAGCGGCAGCTGAATTACCGCTGTTAATGCGGCAAAAATCATTAGAATCCGGACGCTGCCTAATTTGCCAAGAACTTTTTGCTGATTATTCAAATAGCTTGCATTGCAGGGAAAGCTCAACCCGCGACTAATAGTAATAAAAGATGAACTATAGGGAGATAAGGAGTGTTGCCAGTGACGGAAATTTACGGCGAAACGCACGGCATAAAACAAAGTATTATTAGTACTTTGGAAAGGATATATGATATGTCGGTACCACACGGACAAACGATAAGTCTCGAACTAGCCGGCGCTCTTGCCGAATTCACTACTTTATTGAAGCGTGAAATCGCCGTTTACATTAACAGACGTGGCTTAATTATACGGATAACGGTGGGAGACGCCCGTACGGTATCACTGGCTGACCCGGAAGGGCGAAGGGCTCTAAACCGCTTGAGCGGCATTCGTTGCATTCATACCCATCCGGGAGGAGACAGCCGTCTCAGTTCAGTGGATGCGGCTTCCCTCAAGGAAATGCGGTTTGATTTGATGGTTGCCTTAGGAGTGGGGAAAAACGAAATACGTGAGGTAAGCTTCGGCTACATTAGCGGTTACAAACAAGACAGTTATGAAATTCAGACGGTTGGCCCGTTAGACATTAATGACTTCATTCAGGCAGATTTTAATTACTTGGTTAGCCAGATTGAACGTCAATTGGAAAACAGGGAAAAAGCTTCGGAACTATTGGAGACTGAACGAGCTCTTACTGTCGGAATTGAGAGACAAGGAGATTGGGATATTCATGATTCTTTAACAGAATTAGGCCAACTCGCTGAGACGGCCGGTGCCGAAGTTGCAGGCTCTGTTTGGCAGAAACGTAGTCAGCCTGACCCGGCCTTTTATATTGGAAAGGGCAAGGTGCAGGAGATTAACCTGCTAAGGCAGGCGAAAGGCGCGGATATCATTGTTTTTGATGATGAACTTTCCCCGGCCCAGCAGAGAAATTTGGAACAAGCGCTTGGTTCAAAAGTTATCGATCGTACCGCACTAATTTTGGACATTTTTGCTCAGCGCGCACGGTCACATGAAGGAAAGCTGCAGGTTGAACTGGCGCAATTGAAGTATAATTTGCCTCGTTTAGGTGGACAAGGACTTGTGTTATCTCGTTTAGGAGGTGGCATTGGAACCAGGGGACCGGGGGAAACAAAGCTTGAAGTTGATCGCAGGCGTATACGGACCCGAATTACTGAAATTCAAAGAGAAATCGAAACCCATAAGAAGCACCGCAAATTGCATAGGGAACGACGACAGGAATCACGTATTCCTACAATAGCGCTAGTGGGTTATACGAATGCCGGTAAGTCTACTTTATTAAATAAACTGACCGACGCGAGCGTTTTGGCTGAGGACAAGCTATTTGCGACTTTGGACCCAACTACCCGGAAAATTAGGCTGCCTAATGGAAAAGAGGCGTTACTTAGTGATACTGTGGGGTTTATCCAAAAACTGCCTCATCAGTTGATTGCCGCTTTTCGCGGAACCTTAGAAGAAGTAGTTCAGGCTGATTTATTGTTGCATGTAATTGATGCAAGTCATCCTCAATATCAGCAGCAAAGCGATGCAGTTTATGAAGTCTTGAAAGAACTTAATGCTGTTAATGCTGTTAATGCTGTTAATGCTGTTAATGCTGTTAATGCTGTTAATGCTGTTAATGTTGGTAAGAAACCTATTTTTACTGTGTTCAATAAAATAGATAAGCAAGACAACCCCGCCGTGATTGAACGGATGCTTCGTGAACCAAGTAGTGTTGCTGTTTCGGCCCTGACCGGTGAAAATCTGGATAAATTACTGGATATGCTTGAAATTGGTACAAAGAGGTATAGCAGGGACGCAGTGCTGCTAATTCCTTATGCTGAAAGTGGTCTTGTGGCGGAGCTTTATGAGACGGCAATTGTTAATCGCACGGAATACAGACCGGAAGGTATTCTTGTTTTTGCCTCCTTACCTATTGAGACAAGGGGGCGTTATGAAACATATGTGGCAGGAGATGAGTACAATGTATGAATTTTCGTATGAATTTTCGCGAGAGTTAATGAAGATGCGGCACGAAGCATTAGAACAGGTTAAGGCAACATTTACCTCTGTTGAAGAAATTGCTGAACAAAATACTGCCAAGGTATTACAAGCGTTTCGCAAACATCAGATTTCTGATTATCATTTTCGTACTACCACCGGTTATGGATATGGCGATGCCGGCCGCAGTAAATTAGATGAAGTATGGGCGGATTTATGCGGAACCGAAAAAGCATTGGTAAGAACTCAATTTGCCTCTGGAACACATGCTTTGACATGTGTCCTATTTGGGATATTACGCCCAGGAGATGAATTGTTAGCTGTTACAGGCGCTCCCTATGACACCATGCAAACTGTTATCGGCAACAAAAAACATGTCCCCGGGTCATTGAAAGAGCAAGGTGTAAGTTACGCCGAACTTCCAATGGTAGAAAATGGCGTGGATATTGCAAGCTTAGCGAAATATATCAATAAAAAGACCAAAATGGTCCTAATTCAACGTTCCCGTGGTTACAGTATGCGTAAGCCATTAAGTATTGAAGAAATTGGCGAGATTTGTAACGCTGTTAAAAGCATAAAGGCTGACTGTATTTGCTTTGTTGACAATTGCTATGGTGAATTTGTGGAAACGATAGAACCCACCGCAGGCGGCGCTGATATCCTGGCAGGTTCTTTAATCAAAAATCCAGGTGGCGGTATAGCTCCCGCGGGTGGATATATAGCGGGACGTACAGAACTGGTTGAATTGGCAGGTTATCGTTTAACAGCTCCTGGCCTTGGCGGTGAGATTGGAGCTTCGCTGATTGAACCCCGCTTATTGTTTCAAGGTTTATTCTTAGCTCCCCATATTGTGGCCCAAGCTCTGAAGGGAGCTATATTTGCAGCGTCCTTATTCACCCAGATAGGCTATCGTACACTTCCCCGGCCGAATGACCGACGAAGTGATATTATTCAGGCTATTGAGTTAGGTTCACCTCAAAAAATGATTGCTTTTTGCCAAGGGTTACAACGTTACTCACCGGTGGATGCTCATGTTTGCCCTGTGCCTAGTCCAATGCCGGGTTATAGCGATCAAGTGATTATGGCAGGGGGGACGTTTGTGCAAGGTTCATCAATAGAATTAAGTGCCGATGGACCTCTACGCAGTCCATACACCGTTTATATTCAGGGGGGCCTTACTTTTGAACATACAGTAATAGGAGTGCTAGGAGCGGCAAGCGCCGTTCTTAAACTGTAAACGATTTATTTTACAACATATTTCTCGTTAGATGTAAATATTTAGACAGGAAAATAATCGCTAATGTCGAATGTAAAAATAATATGACGATATAAGGCATATATCGACAAAAAGGCTATCAGATTTGTTTGTTGGTGGTATTGGCGTGGAATATGTAATAATCGGTTTAGTGGCAATTTTGGCTACAACGCTTATTGTTTACAAATTAGCTAATTGCATATTAGGTATTAACCTGCGGCTGCGCCCGTTGATTTTGTGCGCTGGTTTTTCTATGATATTAAGCCTTATTCTGCCGCACATGGTTGTAGGTTTTGCCGGCCTCACAGGTACCTTGGCCTTGTTAGCTGTGTTTGCCTTATTTTTTGCCTATTTTGTTGCCTATTATGATGGGAATTTAGTTGAGCAACATGAGAAAACTAATCTGCAAAATCATTCAGATGATTTACGAATACACATCCCGTTGTCTGATTTAGGTGAGCTTTCCGCTGCAGTTACAGATAGAGATTTTGAAATTAAAGATGAAAAACATATTTCGGCGCAAGTTAAGATTCGTACCATTACTGACGGTTCAATTTATGCTGTTGCAGTCAATGAAATCACAAGTGATCAAAGTAATAAAGCTAAAGAAGTTGCTGTCACTTGTGGCGAAAACAAAAATAATACCAGCGGCGTATCCCGTGAAGGTAATTTTAGCCAAGCAGAGGGAGAGGATAATCCCAATATAGTGGAAAATGAACAGCCGGCAACAATAGCGGATGGACCATTAAACGATACTAAGCCTGCTTCTGATTCTTTGGATGATTTACTTGACTATGCTTTTTGGCACAAAGAAAGGCGATATTTTGATTCGGCACTAAGCGCTTTTCAGAAAGCTTTGAAGCTTTATCCAGGGAGTGAAGCGGCTCCGTTTTTAGTGGTGGAAGTTGGGGACTTGTTTAAACATAGAGGAGCATACGACGAAGCAATCAGTATTTTTATAGAAGGACGAAATTTACCCCAATTAAAAAACGACGTATTACTTGAACAAGAGTTTATCAGCACCATTGCTTATCTGAGAATAATAAAAAATGTATTAGTTCAACATTGCTTAGGTTCAATCCCCTATAGTTTGATTCCCGAATCAATTCGATATGAAATTGACGAAGAGTTTCGCGAATGGAGAAAATTAACTTAGGAATTTTCCGTTTTCCATTGTCAATTGCCATATGGTCATACGTTATATAGTAACGGGAGGGAATATAAAGATGAAAAAAAGTGCTGAAATTGTTGGTTTGTCAGTCGTAAGCATTACTGAAGGCAAGGAATGCGGTAGGGTAAAAGATATTCTGATTGACCACACTCACGGTACGGTTGCTGCTTTGGTAATTGACGATGGAAAATGGTATTTTGGTGCGAAGCTGTTGCCATTTGAAGTGATTAATGGGATCGGGGAATATGCCGTAACCATTGATAATAGCAGTGATTTGTTACCCGTAACAGAACAGGAAGAGCTAGAAAAGCTTCTTTTAGCTGATATTAAGGTAATAGATACTAAAGTTCTTACTAAGGGTGGCCAAATTTTAGGAAAAATAACGGAAGTTTTTGTTGATCCTACCGGGAAAATCAGCATATGCGAGATGGTGAAAGACGACGGAGAAATAGTCCATATACCTGCTGAACGAGTTTTGACATTTGGTAAGGACGTATTGATTATCGTGGAGGAAAACGACATTGCTGGTGTCACAGATCAATCTATAATTGAGAGTAAGCCTACTCATATATCCGAGCCAATTACAGAGATTAGAGTGCAACAGTCTGTAATGGAAACAACAGCAGCTGTTCCAACTGTGACTCCTTCTGCTGGCGAAGAGCAATCTGAAGAGCATTCTGCTGATGATTCTGCAAAACGTTTTGATGACAAACACCGCAAGTTCTTGCTGGGTAAAAAAGCAAGTCGGCCGGTTGAAGCTGACAACGGAACATTAATTATCGACCGGGGAGAAGACGTTACGGAAGAAGTACTCCAAAAGGCAAAAGTAGCAGGTAAGCTTGTTGAACTTTCAATGAGCATACAATACGAGCATGACTTTCTATACTAAAGATTAGCTGAATTAATCTGCTGAAAGGAATATTAATTGTGTCTGCGCAGGCGATAACATCGAAAAGAGTAAATATAATAATCTTTTTGAATATTATTCTGCTTTTTAGTTCAGTCAGTGTGTTGGCAGCTAGTACTGCTTTTTTAGTCACCGACGAGATATACCAGGGTGTTACCGTTGGCGATATTAATGTTGGCGGCTTGTCGGTACAACAAGCTGAACAAAAGATATTAGCATTTTTTAAGGTCAAATTTGAGAGACCGTATATTCAGGTGATCTTTCAAGATAATGTCCGATCTATATCGGCTCAGGACATTGATCTTAACATTGATGCAGCCAAACTGGCAAAAGAAGCTTATCTAGTTGGTAGAACAGGGAGCACCTTTACGAGATTCAAAGAAAGGTATTTGAGTATTAACCAGGGCCACCAATTGCAGCTGGCTTTAACTTATAACCAAGACAAACTATATAGTATATTTCGAACGATTGCGCGGACCGTTGACCGCGAAGCAAAAGATGCGAAACTAAAAGTTACAGGAGTCGGAAAAACAATTGAGGTTGTTCCGGAAGTTGTCGGTTATAAAGTTGATTTAGCAAAAAGCATGGCAGAGGCAGCTGCCAATTTAAATACTCGCCCTTTTTTAAATCTTAACTTAACTGTAGAGGAAATTGTTCCGGCGGTTTGTGCAAAGGATTTAACTGAAATTGACGGCTTGGTCTCATCTTACACGACATATTTTAACCCGGCAGATCAAAACCGGACTCAAAATATACTATTGGCGGCTAAAAGTGTTAGTGATATTCTGGTTAGAGCTGGAGAAATATTTTCTTTCAATAATACGGTAGGACTTCGTTTAGCCCGGCATGGATATAAAGAAGCTCCTGTTTATATTGACGGTAAACTAGTTCCCGACTGGGGCGGCGGGGTGTGTCAGGTGAGCAGTACCCTGTATAATGCAATACTACTGGCAGATTATGACATTGAAGAACGTACGGCCCACTTTCGTCCACCTGCGTACGTACCCATTGGACAAGATGCTACAGTTGCTGATAATCTGCTGGATTTTAAATTTAAAAATAACTCACCGCACAATATATATATTACAAGTGAAGTTATGGGTAATCATTTGACTATAAATATATACGGAAAACGAATCACTGATCCTCCGCAAATACAAATAATTGCTGCCGACCAAAAAGTGGTCGAACCCAATACGGTTATTAGACAGGATTCTAATTTGGAATACGGAAAAGAAATTGTTGAAGATGAAGGAGAAAAGGGCCTTTGCGTTACCACATATCGGATCAAGAAAATTGACGGTAAAGTTGTTAAGCAAGAACTACTGGCTATAGATGAATTTCCACCAGTAGACAGAGTAGTACGTATGGGCACTAAAATTAAATAATAATTATTAATTGTTCTTTTAATTGATAATAAAAAGCGCGTCTGGATAAGACCCGCTTTTTATTATCCTAATTATATATTTATATATTTATATTTATAAATATATAATTTAACATATTTATAAATTTTTTATAATTTGCGAAATATCCCAACAACTTTACCCAAAATAGTGACATCACGGGAGAAAATAGGCTGAAAAGCAGCATTTTCAGGTTGTAGCCGAACATAGTCCTTTTCTTTATAAAAACGCTTGACAGTAGCTTCTTCTCTGTCTACAAGCGCAACGACTATCTCACCGTTTCTAGCTACGTTTTGTTCCCTTACCAGAACATAGTCGCCATCTAAAATGCCCGCATCAACCATGCTGTTTCCTTGAACAGTCAGCATAAAAATATTCTCATCATTCCCAATTAATTCTGTAGGTAACGGATATGTTTCTTCAATATTCTCAACCGCTAATATTGGTTCGCCGGCAGTAATACGCCCGACAAGCGGTACCGGTACCATTCGCTTATAGCGCCATGGGGCTTCATCCAAGACATCAATAGCACGGGGCTTGGTAGGGTCGCGACGAATAAAGCCCATTTCCTCTAATTTTGATAAATAGCTATGTACTGTTGAACTGGAACTTAATCCGACAGCTTCACCAATCTCCCGTACCGAGGGGGGGTACCCTTTAGCGCGTAGTGTATCTTTAATATATGTTAATATTTGTTTCTGGCGAGTATTTAGTAGAAATTCTTTATTATTAACACTCACTCTTTTTGCACCGCCTATTCTTATCTATTACTATTATTTATATTATATATTATAGCATCATAATCTCATATTGCAAACATTCGTTCGTATTTTGTTGACCAGAACATATGTGCGTGTTATAATAGTTACAAACATATGTTCTGGAGGCGGTATTTCTATGAAATATGGGCGAAGAAACCAAAGAATCCAATCAGTCTTTAAATTTGTGATCGGTATATTAGCCTTATTATTTTTTGGCAGCGGTTACTCTGATGCTTTAGCCGTACATAATTATGGTTTCGGTTTTAATTCAGGATCAGCGGAATATCAGTATCGGACCGTTCAGGTTAAATTTGGTGACTCTGTGTGGACTATTGCCGGAAACTATATATCGAAACAGGATGATATTCGTCAGGTAGTTAATACAATTATTAAGATTAATCAATTGAATCATACTGCTCAGGTTTTTCCTGGGCAGGTTCTAAAAATACCAGTTAAGCCATCGGATGGTTTTAAAACCGTAAAACAAAATGTGTATAATAACGATTCAAGTAACGATCCAATATGAAATTAAATACAGGTAGCTCAATAATGCCCTTGAGGTATTCTTGAAAATACGTCCGATAATATCTATTATGTAAAATAGAGCAAGAGAGGGGACTCGCTATATATGAAGTTCCAAAACCGCCATAAAATTGCACCACATTAAACGAAATATTTTCATTCAGTCAAAGCCCGGTTTGGCAATTTTCACGTATGTTGAATTGCTGAAGTTCCATAAGTCCAGACATCATAAGCCATGCTCATTAGCATATCTAACTCGCAATTAATCTCTTTTACTTATTCTTGTCTTCAATCTTCGCTTAATACGTTTGGTTTTTATCTTGATTCAATATTTCTTTTAGCATTTCTCCAACATCGATTATTTGACTGCATCTTGTACATTGTAAGACAAATCTTCTGGTTTTGAGATTAAGGAGTGAAAATGTAAATGTATTGTTACGACATGGGCATGTTAATTGAAGAGTTTGCGCGGCTTTAGCTTCATTTTGAATTTTCTTTCTGCTGTCAAAATCGATTATATTGCTCATTATAAATCCCCCAATTAGGCTGTATGCAATAATTATATCATACTTTTTGTTGAATTTTACAATATTATGAAGGGGATTCCTAAGCTATACTTGTGGACTAATAAAATAAAACTTGGCTATAATTACCGATATCACCGAAATTTACCTGTATATCTTTTGGAAGTTAGCCAGATACTAAAATGGGTTCAGGAAAGTACATATCTAGAATATAAATGAGGTGATTAGAATGTCTCAGGGAATTGCATTTCAACAGCTTTCACAAAAAGAAAAAACCTACCTTGAAGATGCGCTTCAGATGGAAAATCTAATATTAACGAAATATAGTGTTTATGCCGATCAATGCGAAGATCGGGAATTAAAGAATATGCTTTTCAGCATAGCTAAAAATAAACGCCAGCATGCGGATAAAATAAAACAAATGTTAGGATTACCAAGCCTAAATCAAAAGATTATAAAGAGGTGATATAAATGTCTTATATGAGACGATATTATAGCAGTGAGAGTCGTCAAAACCGCTTATCCGATCGGGACATGTTAGCCGATCTGATAAATACTGAAAAACATATTTCGCATCTATATGAACATGCGATTATGGAATCAACACACTCTCATGTTTACAATTTTATGGAAGATATGCAGCGTGATGAGCATGATAACGCCTTTACCTTATTTCAGGCTATGCAGCAACGTGACTGGTATAATCCATCAAGCAAGCAAACAGATCAATATAATACAGATCAATATAATAATGAAAATAATAATGAAACCAGAAAACAAAAGTTCCTACAAAATCGTAAAAAATCTATCATGAATAAAGCAAAAACAAAATCAATTCAATTCTAATAAAAAACCAGGATTAGTTTCCTGGTTTTTTAGTTCATAATCAGTAATTTTAATTGATTATCAACTAAAATATAATATTTAGACTATCCAATACGTTGGCAATTTTATTAAGCATCGTAGCTTGTTCGGAACCGGCGAATAAAAGTCCCACAGCGTAGTTGTCGTCAGTTAGTATGATTGACCCGCTATCGCCAGGCATACTCATTGGACCTGCCAGCACTTGGTCGGTAAATATCCCATATTCATGTTGGCTTATTCCAACCTTGAAAGTTACATCGGTGGCAATTACATGACTTGAGGTAATTCCCGTACTGCGGCCACTTTTTTTTATTTTCATTCCGATTTGCGGTTCTTTTACTCCTTTGATTAATCCCAGTTCTAGAATTTCTGGATTTATTGCATCCGGATGTACCGGAACTGCAACCGCGCAGTCAACTCGATTTAGTTTTTCGCTTTCTCTCAATATTTGCACTCGATAATGAGGTTGAAAATATCGGATACCGGCATTTAAAAATGATTCAAACATGTGAGCAATTTTACAGTTTGGACGGTTTATATCACGATATAACGGAATAAAACGATGCAAGTAGGCTATCGTAGATGATTCCTTTTCTCCTCCATCATATAAACCAGGCTGCAAAACCGGATCCCCTTTTATGGCGCGCCCATCTGTGCCGTTAGTCAAGTTAGCAAGTACATGGTTATTTGATAAGATGAGTATTTCACCTGTACTTCTATCTCGTACAACTGCGCCAAAAGTTCCTGCCGATACCTTATAATGTCCGATACTCACCCCGGGTTGGGCCGGACGTAATGCTTTTGTACGATCATTGTGGTCGTCACGGTCGTTTTGCAGTTGGATGTCACCCACTTCAATAACATCTGTCGGAAGATTCCCGATTTTTCTTGAAATGATTGAACCTCGTTTTAATTCGTTTCTTGGTACTTTTTTTCTAACAAGAACAGTTACGGCATTTTCTCCTGTATCTTTTCCCCGCATATATTTATGCCCTAATCCGGCACCTACAATATTCTCATCTTGATCCTGCTTTACTAATTCGCGAAATAACAGTGGAATGTCCAGCTTTTTCATTCTTCCACCCCTCGTTTTAATACCATTAGAAAATTTACTTTATGATATGCATTAGAACAAAGGGAAGTAACGTCGACAATAAAAGCTTAAACTTTTCTGAACCAAAGTATATCAAAGGGTGTATGTTCGGAAACCCCGCTTATAATAATTTTTTTATTTCCGGAATTTTTTCTAAAGTTGCTAATTCGCCATGATATATACAATTTAACGCTTGTTTCATGTCTTTAAAACTGACTTCAATCGTCTGCGGGCGAATCATTATGTCTGCATATTGCTGGCCTTTTAATAATGTAACTTCTCTTCCCATGATCTCTATACAACGGAGCAATACTTCGCCCATTTTTTCTATTTCATAGTTCTGTTGACCGTTGTAGCCAAGATCAACGCCGATAATTACGTCCGCCCCCATATATTTTAAAATATCAGTTGGCAGATTATTTTTGACGCCTCCATCTACCAATGCCATATTACGGTATTTTTTGGGAAAAAAAATACCGGGAATGGAAATACTTGCCCTAATCGCCTCATAAAGAAGCGCATTATGGTAGTATCTGGCGTTTAGTATTGTTCTGTTATTTGGGAGTGGTGAGGTAAAAAATACGGTATCTCCAGAAATAATATCCACAGCTGTAATGGCAAGCGGGATCTTTGTATCTCTTATGGTACGTTGCTGGAGCAAGTCCGCTAAATAACGTTCAATTTTTTCCCCTTTGATAAGACCGGTAGGAAATACAGACCAAAAATGGACTTTGCCGCTAAGCATCCATTTAAGTCCGTGTTTGAAGAGATCTGCTGTTGTTACTTTTAAGTCGATTAATTCCTGTACCTGAAGCGATTGAAGAAGTTTTTTCATTTGTATGGGACTATAGCCGCAGGCGTATAGACTGGCCACTATCGCTCCCGCACTGGAACCAGCAATAAAGTCTACAGGAATGTTATGATCATTGAGTGCCTGTAATACTCCAATATGAGCTGAACCGCGGATGCTGCCGCCACTTAGAGCTACCCCTATTTTTTTCCTATGTGCTTGTCGTTTATGGTTATTTATAGTGATTATCATTTATCCCACCTCGTTTCCCTCCTTTCTTATGTTATGAATAAACAACCCGGGAGGGTGACTCAATCTCATAAGCAAGGATACAAAAAAATAGAGACCCAATAGTCTCTATCTGATCTTCAGGACTTTAACTTTATTTTGCAGGTTATTCCTTCTCTGCCAATATAATCATACGCGGGGTTTCGGCACTATAGGTCCGGCCGTCAAAACCGCCATATGCCGCAAGGATCTTGAAACCACTGTTGGCTAAAATATTGGTCATTTCCGGTAGAGAGTAGGCCCGTAAAACAAATTCATACTGAATTTTATTACCGGTGACCTGATTGATTAATTGACGTTTCATTGTAGCAATACCATTTTGCAGTTCAACCTTATACGAAAGTACATATTCACCATTTGGGTGACGCCAATAACGGTTAAGATTATTACGAACCATCCAGTCTCGGTTTAGCAAGTCGATCAAAAATAATCCGCTAGGTCGTAAAGATTGGGCAACGAGTTTAATAACATCAGCATTTTCCTGATCACTAAAGTATCCAAAGGCAGCAAACATATTGATTACAGCATCGAACTGCTGGTAAAAACTTAGTAAGCGCATATCGCATTGTAAAAAATCAATGTCGACGTGAGCTTCTTTTGCTTTTTGTAAGGCAATATCCAAAAAATCTTGAGTGCCATCTACTCCTTTAATTTGATATCCTAATTTGGCCAGTTCGATAGCGTGTCGTCCGTAACCGCAATATAGGTCTAAGATTGCTGCTCCTGTTGGCAAATTCAATACACTGGTAATAAAGCGCACTTCTCGTTCTGTTCCGGCTAAAGAATACGCTTTGAAATCACCTAGTAAATCATGAGCCACTATTGACACCACCAATATTAAACTTTAACTAAGAAGCTTAAACTATCAAATACCAAAAGCTTACTGTATAAGTATAAGGATTTCGTTATTTGGGCTAAAAATCCTCCTTTATTTCTTTATTTGTTAATATTTGTTAAGTTAACTGAGCAAGCAATAAGTAACTGCCCCCATCAGCTAAGCTGCAAGGTAGTTACTTATTGCTTGCTATTTTTGTATAAACTGCATACCTCGCTTTATTGCCTGTTCATTAATAGCAAGCAATTCAGGTTTTTTTGCAAACATTTTTGCAAAAGCCTTAAGTACGGCTTCTGCCGCCACTATGCCGGTTGCGCCGATAAGAGCGCCAACGATTACCATATTAGCAGTTTTTATATTACCTAACTCAGCTGCTATATCATTAGCCGGAACTTTAAAAACTTTTATGTCATCTCGCCTAACTTCCCTCTCAATCAATGAACTGTTTATGATGAGTACGCCCCCTGACTGCAAAGCAGATTCAAATTTATCCATTGAGGGCAGATTCATTGCTACAACCAAAGTAGGCTCGGTCACGATCGGAGATCCAATAGGTTCATCGGAAATGATTACCGAACAGTTTGCTGTTCCACCGCGCATCTCCGGTCCGTAGGACGGAATCCAAGAAACTTTTTTATCCTCAAGCATCCCGGCATAGGTTAATAGTTGTCCCATTAACATAACACCCTGGCCGCCGAACCCAGCCATAATTATTTCATAGATCATTTTCCCACCCCGTTGACAGTTTTGTATATTCCGAGAGGGTAGTAGGGTATCATTTTATCCTGGAGCCATTTTGACGCTTCAATGGGCGACATCCCCCAATTTGTCGGACAAGTTGATAATAATTCTACTAGAGAGAACCCTTCACCGTTCAATTGAACTTCAAAAGCCTTTTTAATTGCCAGCTTGGCTTTAGTCATATTTGCAGGGGTGTTGACGGCTGCCCGGGCGATAAATTTAGCTCCATCCAGAGTAGCAAGCATTTCCGCGACTTTAACAGGGTGACCGGCAGTTTCGGCGTTTCTGCCATAGGGTGATGTAGTGGTTACTTGCCCGACTAAGGTTGTAGGTGCCATTTGACCGCCGGTCATACCGTAAATGGCATTATTTACATATATCGTTGTAATCTTTTCGCCGCGGGCGGCCGCATGTATGATTTCAGCGCAGCCAATGGCGGCAAGGTCGCCGTCCCCTTGATAGGTAAAAACGACGGCATCAGGATGTACCCGCTTTACGCCGGTTGCTACGGCCGGAGCTCGGCCGTGAGCAGCTCCACAGGCGTCAAAGCTGAAATATTCATATAAAAGAACCGAGCATCCGACCGGAGCTACAGCAATGGCTTTAGCATGAACTCCTAATTCATCAATTACTTCAGCCACCAGGCGTTGTATGATACCATGGTGACAACCAGGGCAATAATGAAAAGGCAGGTCTTTTAAACCGTGAGGTCTGGCAAATATTTTTTCTATTTTTTCCTCCATTCTTACTTTCCCTCCTTACCGGCAAGAATATTTGCAGCTTGGTTGTATATGGCTTTGGGACTTGGCATCATTCCGCCCATGCGCCCGTAAAAGTAGACCGGTTTAAGGCCATTGACCGCAAGACGTACATCTTCGATCATTTGACCGGCGCACAATTCAAGTACCAGAAAAGCGTTGGTGGTTTTGGCCAACCGGGCCAACGGTAAATCAGGAAAAGGCCACAAAGTGATAGGACGCAGCATACCGACTTTCAATCCTTCTGATCTTGCCTTTTCCATTGCCGAACAGGCAATCCTGGAAGTAATGCCATAAGCAACCAATATTAGCTCCGCATCTTCGGTATATAACTCTTCATAACGGATTTCGTTCTCTCTAATTTTCGCATATTTTTCTTGCAGGTGAATATTATGCTGTTCCAATTTCTCCGGCTGTAAATGCAGGGAGGTAATGATATTGGGCTCGGTCCGTCCTCTCAGTCCTGTTGCCGCCCACGGTTTTTCCATAGGCTTGCTGTCAATGCCGGTAAACTCCACCGGCTCCATCATTTGCCCCAATGCTCCGTCGCCTAAAATCAATACCGGGTTGCGGTATTTGTCGGCCAGGTCAAAGGAAAGAATTGTAATGTCGACAAGTTCTTGTACAGAATTAGGTGCCAATACGATGGTCCGATAATCCCCATGGCCTCCTCCTTTAGTAGCTTGAAAATAGTCGGATTGCGCCGGTTGTATACCGCCAAGACCAGGGCCGCCTCGCACCATATTAACAATAACACAAGGCAGTTCCGCACCGGCGATGTACGAGATACCCTCTTGTTTTAAACTAATGCCCGGGCTTGATGAAGAGGTCATGGCCCGGGCCCCGGCGCCGGCAGCGCCAAAGACCATATTAATAGCTGCTATTTCACTTTCGGCCTGAACAAATACACCATTAATTTGGGGCATTCTTTTCGACAGGTATTCAGTAAGCTCGGTTTGCGGGGTAATGGGGTAACCAAAGTAGTGGCGGCACCCCGCAACGATAGCTGCTTCACCGATTGCTTCATTGCCCTTCATTAAAATTTTTTCTGCCACAAAATCACACCTTTATTCTAATATGCTTAAGTTGTAACCAGTGATCAAGTGCCACGAACTGCTTAGAAGTCGTTAGATGCTAGGCGTGACGAGGACCGGAACGGAAGCGTACTGGTTGTACGCTGTAGTGAGAACCGCAGGAGCAACGACGCAGATGACGGCTTCTAAGCAGTTCCCTGCTTAAAGCGAATCTTTACTTTCGGTTTTATGGATTTCAATAGCTACATCCGGACAAGTTTTCGCACATAAAGCACAGCCTACACACTTCGATTCGTCTTCACAGGTGGCGGGACGATAGCCTTTGCTGTTAAAATGGTTGGCGATCACTACAATTTTATGGGGGCATACTACCGTGCATAGTTCGCAGCCTTTACATCTTTCTTCGTTGAAGACGGGTCTCGGCATGACATTACCTCCTAAATGTCCTAAATGTCATAAATGTTAAGGATGGGGATAAAATGGAAACCCCATGTTTGTTCAACACGGGGTTTTGGATAGACAACAATTATTTAACAATAGCGACCGTGCTGCCGGTAGAAACTTTGGCTGCATTTCCTTCATCTGTGTCAAGGTGCAGTTCAAGCTTGAAATTATCGTTCACTCTGACCAGAACATTGTCAAAAATTAAACCGCGATCACCGCCGACACAAACTTTGACAATTTCCTTGTCTTTAACTCCGAATTCTGCGGCATCGGCAGGCGTCATGTGAATATGCCGACAGGCTACAATAACGCCCTCTTCAATTTTGACTTGACCTTTAGGTCCGATAACAGTGACTCCGACGGATCCTTTTAGATCACCTGAGTCGCGTACCGGGGGATTAACTCCCAGTTTCAGGGCGTCAGTTAAAGCGATTTCTACCTGAGTTTGTTTGCGTTCGGGTCCAAGAATGCGAACATTCTTGAAAGTGCCTTTTTCAGTTACGATATCCACTTGTTCATTGGCAGCATATTGGCCAGGCTGGGAGAGATCTTTTTTCACTGTAAGTTGATATCCTTCGCCAAACAGAATATCAAGATGCTCACGGGTTACATGTACGTGGCGGGCTGAAATACCAACTGGAATTTGTTTCGACAACGAAATACACCCCTTTATTATTATGATTTTATATTACACTCGCTATTCGATGATTTCTGAAAAATACACGACAGTAACAATGTCACCACATGTAAGTGTCTTATCATAAATTGATTGGAGAAAGACCATTAAATCATCGATGCTGGCAATATCCGGGTTCTCTCCGTGCAAGTCATCCATGGTTAATTGCGAGATAGGCTTGACGAGTATACGGTCTATAACTGCGGTATATATTCTTTTCTTTTGTGAAAACCGCTTACCAACGGTTATCCAGACTATATCCCCTTCCGAATATTTATTGGTTTTATCACCCAACCGGATGGTACAGGCTTTACGTCGGCAAACTAGCTGACTATGATAGTTTGATGAATAGAAATTCAATGCCCGCATTACCAAATCCTCCTATTTGAGAGTGTTGAACCATTTTTTTATCCGGAGAACTGCTTCTTCCAGACGATGTTCCGGCTGGACCAGTGCAATTCGGACGTATCCCTCGCCGCAGTTGCCAAAGGCGCTGCCTGGGATGACAGCAACTCCTGTGTTTTTTAGTAAAGATACGGTAAAATTAAATGAAGATTCCTTTGTAGGAACAGGCGCCCAAACATACATAGAGGCTTTCGGGCGGGAAACTTTCCAACCCATAGAGTTGAGACCGTCCACAATGATATCTCTTCTTCGCTGATAGCAGGCGGCCGTTGCAATAATACAATCCTGAGGACCGGTTAATGCTGCAACGGCTGCTTGCTGCAGGGGATAAAAGATGCCATAATCAAAGTTCGATTTTAGCCGTCCCAGTAAGGATAATACCTTGCTATTTCCTACTGCATACCCAACCCGGCAACCTGCCATACTATAGGTTTTGGAAAGTGAATTAAACTCAATGGCGATATCTTTTGCTCCCGGGAGGGATAAAAAACTGTCGGGACGGTAATTGTCAAAAACCAGATCACTGTAGGCAAAATCATAACAGACCAATATTTCGTAGCGCCTGGCAAAGTGAACGACTTCCTGCAAGAATTCACGCGGCGCTGTCGCGGCTAATGGGTTATTGGGATAGTTTAAGATCATCATTTTCGCTCTGCGGAGTACTGAAGGATCAATGGCAGACAAATCAGGCAAGTAGTTGTTAGCTGCCGTGAGCGGCAGGCGATATAATTCTGCCCCCGCAATCAGAGGTCCGGCACTGTAAATGGGATAGCCAGGGTCAGGTATCAAGACCACATCACCGGGATTTATGAGGCATAAGGAAATATGAGCCAATCCTTCTTGTGATCCGATCAGTGAGTGAACTTCAGTTTGCGGGTCTAATATTACGCCAAATTTATTTTCATACCAAGCCGTTATTGCCTGCAGCAAGTCGGTAGAACCTTTAGTCAGTGTGTACCCGTAATTGAAGCAACAATCAGCGGATTGCTTTAAGGCTGCAATTATATGAGGCGCTGGCGACATGTCGGGGCTGCCTATACTGAGCGTAATTACATCTTTGCCGGCGGCAGTTTCGGATTTTCGTAAGTCATCTACTTGCGAAAAAATTGCTGAAGACAAACCCTGCATTCGGTCAGCCTGTTCAAACATTCCATTTCCTCCGGTCATTTGGTTTGAGCCTATCTGGACAAACGAATAGTAGGTATATTCCATGCCTAAGCTTAAATTCCTGTTAACAAATGAATAGTCAAGCAATTTTTCTTAATTGCATTTTACTTATTTTACTTATTGATATTGCTTACCAGTTTCATTCCTCTGATTTGTAACTCCCGGAACAAGCGTTCTTCATCAATCATTGTGAGTTGGCGATTATTAAGTAGTATTTTACCGTTAACTATGACAGTGTGTACATCATTTCCTTGCGCCGCGTACACCAGAAGTGAAAGACGATCGTGTCTGGGGTACCAGTGTGGATTTTGCATATCAAAAACGGTGATATCGGCTTTATAGCCAACCTCAATTTTACCTAGTTTGTCGAGATTTAATGCTTGTATACCTTGTACTGTGGCCATATCAATGGCTGTTGCCGCCGGAACAGCTAAAGGATCAAGTCGATGAACTTTGTGAAGCATAGCTGCCAGACGAATTTCTTCCAACATGTCGAGATTATTATTGCTTGCGGCGCCATCTGTTCCCAGACCGACACAAATCTTTGCTTCCAGCATGTCCGGTACAGGAGCTACTCCGCTGGCTAGCTTCATATTGCTTCCCGGGTTATGAGCAACCCGCACTCCTTTTTCCCGCAGAATAGAAATATCTTCGGGTGAGATATGTACACAGTGAGCAGCGAGTGTACCAAAATCAAACAATCCAACTTTTTTCATCAGCGCAATGGGAGACATACCGTATTGTTTAATACACTCAGCCACTTCGCCTGCTGTTTCAGCCAGATGAATATGAATTTCCGCGCCTAAGCGTTCCGCCAATGAAATTACTTTTTTAAGATACTCCGGCGGACAGGTATAAGGAGCATGCGGGCCGAGCATAACGGTTATTCTACCGTCACAGGCGTTATTCCATTCGTTATAGAACTCTTCGCTTTCGGTCAATGACTTGTCGGCAGTAGGAGCTACTCCCACCATTCCTCTTGCCAGAACGGCTCGGATACCGCTTTCAGAGACGGCTTTTGCTACTTCCGGCATAAAGAAATACATATCCGCAAAAGTGGTAGTGCCTGTTTTAATCATTTCCGCTATTGCCAGCATTGTGCCCCAATAGACATCTTCACCAGTGAGGTTATCTTCAGCCGGCCAAATTCTGTTTTCAAGCCAGTCCATTAGCTTCATATCATCTGCGTAGCTACGCAAAAGAGTCATGGCGGCGTGAGTATGGGTATTAACAAAACCCGGAAGTATCAGCTTGTCCTTACAGTCAATTATTTGTTCCGCCATCCATGTACTGTCTACGTTGCCCACCTGGGCAACGACAGAGTCTGCAATTGCAACGTCGACGGTTCGAATTTGACCGTCGGCGCATAATACTTCTCCACCTTTAAGCAGTAGCTTTGTCATTTAAGACCCTCCAAGATTCAGTCTACGGGTGCTTTTGATAACTGTTGAGGTATAGGTCATGCATTACTTTTACGTCCGCGGGGCTTAATGTTTTTGCCCCGCCCAAAATGTTTGCATGGATATATATTTGCGCGGCTTTCTCGACTAGTTCGCAGGCTATGAATGCTTCCGGCAGCGATCGGCCGCAGCCAACCACACCATGATTTGCTAATAGCACAGCTTGCTTATTTCCCAAGGTATTTACCGCATTAAGCGCAAGTTCGGCGGTCCCCGGCAGCGCATAAGGGGCTACATCAATACTTCCGCCTGCAAGTTGTACCAAATCTTCAATAATCGGCGGAATAGATCGATGTGCCACAGCACAAGCACTGGCAAATACGCTATGAGTGTGGACGATGGCTTTTATATCTGGTCTGGCTTTATAAATGGTGAGATGTAAAGATAATTCGGATGTTGGTTTGAAGTCACCGCGAATAACATTACCTGTTTTATCGACAATAACAATATTTTCAAACTTAAGTTCGTGATAGGGCTTTCCTGACGGAGTGACAGCGATACAGTCCGCATCAGGAATGCGAGTACTGACATTTCCCCACGTTCCTGATACAAGACCTTTATCCAGCAGCATACAGCCTATGGCCAATACTTCTTTTTGTGCATATTCCACACTATCCAGACTATCCTGAATGACCTGTTTCATCATGTTAGGCTTGACTTAGGTATGCGGCCTGTTCTTCCGTCAAATTGTCAATTGAAACCCCCATTGCTTTTAGTTTTAGCGCCGCAACGCGATTATCCATTTCCGGAGTCACAGTATAGAGGGATTTGTCCATCTGTTTATGGTTCTCAACTATATGAAGCGCAGCCAAGGCTTGCATGGCAAAGGAGAGATCCATAATTTCAGTAGGATGACCATCGCCGGCAGCTAAATTGACCAAGCGTCCCTCGGCTAACAGATATAGCTTACGACCGTCGGTCATGGCAAACTCTTCTATGTTTTTACGCACAACTCGGCGGGACTTTGACAGAGCGGCAAGGTCGTGTTTATTAATTTCCACATCAAAGTGGCCGGCATTGGCCATAACGGCGCCGGATTTCATCACTTCCATGTGCTCGCGGCGAATTACGTCTTTACAGCCGGTCAAAGTTACAAAAATATCGCCGCGGGAAGCTGCTTCCTGCATCGGCAGAACGATAAAACCGTCAAATACCGCCTCAATGGCTTTGATGGGATCGATTTCAGTAACGATCACATTGGCTCCCAATCCCTTGGCGCGCATCGATACCCCTTTGCCGCACCACCCGTAGCCGGCGATAACGACTGTCTTGCCGGTAACGGTAAGATTGGTAGTTCTCATAATGCCATCCCAGGTTGATTGACCGGTACCGTAACGATTATCGAAAAGGTATTTGCAATAGGCGTCATTCACCGCAATCATGGGAAACTTGAGGCGACCGGCTGCCGCAAGGGCTCTGAGACGCAGGACGCCGGTAGTAGTTTCTTCCGAGCCACCTAAAATATTTGCCGCCAAATCGCTGCGTTCCCCGTGAAGCAGAGAAACCAAGTCACCGCCGTCGTCAATGATAATCTCCGGTTTAGTGTCAAGGGCCTTGTGCAGGAAGTTTTCATATTCTTCCGCGGTACAGTTATACCAGGCAAATACTTTAACACCTTGGGAGGCAAGCGCTGCGGCAACATCGTCTTGCGTAGAAAGCGGATTACTGCCGGTTACCGTGACATTGGCCCCGGCATTCTTCATAACGAGTGCCAAATAAGCTGTTTTAGCCTCCAAATGCATGGTAATAACCATATTTTTCCCTGCTAAAGGCTTGGTTTGAGATAGTTCATCATTTAATACATTCAACACAGGCATAAATTCTTTTACCCAGTTAATTTTGTCCTGACCTTGAGGAGCTAGAGAAAGATCGCGGATAAGGGATTCCATAATATTACCACCTTTCTTTTACTTATTTAGATTTCTTGCTTATTTGATACAATTTTTCAATGGCTTGTTCATACGGCGCACGTAATACACCGTGTTCGGTAATAATAGCCGTGACGAGAGAATTCAGAGTGACATCAAATGCTGGATTAAAAACGGAAATGCCTTCCGGAGCAATGCAGCATCCCCCAAAAGATTTAACTTCATTGGCACAGCGTTCTTCAATGGGAATATCGTTGCCGGTTTTGATGGAAAAATCAAAAGTTGAGACAGGCGCGGCTACGTAAAACGGAATTCCGTGTTCTCTAGCCAGAACGGCCACACTGTAAGTGCCAATTTTGTTGGCAACATCTCCGTTACGGGCAATTCGGTCCGCTCCAACGATTACCGACTGTACCATTTTATTCTTCATAACCCAGCCTGCCGTATTGTCCGTTATTAATGTCACCGGGATTCCATCCTGGTGAAGTTCCCAGGCTGTCAGCCTGGCTCCCTGAAGTAAAGGTCTTGTTTCGTCAACAAATACTTTGGTAATATTCCCTTGTGCTTTCGCCTCACGGATGACTCCCAGGGCCGTCCCCAGAGCAACAGTTGCCAGGGCGCCGGCGTTACAATGGGTTAAGACGGCTTGGGGTGCGGTGAATAGTGATGCGCCGTATTTAGATATCTTTTGGTTAACTGCTTTATCTTCTTCCGCTATGGCAATAGCTTCTTGTTCCAAAGCAGTCAATACTTCGCCAGGACTACTGTTCTCATCGAAGCGCTCGACTACTTCTTCCATGCGTTTTAATGCCCAGAAAAGATTTACTGCGGTAGGGCGAGTTTGCGCAAGTTGCTTTGAAACAGACAACAAAGCAGTTTTGAAAGCGTTCCAGGAATTTGCCGCCGCCGCCTCGCGGGCGCCAAAGACCATAGCAAAGGCGGCTGCCGCTCCGATTGCCGGCGCTCCTCTTACTTCCAATTTCTTTATCGCTTCTGCTATCCTTTCCCAACTGTGACAATAAATATATTCAACCTGCCCGGGCAAAAGTGTTTGATCCAATAATTTCAGACAATTGTTTGACCATACCATAGTGTTCAAGCTAATATCACCACTTATTTTTTAAGGTATTCAGAATCAGAAACGGTAGCGTAACACATTTCGGCTTCATGGGCAATGATCACCTCCGGAACATTTGTCATACCAACCAGGTCTCCACCAATTTTGGAAAACATGGAGATTTCAGCCGGGGTTCCCAAACGGGGACTTTCAGTGCATAGATGACAATACCCAAGTTTTGGGCGACGTTACCCGAAAAAATAATATTCGTCATGAGGTTCTTCATTCCCTGCAGAATTTATTTTATTTGTTGAATGTTAACATCTGTATAACAGATGTTAACAGATGTTTCAAACTATCGCCATTAGAGTATAATGTGTGTAACTGAACAAACAGGAGCCGTTCAGCTCCTGTTTGTTCAGTTACACATTTAGATTGTACTTATGCGTCTCTCCCGGGACGCAATAAACTGTTTGGATACCTTGAGAATATAAAAATAAAGCAAAATTTATAAATTTACTCCGATAAATCCCCCGAGTGCCCCAGCGAGGATTCCGGCAGCAAGCTTATTTCCAAGAACCAGAAGCGAAACCGGCTCCTGCCCTAATTCCATCCCAATTCCTACAGAAAAAAGCACATAAATCAGACCAACAGTAATTCCAATAATGAGACCCTTAGATTCTATTTGCTGAGTGGCGTAGACGCTGCCAATAAAAATACTGGTCAAAGTAATTGCAACCACGATATACTCCAAATATTTATCTATATAGTTAGAATCCGATACCATGCTGATTAAAGCAAAAAAAAGGGCAAAAACTAGAGATGAGGTAATACTGACGATGACTCCTTTGAATATAGCCAGGGGAATGCTTACTGATCTTGGGGTATCAGAGTAGTTGTGCATACGCCGGGAGATTTTAGCCACGCTACTCCCTCCTAATAGCATTCTACTGTAAATATTATGCAGAATTTTTAATAATATGCCAGACAGATCGATTTACGATTTACATTTCCCAGGTCGCTAATAAATTCATAATCCTGTAATTTGTCAAGTCAAAATGGATCGGCGTCACAGAAATTTTACCTTGCTTGATTGCTATAATATCGGTATCAGGATCGTTATCACTGTCAACTATTCTGCCACCCATCCAATAATATATTCTTCCCCGTGGATCTTCACGGCGTTCAAAGGTGTTTTCGTAGTTTCGCGACCCGAGTTTTGTAATCGAGATTTGGCCCAGTTGGCTTTCTGGCAGTGCTGGAATGTTAACATTTAATAATGTATTCGGCGGCAGCTTTTTTTCGATTAAAGACAAAACAATTTTTGATGTAATTTTGGCCGCGGGGCCAAAATCAAAAGGATGCCAACTGTCTAAAGATACAGCTACGGCAGGAATCCCGTGCAATGCTCCTTCGATTGCTGCACTCACGGTTCCAGAGTATAGTACGTCAGTTCCCAAGTTGGAACCTTGATTGATACCCGAAACGACAACATCCGGTGGTTCAGTCAGCAACGCATCTAAAGCTATTTTAACACAATCAGTGGGCGTTCCGCCCACTTGCCAAGCGCAAATTGGCGGTTCTTCAACACAGTGACGGTCAACGCGAATTGGGTGGTGGACAGTGATTGCCTGACTGGAGGCACTACGCTCACTGTCAGGAGCGACGACGGTGATATTCGCTATTTTGGATAATTCCTGCCATAAAGTTTGGATACCCGGGGCGTTGATACCATCATCATTCGTTAGCAAAATATGCAAAAGAATCATCACTCCTAAAGAGGAATTACATTTGTCCTATAAATTTATGAGTTTGCGGAATTACACGTACATCGGCAAGTTTTGATAATGCTTTTTCTTGAAAAAAAAGCATATCGTCAGGTGATATAGCTTCATAGCCGTTATATGGAGTTACCGGCTGTAAAACTAGAGGTATACTGTAGTCAATAGATGCAATTAAATCTACTGCCTGTTCCATTTCAGACTGCATGGTTGCAGATGTAATCACAATTTTGACGAAGACTTCACGCTGTTTTGCTATTTCAAGAAAAGAAGAATGTTCTTGCCAATAGGATTTGCCGGTTGAACTTGGCAGTTTTATATCCATGCTGATTATTCTAATATAGGGCAAGATCAAGGCCAAATTGTCGGTCAGAGTCCCATTCGTCTCCAAATATATAGGCGCCTTTAGTAAAGGTAACAATTGCGAAATGGCAACCGGCTGGCATAGCGGTTCTCCTCCGGTTATACTAACGGAGTGATGCGGCAGACGAAGCAAGCAATTGAGATGCTCCGCCAGTTTTTCAATGTTCAGCGGATTATTAACAGCCCGGAAATTGCGTTTCCCCGGGAATTGTTCAAATTTTGCCTGTTGCGGCATAATTTTGGAGTCCTGGGTATCGCAATAGGAACATGCCAAATTGCATCCCGCCAAGCGGACAAAAAGCTGTCTACAGCCAACATACAGACCTTCTCCTTGAATGGAAGAGAAAACTTCGACTAGATTAATTGTATTATTACCAGTCATATGTTTTTCCGTCATTATTATTCTCCAGGGCAATATTTCACGGCGGAACGGGGCGATTCCCACACGGTTATGCAGCGAACGTTTAAATCACTGGCATCGGTGAAGGAAGGATGGTCATTTAATTTATCATAAATATATTTGGCGATGTTTTCGGCGGTTGGATACACTTCTTGGAAAGCCTCAAGCTCGTTAAGGTAATAATGGTCCAATTGATCAATTACTTTACCTACCGCTGATTTAAATTCCCGGAAATCTATTACCATACCTTGTTTATTTAGTTTCGTACCTGCAATGGTAACTTCAACTTTCCAGTTATGGCCATGCAAGCGGCAGCATTTACCCGGATATTCAGGAAGACGATGAGCAGCCTCAAATTCTGCTATTATTGTCAATTCATACATAGATATCCACCTTTCCTTGGCAATATAGTTTAACACCCTGCCTGTAAATATTCAAAGCATCCCCTATAGGACAAAAAAAGTAATTACTAAGGCGAATAGTTACAAAAAGAGATGAGTTAGAGAAACTCACCTCTTTTGATAGCCTGCCTGCTTAGAAGGGATTTTCCTTAGAGAATTCATCAGAATTGCTTAACAAAATGTCCTGGTAGCTGAGACCGCGAGTATGTTGTGTATGGCTCCAGACCCTGTTGTTCCGGTGCAAAAATCCAAAAAAGGTTATTGGTATCCAGCTATAAACAAATAAGGGATAAAACAGCATATAAAACCAGGATTTCCAATGGGCACGTATTTTGAATAAAACAATGACAGGAAAAATATACTGCCCAATGGCGATAATAGTCCAAACCTCGACCGGCAATATCATATACAAAATATTAGTGTAAAAAGGTGCGATATGGTACAAGTAACTAAATAGCAAAAATGTAGTGGACAGAAGCAGAAAATGCGGTTGCAGCAGGTGAAGAACACCGTCTAAAATTCGGATATCACGCCGTTTGAATCCTTCAACCAAAAGGCGGGGAATATAACGTCCCGCAACATCGAAATGACCTTGGGCCCACCGTTTACGCTGATTCCAAGACTGCCGAAATGTCAGCGGTTTCTCGTCATAAACAATGGCATCATGAGCCCAGGTTGTTCTTATTCCTTTGAGAAGCACTTTCATGGTGAATTCCATATCTTCAGTAAGGCAAGTTGCACCCCAACCGTATTCTTTCAAAACATCCGTGGCGATACACATACCTGTACCACCAAGTACACTGGATAAACCTATATTATATTTTGCTAAATGCCAGATATGGTTAACTACCCAAAATGAAAGCGCGAAAGTTGCGGAAATCCAGGTGTCATTTGGATTTTTCGCATCCAGGTAACCTTGAATTACTCTTTCCCCTTTACATAGACGGCTATTCATTTCCAGCAAAAAGTTAGGATCAACGAGATTATCGGCATCAAAAATAACAACAGCCTCGTACTGGCGTTTCGATTGGAAAAGTTTTTCAAACATCCACTCCAATGCATAACCTTTACCTTTGAACTCGGTGTTGAAACGCTCGTAGACTAATGCGCCAGCCGAACGGGCAATCTGCGCTGTCTGGTCCTTACAGTTATCTGCTATCACGTAAACATCATATAACTCGCGGGGATAATTTAAAACATGCAGATTTTCGATCAATTGACCAATTACCTGTTCCTCATTATGAGCAGCAACAATGATAGCAAAAGTATTCCTAGGGGTTAGGATCTTTTTCTCTTTAAATTTAAATATGCCAAATAAGGATAGAATAAAATAATATAATGTAAAAAATACGATTATAAGTTGTATTGGAACCATTATGTAGTCAAAAATATAGTTCATGAGTTAATATGCTCCTTGTAAAAATCCTGATTGCGGTTTCCATTATACTTTATTATATTACAGAATTTCAGGATTTTTTATTGGTATTTCTTTAAAAAGCTTGTAACGATAATATAATATGCTTCTTGCCTCAAGGTAATTAATCAAAGAATAATCAAAGATAATCAAGGTAATTAATTATTAATATTAATTATGAATTAAAATGTTTACTATGAGGTTAAAGGACGTAATTTATACTATACAAAACAAACTTTGTTTAGAAAGCCCAAGGTTTAGACAGTTGATTTCTTAGTCAAACTTAGTCAAACAAGGAAAACAGTGTATTCAAAATTCCAAATAAGGCATAAGCAAAAAAGGAAACAAATAATATACTCTGGGGAATCAAATAAAGGATGTAGCCTGCGACAACTAAAGTTATGGTAGCAGGAACGAATCTAAGTTTTTCACCTTTTCCCTTAAAATCCGGGTATTTTACAGTACTTATCATCAAATATCCAAACAGCGTAATCATAACTGGGAATAACCACCCGGATGGTTTAATATCAAGCATTACAAAAGTAGCTACAACGCAACCGGCAGCTGGAATAGGCAAGCCCATAAAATAACCTTTGATTTTTGTAGCATCGACATTGAAGCGAGCCAAGCGTAAAGCGCCGCAAGTCGCAAAAAGAGCAACAATAATCCAGCCTGCCAGTCCAAAGTCCTTTAGCATAAAAACATAAGCAAGTACAGCGGGTGCTACGCCGAAAGAAACCAAATCACATAAAGAATCCAATTCTTTGCCGAAATCGCTGCTAGCCTGGAAGTGTCGCGCAACTCTGCCATCCAACCCATCAGCTACCATAGCGGCAACTATCAGCAGCGCCGCATAAAAAAAATTATTATGGAAAGAAGCAATAATCGCAAAAACACCTAATATTAAGTTAAATGCAGTCAGCATGTTAGGAATAATATTTCTCACTACTGCAGCAACCTCCCTATCACTGTCTTGCCGCCTTTTACCCTGTCCCCCTTTTTTACTAATATATCCACGTTTTTGGGCACGATTAACTCGGTACAAGAGCCAAATTTGATAAGACCATACCTTTCGCCCCGTTTAAGTATGCTACCAAGGGTAACCCATGATACAATGCGGCGGGCAAGAATGCCAGCAATTTGAGTAACTAACACCTTCATTTTTTCGTTTTCTAATCCAATTGCATGACGTTCATTTTCACAACCTGCGGATTCCTTATAAGCAGGACGGAATCGACCGCATGTATATTGCTGAAATATTATTTCGCCTGATATGGGACTTCTATTTATATGCACGTCAAAAACAGACAAGAAAATTGTTACTTTATAGCCAACATCATTTAGAAACTGATCGTCGTATACTTCACATACACTCATTACTTTGCCGTCTGCCGGAGAAAGTATTAATGAGTCATCATCCGGTGCTTTTCGATTTGGATTGCGGAAAAAGAAGGTAACAAATGTCATTAGAACTCCCGGGATAATACTCCAATATGGGTTAACTGCCAACGCTACTAGGGCTGTTATCAAGCCAAGAATTGCAATGTAAATGTACCCTTCTTTAACAATAGGAGTTTTTACCATCTATATACCTCACACCTCCCTGCACAAAACCTCCCTCACTGTAATCAAAACAAAAAGCAAGTAGAAACTTGCTATATATCTACATAACCATTCCACTCTAATATATCAGTATAATACACATAATTTACTTTGTCTAACACTTTTTGCCTGATAACATAACTCGGAGAGCAAATTCAGGTAGTGCCCGCATGCGAACAATACGTTGAGGTTGGAGAAGGAGGCGAAACAGCCATTCTAAGTTGGCTTGCTGCATCCAAAGTGGCGCCCGTTTTACTACACCCGCCATACCATCAAATGTTCCGCCAACTCCTATATTTATTGGTATTTTTAAGGTATACATATTTTTGGCAATCCATTTTTCCTGTTTGGGAATGCCCAGCGCAACAAGCAAAATATCCGGATTTTTTGCTATAACATCATCGATGATGGCCTGCTCGTCCGCAGCGGTATAGTATCCATGACGTACTCCTACAATGTTTAAACCAGGGTAGCGGGTGATTGCATTTTCCCTTGCCTTTTCAATAATTTCCGGCTTGCTGCCAAACATATATACTCGATAGCCTTTTTCGGCAGAGCGAGCCAAAAGTTGCTGTGTAAAGTCATAACCGGCAACCCGTTCAGGCATAGTATATCCTAGATAACGTGCAGCCCATACAACCCCTGCTCCGTCAGGAAGTACCAAGTCGGATTGCCCAAGAATCCCGGCTAACTCACTGTCTTGGTGGGCAAGCATTACCATTTCCGCATTGGCTGTTGCAATCATATGAGGTTTCTTTTCTGCGATGAAGCGTTCTGCAATTGACAAAGCACTATTCATTGTTACTGAATCAATCTTTACGTCAAGCACGGTAGCTTGATTGCTCACTACTCAAAAGTCTCCTTTATCCAATATCATGGTTATCACAGTATTGGTATTGGCCCAGCTTATCAGAATATTCACGAACTGTTTAGAAATCATTGAGTAATAATAAATATAACTTCCTAGCACATTGTACCATAACTTTATAGTCCCGGCAATCGCCAAGGAAGTTTCCAAAACGGTTTACGTTCCGGTGCAGGCGTGCTGGGTTGCTCTTTAGGGATTGGGACTAGTGATGGACGGGTATCAAAAGTTGTTGGTTGTGTGCCTTTGACAAATGCACTATATTCGATCTCTGGACAGGCTTTGGTTGCGAGTTTTCCCGTATCGGCACAAATGGCTATACCTGATATTACATTGGGAGGAATGGCAAAGTCGCTAGATGGGGTGCCGGCGGTAACTTGACTCATCATCTTGTTCCACATGCCGGCAACTTCAGTTCCGGAGATACCTACCGGTTTCCGATCATCATTGCCAACGTAGATTCCCAATAATAAATCGGGAGTATAACCAATGAACCATGCTGTTTCATAGTTATCGGTTGTTCCTGTTTTTCCTGCTGCCGGACGTCCAATATTAGCTGTGGTACCAGTCCCGTTTGCGATAACACCTTTTAACATGTCGGTTAATATATATGCGGTTTCCGGTTTTAAAACCGCCTGTTGCGACAGGCGCGTTTCTTCAAGCACCTGATCCTTTTCATCAAGAACCTTTATTATTCCAATAGGTTTGGATAGGATACCTGAATTAGCAAACGCCGTATAAGCAGCCGTTAGCTCAAAGAGGTTAACCCCTTGCGTCAATCCACCTAAGGCTGCAGCCAAGTTGTTATCTTCGGCAGTCAACGTTGAAATACCCATAGTTCTTGCCAAATTTAATACTTGATCCATTCCAACTTGTTGTCCTAATTTAACCGCGGCTACATTGACAGACCAGCGTAATGCTTTTTTTAAAGTTATTGGTCCCCGGTTTTTTTTATCATAATTTTGTGGCTTATAACCATTGATATTGATCGGTTCATCTACGATAACAGAGCTTGCTGTTAAGCCTTGATTAAGAGCAGCCGCGTAAAGAAAGGGTTTGAAGGCCGAACCTGGCTGGCGTATTTCCGCTATTACCCGGTTAATTTGACTTTCTTCGTAGTTTCTTCCCCCAACCATAGCTTTAATATACCCATTCCGGGGATCAAGGGCCAATACCGCTCCCTGGTATTGACCGAGAACGGCCTCGGCAGCTTGTTGCTGTTTGATATCTAGTGTTGTATAAACTTTTAGTCCACCCTTATATACACGATTGGCGCCATAACGTCCAACTAGTTCCTGCGATAAAAAGTCAAGAAAGTAAGAAGCTTGGACTACCCGTTTTTTTTTGCCTGCTAAAACTATGGGTTCGGTTTGCGAACGCTGTGCTTGCTCAGGTGTGATGTATCCCTCTTTTACCATTCCTGTTAACACCTCAGAGCGACGCTGTAATGCGGCTTTGGTATCAACATAAGGTGAGTAAATATTAGGACCCCGGGGTAGACCGGCGATTAAAGCACTTTCTGCCAAGGTAAGATCTTTGGCGCGCTTGCCAAAATAAACTTGGGCTGCAGCTTCCGCTCCATAGGCACCTTCACCAAAATATACCTGATTTAAATAAGCTTGCAGTATTTCCTGCTTGGAAAACTTTCTTTCAATTACCAGGGCAAGTAATATTTCTTTCAACTTACGGGTAAACGTCCGTTCTTGGGTCAAAAACATATTTTTGGCCAGTTGCTGAGTGATCGTACTACCGCCTTCGATAAAACTGCCTTGACGGATATCTACCCATATTGCCCGCACGATTCCGACCGGATCTATACCCCAATGACTATAAAAACGACTGTCTTCATTGGCGATGATAGCTTGTTGTATATAAGGGGAAATATTATTTATACTTACTACAATACGGTTTTCAAAAAATAATTTTGATATAAGCTGTCCATTTATATCAAAAACCTGGGTGGCTGCAGCATGCTGCAAATTTTCAAGATTATCTGTATCCGGTAAACCGAAGAATGCGTAGGTTATATTGAGTGGTAAATAAATCATACATATTAATAATATTACAATACAGCGAGTAGCATACTTGCGCATTTGTTCCACACTCCTCTAATACAAATAGTATCTCCCAAGGTTACTAAACTTTTACATATAAGAGTGCAGATTTCTAAGTTACCTATTTAGTGAGACAAAACCGCTCTGGAAAATCCAGAACGGTTTACTGATTTATAAGCTGTAATTTGGTGCTTCTTTGGTAATGCTGACATCGTGGGGATGACTTTCTTTTAATCCGGCACCAGTAATTTTTATAAATTGAGTCTTATTAATTAATTCATCGATATTGCGTACTCCACAGTATCCCATTCCTGCTCTTAATCCGCCAATTAACTGAAAAACGGTATCGGCTACCGATCCTTTATATGGAACTCTTCCCTCTATGCCTTCCGGGACCAGCTTATCCATGTTTTCCTGGAAGTAACGGTCTTTGCTGCCCTGGGCCATAGCGCCAAGAGATCCCATTCCCCGGTAAACTTTATAACTGCGTCCTTGATAGATGATCATTTCACCCGGGCTTTCCTCGGTGCCTGCCAATAAATTGCCAACCATGACTACATTGGCTCCGGCGGCAATGGCTTTAGCAATATCGCCGGAATATTTGATGCCGCCGTCGGCGATAATTGGCACATCAAAACGTTTACCTACTTGGGCACAATTATAGACAGCAGTGATTTGCGGAACCCCAATACCGGCAATAATACGTGTAGTACAAATTGAACCTGGGCCAATACCGACTTTAACTGCGTCAGCGCCAGCTTCGATGAGATCAAAGGTGGCTTCGCCTGTGGCTACATTGCCGGCAATAAGATCAATATGAGGAAACGCAGCTTTAATTTTTTTAACGGCTTCAATTACTCCGCGGGAATGGCCGTGAGCAGTATCCAAAACAATTACATCGACTTTAGCCGCCACTATGGCCTCAACACGGTCCATTGAATCTGCCCCGACACCAATGGCAGCAGCAACTAATAATCTTCCTTTCGCATCTTTTGCCGAATTAGGATACTTTTGAGCCTTTTCGATATCTTTAATAGTAATTAAGCCTTTTAAATAGCCATTGGAATCCACAAGTGGCAGTTTTTCGATTCGATGCTGATGCAGGATTTCTTTGGCCTCTGTTAACGAAGTGCCTACGGCGGCAGTTATTAAGTGCTCCCGGGTCATGCACTCGCTAATCTTGCGAGTAAGATCGGTTTCAAATCGCAAATCCCGATTCGTTAGTATGCCGACAAGTTTGCCGTTCTCTGTGACCGGTACCCCGGATATTCGGTATTTTTCCATCAATTTATGGGCATCTTGCAAGGTGTTGGTTGGCGATAAGAATATGGGGTCAACAATAATACCATGCTCAGAACGTTTTACCTTATCAATTTCATTAGCCTGACGTTCAATGGGCATATTTTTATGTATTACGCCCAACCCTCCTTCACGGGCCATCGCAATCGCCATTCTCGCCTCAGTAACTGTATCCATACCCGAGCTAATAAGTGGTATATTAAGCTTGACATTTTTTGTAAGATTAGTGTTAACATTCACATCACGGGGTAGAACATCAGATTTAGCCGGCACTAAAAGTACGTCGTCAAAAGTTAATCCTTCCGGACCGAATTTATTGTCAAACACATTATTAAACTCCTTTCGTAATTTGATAATAAAGTGCGTATGTATTTCAATTATAATAACATAAATAAACTGGCCAAATCTACCACTTTTTATGTGATTACTTAAAAATAGTATAATCACTCAATTATGAAAAAACACCCGGATAATTCCGGGTGTTCTGGATGTTACTTAAGAACATACACTTTGACATCTTGGATACCAAACTTATACGCCTCTTTTACCGTCCACATGGCGATATCAATACGGTTCCCTTTAATTGCACCGCCGGTATCTTCAGCCACACCATACATGCCTTGACCATTTGCAAACTCAATATAGAGCTTGGTGCCGAGGGGAATAACACGGGGATCTACAGCAATAACCCCAGGACGTACTTGCGTACCGATGTGAGTTAGATTACCCCATTTTCCGTTATCATGAGGTCCCGGTGCGTAAGCGGTAGCTACCGCGTTCAGAACATTCTTATAGTTTTCCGGAGAGTTGTGGCTTATACCTTGCTGCGAGTTAACTCCGGCAGAGGCTATCGGTGTCCACACAGCTAGTGCCAGAGCAGCAATCGTTACTACACTGAAGAGAATTTGTTTAATATTTTTCATTTTAAATTTCCCCTTTCTAAATGCCTACGAAGTTAGCTGACGGGTTCGGAGCAAAGGGACGCCCCTACCGCAATGCGGATTCACCCCACTGTTGGTTCCTCCGTTTTCCGAAGTATGGCCGGAAATTAGGCATGTACCTTACTATACATGTTTGTAAGGATAGATGCAAATTCCGTATAAACGGAATAATATTAAATATTATTTTTTATGTAAACAATACTGGCTTATACTCCTGTTTGCTACCAAATGAAGATTTTTGTTTCGCAGCATGAATTACCATAGGATAGTAAAGAATAAATATAATAAATATAAAGTAAGAATAGATGCTTAAAGAAGGTAGCAAATGACTAAACCCAAGAAGATAACCATTAAGCCCGGTAAGCAATTTTTTAATACCAAGAAAATTCCCTTTCCCTTAGAATCGGAAATAAAAAAATATGACGTCATTGTTGTTGGAGCAGGACCAGCCGGATCTTCAGCAGCATATTTTATGGCGAAACAAGGCCTGAATGTAGTTTTATTGGAACGGGGACCATATCCCGGAGCAAAGAATTGTGGCGGTTCTTCCATAATTGCTGAACATACTCATAAACTATTTCCAAATTTTTGGGACGAAGTAGAATGTGAGCGATTGATTACCGACCATGCATATTGGTGGTTAACGGATGATTCTGTACTATCGGTCAGATTTCGCAGCACTAAACTTGCAGCTGCCCCCTACAACCGTTTTTCCATTAAACGTTCCAGCCTCTATAAATGGTTAGCAAACAAAGCCGTAAATGCCGGAGCAACTTTGTTACTTGATCATTATGTAAACGAAGTTTTGTTTGATGAGTGTCAGTCCCAGGCGCAAGCGGTAGGCGTCCAAATTTCTCCCCCGCAGAAATATTGTTTTTGGGCTGATATTATTGTCTTGGCGGATGGTGTAAATTCGTTATTAGCAGAACGGAGCGGTCTTATACCAAGAATATCTCCCCAGGATACTTCTTTGTATGTGAAAGAATCAATTGCCTTACCTTCAAAAGTGATCGAGGAGCGATTTAATCTTCCGCCTGGCAACGGAAGTATTATTAGATTAATTGGTTATCCTACAGCCGGTTTTAATGGCACAGCGTCCCTTCATATCTTCCGTGAGAGTATTAATCTTAGTGTTGGCATGTCGTTAGCCTGTTTGGCTCAAGCCGGACTCAGTCCCAATGACTTATTAGAGCGCATAAAAAAACACCCCCATATGTATCCTTTATTAACCGGGGGCGTTACATTAGAATATGGCGGTGCAATGATTCCTGAGGGAGGGTATAACGCTATACCCCAATTGGTGCATCCGGGACTTTTGATTGTCGGAGATGCCGCGTCATTGGTAAATGGTACTCATGGATTTAATTTAGCAATGTGGTCGGGATATTTCGCAGCGCAGGCCGCATATGCCGCGAAAGTCAGCGGGGATTATTCGGTTAAAAAGTTGTATCTATATAAAACTTTGCTTGATGAAAGCTTTATAATGCAGGATTTAAAAGCAAATGCCGGTACAGCCAGGCTTATGCAGGATATTCCCTATGCGTTTGATTTGTACACTCGTATTGCCAATGAAACGGCATATCAAGTAGCGAAAGTACCTACAATGCCCAAGCGGGCTAAACGGGTGCTCATTTTTAAAAAAGTGACAAGCATGCAGCCGCTGCTCAAGATATGTAAAGATGTCTGGAAAACGTTAAAGGTGATAAGGTGATAAGGTGATGACGATAAGGAATGATATAGATGAAGGATGAATTGACTGATAAAATTTCGCTGATAAGTATTAGGCCCGATCATAATCACCAACATGTTGCAATTGTTGACCAGGGAGCCTGTAATCAGTGTCGTACTAGGCCCTGTCTTACGGTTTGCCCAACCCGCGTTTTTCAGTGGAACTATGAGATAGGAACTGAAATAATGGTTCTATATAAACAATGTGTGGAGTGTGGGGCCTGTCGTTTAATATGTCCTGGGAATAATATTGGATTTTCCTACCCGAACGGTGGGCACGGCGTCAATTATATGCATGGTTAAAATTATTCTTTTCCTAGTACAAAAGGAGCAAAGCCCACTTCTGACCATACATCGTTGTAAATCATTCGTAGCACGCCGGATACACGTCTCCTAAGTATATTTTTGATTTCACTCAGTGAGCTTAGGAATAATCTGGTGGCCGGATGCGGGCTGTTAAGTGACGCTTGTTGATAGTATTGCGCGGATTTTTCGATTGATGCATAAATAGTCCACATTTGGATTAAATCATCAGTATTTATAGGGGGAGCGTCTGTATAACTGCTAACGGCCTTCTGCCATAGATCATCCGCTGCTATCAAAACGGTGAGGTTGACTTCCGGCAGCTTGGCATAATCTATATTAACATCAGATGTTTCCTGCAATAAGTCAAATATTAGAGACTGGGTTTGCTGGATTAGGGTTACGATTGGCTGAAGTTCAGCACTGACATCTAGTCGCACTTTTTCCAAGTTTTTGTTAATGCTTTTTTCTAAAAGAACTGCGAATTTCATTGGCAGCATAGAGTTTCTCCTTTCATTTTTATACAAATTTATAAAAATGAGACCATTGCGGGTAGCGAAATGGTTTGCTTATTTATCGCCCATCAGAACGCCGGCTTTGGCAATATGCTGTTTGGATGCTTCCCGGACAATAACCGTTACAGCTTCGGCCGGACATGAAGTTGTTTCACATATAGCGGCTGTAATCCTTTTTACCATTTCTCGTTTTTGTTCAACAGTACGTCCTTCCAACATATCAATCTGAACGATTGGCATTTCTTGCTTCCCTCCATTATTTTGTTATATTTTTACTTACTATTACCTTTACCTTCTATTACCTTTATCTTCCTTCGCTATCAAAAGTTATAATCCCTGCCGTGAATATATGTTCAAAAAAATAAATCATACGTTATAATCACTATAGCGTATTTTAATGGTCGTTAATCCAATCTATTTTTTAAGAGTTTGTAAGAGCAATTTCTTTCTGAAATATACCACAAGATCCGTCAAACCAATGTACGCAGTCCGTGCATCGCCGTATATACTTGTCCGGTGAAACGTTGAGCAAAGAATACCCATATCCCATGGCGTTAATGATATGTTCGAATTCCTGGCATTCGGCTGCAATGCTTTCCAATTGCTTTTCAGTATATTTTGACATGCTGCCCTCACTTTCCTAGTACTTTTTACTATATGGAATGAATTAAAGAACGCTTCGACGCTAGCGCTTAACCTCAGCTTATCCTAATACCCGGATGTCAATTCGTCAATTCTTTAATGTGACATATATAGTGTGCGCGCGGAGTAAAAAAATTAATAAAAAAATTAAATAAATTTAAAAAAAATTGGGAAATTAGAGTATAAACCTTTCAAGATTTGAACATATTAGTAATGTAAATTTTCTCCTCTCCCATAATTGGCGGCAGTAGCCGCCCCTTTTTTTGCTTATTTGCAGCTTAACTTATCTTTAATGCGACATATATAAATCAAAATTATTTTTGTACAATTGAGATAACGGTTCTTTCAGCTGCATGAACAGTTCCGGTTTTTTGATAGTTAATTCTGCTGCCCGTCGGGCCTCAAGCAATATATCTACATCTTTAACAATATTCGCGGCTTTCAAGTCAGGCAAACCGTGCTGGTTTGTCCCGAAAAACTGACCTGGACCCCGTATTATCAGATCCTGTTCCGCCAGTTTAAAGCCATCGGCAACTTGAACCATGAGATTCAGGCGTTCACGAGTTTCGGCACTTCTGCCGTCCGACAATAATATACAGTAAGACTGATCTTCTCCTCTGCCTACGCGTCCGCGCAATTGGTGCAGCTGTGCTAAGCCAAACCGGTCTGCATTTTCAATAATCATAACGGTGGCATTTGGTACATTAACCCCTACCTCGATTACTGTAGTGGAAATCAAAGCTTTAAGGTTACCGTGGTAAAAGTCTGTCATTACCTTTTCTTTGTCAGCGGATTTCATTTTGCCGTGCACTAAGCCGCAAGGGATACCGCGAAAAAAGGAATTAGACAACTCCTCATACAGCGTGACGGCCGATTTGCCTTCCAGCTTTTCCGATTCCTCCACTAAAGGACAAACAACGTATACTTGCCGGCCTGCTTTAATTTGATCTGTTGCAAATCGGTATACCTTTTCCCGGCGATCAGATGATCGTACATAGGTGGCAACCGGCTTCCGTCCCGGGGGCATTTGCCGGATTATTGAGACATCCAGATCACCGTACACAGTCAATGCCATTGTACGTGGTATGGGTGTTGCCGTCATTACAAGCACATCGGGCTTCGAACCTTTGGCTTGCAGGCAGGCTCGCTGACGAACGCCAAAACGATGTTGTTCATCTGTGACGACTAAACCTAAATGCTTAAACACAACATCATCCTGGATTAAAGCATGAGTGCCGACGACTATGTCTATGAGGCCTTCGCGGATATGGAACAATATTTTTTCCCGGGTGCGGCCGGTCAAGCTCCCGGTTAGCAAGGACAACCGGACCCCGTGAGGCGCCAATAGGCGGGCGAGACTATGATAATGTTGTTCTGCCAGTATTTCTGTCGGAGCCATCATTGCTCCTTGGAACCCGTTTTCCACAGTTTTGGTTAAGGCGATTGCAGCAACGACCGTTTTTCCGGAGCCCACATCTCCCTGCACCAGGCGTTGCATGGGGACGGCTTCCTCCATATCGGACTTAATCTCTTGTACTGCTATAAGTTGGTCCTTAGTTAGTTCAAAGGGCAAATTTTTTTCGATTGCAGCTGTCAAATCGCCATCCGGGGCGTGCTTAATACCAATGGATTCATGTTTATTTCTATATTTTAAATAAGATAGCCCGCATTGCAGCAGATAAAGCTCTTCAAAAACGATGCGACGTCTGGCTTGAGCCAGTGCATTGTGATCTGCAGGAAAGTGAATATTGTTGAGGGCGGAAATAGGATCGATAATATTAAATTGAGCCGTTATCTCTCGTGGCAGGGAATCCTGGCTTGATTCAGATAAACTTGTCAGCAGATTCAGCGTTTGACGGATGAGGGAACGCAGCTGCCATTGTGAGATATTTTCCGTTGCAGGATATACCGGGATAATGTGCCCTGGCTGTTGAAAAAAATCTGCAGCTAATTCTACTTCCGGCTTATTAAATTCCACGCCAAACTGTTTTTTTTGAACTTTGCCGGAGATAATCAGCTCCATTCCCGGTTTAAATTTGTTTTTCATATAAGATTGGTTAAACCATGTGACAAACGCCATACCGGATTCATCTCTTACGGATAGTTTGATGATGGTTAACCTGCGATTAGGTTTCAATTCGCGAACGTTTATAACTATAGTGTGGATTGTTGCATATTCTCCATCGGTAAGCTTGCCAACCAGTTTGATTTGGCTTCTGTCTTCATAGCGGCGGGGAAAGTGGGTAAGCAGATCACCGACAGTAAAGATATTAAGTTTCGATAATCGTACGGCGTTGGCGGGACCTACACCTTTGAGAAATTTTATGTTAGTAGACAATAAATTTTTCAGTTAAACCACCTTCTGTTTATCGCCAACCCCACTCTAAACAAGCAAAGCGGAGTATACTTTTCCTATATAGGCTGCAATAGATAATTTAACTCGTCTAGCAACGATTCAATGTCAATATCATGCATCCTGGCACTGGTTTCTATCGTTTCAGTTGACGATCCCATGCATCTGATGCATCTCATACCATGTTTTGCAAAAATTTCTCGGGCTTGGGGATGTGAACGTAATACCTCTATAATAGGAGTGTTCTTGGTGATCATAATACGTCCCCCCTCGTTTGTTGATTTAAAGCATCACTTCAATATTATATGCGGAAATTCCTCTATTTGTGTGACTATTTAGCTAATTTATACGTGGGTGACTTCAATTTTACTTACAGTATAGTGAATATATAGTGAATAAATAATAAGATTCATTTAGGCCTTGCATCCTATAAGTGAATTTGATAAAATATGCATGTTAAGTACTTAATTAAATAGTTGTCCTGCATGAGGAGGTGGAACAGATGGCAAATGTTTGTCAAGTTTGCGGTAAAGGTGAGCGCAGCGGTTTTAATGTCAGCCACTCACATCTGAAAACCAAGCGTACCTGGAAACCTAACATACAGAAAGTCAAAGCGGTAGTTGAGGGTGAAACCAAAACAATGAATGTTTGTACCCGGTGTTTACGTTCCGGTAAAGTTCAACGGGCGGTATGATTGGTAAAAAGGCTGGTAAATTACCCAGTCCTTTTTGTTATTTTAAAATAATTATATAAGCTTAAAAATACAGGGGAGCAATAGCAACAGCCTATTGCTCCCCTGTTTGTCTGGATTCTACTTTGCTTTTGCGTACAGTGCCGCTAATTCTGCTTTGTCAAAATGGTATTTTTCGTTACAGAAATGACAGGTAACTTCAGCCTGTCCCTCTTCTTCTATCATAGCTTCCAATTCTTTTTGACCAAGGTTTTGCAGCATATTGCTTACTCGCTCTCTGTCGCATTGGCAGTCAAATACTACCGGAGTTTCCTCATAAAGAGTAATAGGTATGCCTTTAAACACTGTTTCTAAGATAGATTTGGCATTATAGCCTTCACTTACAAGTTGGGAGACCGGTGGGATTTGAGATATATTGTTTTCCAGCAATGTAAGAATGTCATCTGTTATCCCGGGCAGGGCCTGGATAAAAAAACCTCCTGCAGCCGCTACGGTTGTGTCAGGTGCAATAAGAACTCCCAGAGCAACGCTTGAAGGCGTCTGTTCTGAAACAGTAAGGTAATGAGTAATGTCTTCGGCAATCTCACCGGAAACTAGCTCAGAGCTTCCGGTAAACGGATGCTTTAACTGGGTAAACCGGGTGATATGGATGAAGCCGGCCCCGACTGCTCCTCCCACATCTAATTTTCCATTTTTTAACGGCAGATCAACATATGGATTACGTACATAACCGCGGGCACTGCCATTCGAGTAAGCGTCAGCAACAATTTCACCCAGTGGTCCGCTTCCTGCAATACGGATTGTCAATGCTTCCGCTGTTTTAAGGTTTGCTGCCAGAAGTATTGCGCCAGTCAAGGTTCGGCCAAGAGCGGCGGCTGCTACCGGTGAGCAATTATGCCTTTTGCGGGCTTCTTCCACAAGGGTGGTCGTTACTGCGGCAAAACCACGGGCGCCGGGAACAGTTGCCCGCATGAGATGATCAGCCATAAGTTCCCTCCATAATTAATCAATTAATCGATGATTTCTGAGAATAATACTTTCTCATTAGTAATATCCAATACTTGTACAATATTTTTCGTTAGCAGAGCGATTGTACCATGTCCGTCACTGCGTTTAGACATCCCAGGCGAACCTGGATTCAGATATACAATATCATCGGCTTTGGTGAGAGCCGGGAGATGGCTATGGCCAGTGATGAATAAATCTGCTTTAAATTGTTTTGCCAGTTCTGATTTTGCAGTGTCCGTAAGCTCATGGCCGTGGGTAACAACGATTCGGATATTATTAAGTACAATATACGCATAGGGTGATTGAATAGGTATTTTAAGCACCATTTGATCAACTGCCGCATCGCAGTTGCCGCACGCTGTCACGATAGGTACCGGACAGTTGTTGATGATCTCGGCTAATTGCTTAGGATCATACTCTGGGGGGATAGTATTGCGTGGTCCATGATACAATACATCGCCTGCATGAATAATCAGATCGACATCATGAAAATACTTGCTAAAAACTTTCTGCCAAGTTTCACAACATCCGTGTGTATCACTGATGATACCTACCTTCATTATTAAGTCACCTCCCAATTATTTCCTGGAAATAATTGTATTGCGATTCAGATCGTTTTCAGCAGATTTGCCATTTCAATTGCTGACACGGCAGCATCAAAACCCTTGTTGCCTGCCTTGGTGCCGGCGCGTTCAACAGCTTGTTCAATCGTATCAGTAGTTAATACCCCGAATATGGTTGGTATACCGCTATCCAAACCTACATGAGCAATACCTTTGGATACTTCGGCACATACATAATCATAATGGGAAGTGCTTCCTCTGATGACAGTACCCAGACAGATTACAGCGTCATATTTTTTACTGAAGGCCATTTTTTTAGCAACCATTGGAATTTCAAAAGCTCCAGGCACCCAGGCTATTTCGATGTTCGCCGGGTCAGCACCATGACGACTTAAGGCATCGAGGGCTCCTCCTACCAATTTACTCGTAATAAATTCGTTGAACCTTGCTGCTACAATACCAAACTTTAGCCCTTCAGCTACCAGTTTTCCTTCATGCACTTTTACATCCATGCTACTTTGCCTCCTCATATTGTTTAAGTAAATGGCCTAGTTTTACTTTTTTCACCGATAAATAACGGCGGTTATATTGATTAGCTATTATTTCCAAGGGAACTCGCTCTTTAATTTTCAAACCGTATCCGTCCAATCCAGCTAATTTGCGTGGATTATTCGTAAGCAGCCGGATGCTTGTCAAACCTAAATCAACCAGTATTTGTGCGCCAATGCCGTAATCCCTTATATCGGCAGGAAAGCCTAAAATTTCATTAGCTTCAACAGTGTCTTTACCCTTATCCTGCAAGGCGTAGGCTTTAATCTTGTTGGCAAGGCCTATTCCCCGGCCTTCCTGGCGCATGTATAACAGAACTCCTGTACCTTCTTTTTCGATACGTTTTAAAGCATTGCCCAACTGCTCGCCGCAGTCACAGCGCAGCGAACCTAGTGCGTCCCCGGTTAAGCATTCGGAATGCACCCGCACCAGGACGTCTTGTTTACCTTCGATATTGCCTTTGACAAGAGCTATATGGCATTGATTGTCCAGTGAATTTTCATAAGCAATTATTTTAAACGTTCCGTATTTTGTAGGCATCTTGGCTTCGGCTGCCCGGGTGACGAATTTCTCATGCTTTTTGCGATAGTTAATAAGCTCGGCGATTGTAATAATCTTAAGATTATGTTTGTGGACAAATTCCAAAAGCTGCGGAACACGGGCCATTGTACCGTCTTCATTCATAATTTCACAAATGACGCCCGCGGGATATAAGCCTGCTAATTTAGTTAAATCAACAGCAGCTTCTGTGTGCCCGGCCCGGCGTAATACGCCGCCTTCGCTGGAACGAAGCGGAAAAACATGTCCGGGGCGGCGCAGATCTTCAGATTTGGTATCAGGATCTAAAACGGCTTTGATAGTAGCAGCCCGTTCATGGGCGGAAATACCGGTGGTCACATTTTTGGCATCAATTGATACGGTAAAAGCCGTACAGAGTGCATCGGTATTATCTGTAACCATTGCCCCAACTTCCAACTGGTCGAGTCTGGCGCCGATAACGGGCATACAGATTAGACCACGACCATAAGTCGCCATAAAGTTTATGGCTTCAGGAGTTACTTTTTCTGCAGCCATTAAGAGGTCTCCTTCGTTTTCCCGGTCCTCGTCGTCAACAACCACAATTATTTTACCATTTTTAATGTCTTCAACAGCTTCCTCAATGGTATTAAATTTCATTTTGGACCCTCCTGTCTATATAAGTCACCTGATATTATAAAGTAAAGCCATGTTCTGCCAAAAAATCTGCGGTAAATCCCTGCTTCACCTGATTCTCGCTTGCGTTGTCCAGCAGTTTCTCCACATACTTGCCGATTACATCGGCTTCTAAATTAACCGGATCACCGGTCTTTTTTATTCCCAGTGTTGTCAGAGCGGCGGTATGGGGTATTAAGGACACGGTAAACCAGTCCCTGCCATACTCTACAACCGTTAAACTAATTCCGTCAATGGCGATTGAGCCTTTGCGAATGATATATTTCATCACTTCCAGTCCTGCCTGAATGCGTATGACAAACGCATTATCATCTTGTTCTTTGCTCACAATTTTGCCAACGCCGTCAATATGGCCGCTTACAATATGACCGCCAAGACGGTCGCCAACTCTGAGAGTCCGTTCAAGATTAACCGTATCTCCCGCTTTCAGTCCTGACAGCGCGGTTCGCTCAACGGTTTCCGGCATGACGTCGGCTGTAAACCAGGAATCACCGATGGCAACTACTGTGAGACAGGTACCGTTTACAGCTATGCTATCTCCTAGTTTGATATCGAGCAACACTTTATGGGCATTGACCGTAAGGCGAGCTGATTTAGCCCCGCTGCTAATATTCTTGACTTTACCCAATTCTTCCACAAGTCCGGTAAACATTTCTTCCCTCCCGCTTAAAAATATTGGCAATAACCAGTATGTCTTCGCCGATGTGCTCATATTCAATGTCTTCAAGAGAGATGGCATGATCCATTATTGCGGCTCCACAGCCGCCTATCGGGCCGGGAGCATTAACTCCGCCGATAAGTTTCGGGGCAATAAAACAATATAGTTTGTCCACAATGTTTGCGGCTAAGGCCGAAGCATTAATTTGGGCGCCGCCCTCTACCAATACACTGGTTATTTTACGACAACCCAGTGATTGGAATAAGGCATGCAAGTTCACTCCGTTTGGCCCGGGCTCTATTGTCAATACTTCCACGCCGGCGTCCTGCAGTGATGCGACTTGCGACGCTGGCGCCCCGGGAGTAACGGCAATAATGGTGGGCGCCTTCCGATCAGTTACCACTTTGGCCGTAAGCGGGGTGCGAGCATAGCTGTCGACAATAATGCGGACCGGGTTTCGCCCTCCCGCCGGCAATCTGACTGTAAGTTCAGGATCATCGGCAAGAATGGTGCCAATCCCCACCATAATACCGTCATAACGGTCTCTTAACCTGTGGACATAGGATCTTGCCTCTGTACCCGTTATCCATTTGGAACAGCCAGTGTGGCAAGCAATTTTTCCATCAAGGGACATTGCAGTTTTTAGAACGCCAAAAGGCAGGCCGCAGGAGATCCATTTGATGAACACTTCATTTAGCTTGGCGGCATCCTGCGCTAACACACCTTCTGTTACCTCGATGCCAGCGTTACGCAGCAGAGCAATTCCTTTACCCGCAACCAAAGGATTGGGGTCTGCCATGGCCACAACAACTTTTTTTACGCCGGACTGAATGACTGCATCGGTGCAAGGACCCGTCAGGCCACAGTGTGAACATGGTTCCAGGGTTACATACAGAGTAGCGTCACGCGCCAACTCGCCGGCATGGTTTAAAGCGTGAATTTCCGCGTGAGCGGTCCCTGCTTTTCTGTGCCAACCCTGGCCGACGATTCTACCGTCTTTTACGACGATCGCCCCAACTAAAGGATTGGGAGTGGTACGTCCCAGCGCATATTGGGCTATGGTCAAGGCCTGCCGCATATAGTATTCGTCCATAACAGCCTCCCTAATATGTTTGAAGAAATGTACCTGCATTGCCACGAACTGCTTAGAAATCGTCAGATGCTAGGCGCGACGAGTACTGGAATGTAAGCGTACTGGACGTACGCTGGAATGAAGCACGCAGGAGCAACAACGCAGATGGCGGTTTATAAGCAGTTCCCTACTTTAAGCCTATAGTTAAACGGAAATAAAAAACTGCTGACGCTTTTAGGGCTGTCAGCAGCTGGATTTTAGGCAATAAAAGTATTGAAGCCGCTATGGCTCTCAATACTAGCCTTTTTCCATCCAGACTATACTGTCGGCTCCGGAATTCAACCGGATCAGCCATAACGGCTCGCGGGCTATACCGCCGGTCAGGAATCAAAAGATGTAACTACTCAGCTTAAAGATTGGAACTGCTGAAAAACCGTCATCTGCGTCGTTGCTCCTGCGTGCTTCATTCCAGCGTACGTCCAGTACGCTTGCATTCCAGTACTCGTCGCGCCTAGCATCTGACAATTTTTGAGCAGTTCGAGACAATCCATGATCTGAGTATATAAAAGATTACTCTTTTTCACCTTGCCCCAAAGGCTCGTATAAAATTTTCATTTGATAAAATAAATCTGTGTATATAATATATGTTACCATTATCGTCTTTGAAAATCAAGTCCCTCTGAGCAAGCGAATCGCCTCTTTCGCGTCGGGCGAGCCGTAAACTGCCGATCCGGCAACCAGTATATTTGCGCCTGCGGCTATTGCTTGTCTCGCTGTATTCGGATTAATGCCACCGTCTACTTCAATATCTACATCAACGTTTAGCTTACTAATCATCTTTTTTAGGCGGGCAATCTTGTCAATTACTCCCGGAATGAACTGTTGTCCCCCAAATCCTGGATTTACGCTCATAAGGAGGATCATATCGACGTCAGCCAATAATTCCTCAATCATGACAAGGGGCGTAGACGGGTTGAGCGACACCCCGGCGCGAATACCGTATTCTTTTATATTTTGAACGAGGCGGTTTAGGTGGGGCGCAGTTTCTACATGCACAGTTATCAGATCAGCGCCGGCTTTAATAAAAGGATCAATTAAATCTTCCGGATTGGTAATCATAAGATGCACATCAAACGGTAGCTTGGTTACTTTTCGGATAGCTGAGATAACAGGTGGACCAAAAGTAAGATTAGGTACGAAGTGACCATCCATGATATCAAGGTGTAGCATGTCGGCCCCGGCTTTTTCAACTTTACCAATTTCGTCTGCCAAGCATGAAAAATCAGCAGATAAGAGTGACGGCGCAATTTTAACGGGCTGATTCATGATTTAAAATCCCTTCTTATTCTCGTTAATTTCAGTTAAAATTTCTATATAGGATTGGTAACGGTCGGTATGAATTTTGCCATCGTCCACAGCTTGTTTAACTGCGCATTGGGGTTCTTTAAAATGCAAACAGGTAGTAAACTTGCACCCGGAAGCATATTGAACAATTTCAGGGAAACAAAATGCCAGTTCCGGCGACGGCAGCTCTTGAAATTCAGTATAACTGAACCCGGGTGTGTCTACAACAAACCCACCGCCGGCTAAAGGAAGTAATTCCGCAAAGCGGGTAGTATGCTTGCCGCGGCCAATTTTTGAGCTCACCTCTCCTGTCACTAGTTCCAGACCGGGCTGCACCGCATTTAAAATAGTTGATTTTCCTGCTCCTGAAGGACCGGCCAAAACGGATATTTTGTCAAAAAGCAGGGCGCGAAGGGCGTTAATATTCTGCCCGGTTTTAGCCGATACGGTCAATATTGGATAGCCAATACTCCGGTAACGATCAAGCAGTTCGGTAATCGTATCCCCATCGGCAAGATCCAATTTGTTGATACAGATAATAATATCCAGTTGCGAATGTTCGGCAATCACCAGAAAACGGTCGATAAGACTAGGATTTATGTCGGGATTTACTGCCGCAAAAGTAAGAATTACCTGGTCGACGTTGGCCAGCATTGGCCGTTTAAGCATGTTGCGCCGGGGTAATATTTCTTCAATTACTCCTTTTTCCGGACCGACTAAAGAGTAAGTTACTTCGTCTCCGACCAACAGGGAGAAACGTTCTTTTTTGATGCGGCCGCGAAGTGAGCAGGAAATGAGTTTATCGCCTGTTTGTATATAGTAATAACTATTATAAGCTTTTACTACAACACCATTAAGCACTTGAACGCCTCCTGCTAAATTGTTTGTTCTTGCAACAGTTTATCGTTAATGTAGACTTGAACCCGAACTTGGCCAACACCTTCAACGGTTTTTTCCACTTTTTCGCCAGGTTTATGCGCGCCTTCATATACAATTCGGCGGCCGTTGGAATCAGTAACTACGATTTGAAGCGACTGTTTCGGCGATCCATTCGGAATGGTGACTTGAACGGACGCCCGCCTGACGGCGCCAGATATTCCTTTCGCAACTGAAAAATCAATGGCAGAACCTTCTGTTACCTCCGATGCCGGGAGTGGATTTTGCCCGATGATAGTACCGGGTGGATACTTATCGTTAGGAGTTTCAGTTACTTTTCCCAGTTTTAATTTCAGGCTGTCTAACTGGGTAGTAACGGTATTAAGAGAGGAGCCTTGGAAATCCGGCAGCACGATTTTCCGAGGACCGGCTCCCTTACTGATGACTATGTCAATTGCAGTACCTTTGGATACTTGCGCCGGCGGCCTGGGATTTTGACTTATTACTGTATCCTGGGCAACATCGGAACTAAACTGCTCATCTACTCTTCCCAGTTTTAACCCGGCGTTTTGTAGTTGCAGTTCGGCGTCCCGGCGGTTTATTCCTCTCAGATCAGGAACAACGGTAGTTTCGCCGCCTTTGCTTATAATGAGCGTAACGGCGCGTTGTTCTTTTACAGTTGTGCCGGCTTCCGGTTGTTGAGAAATCACGTACCCGGCCGGGACTTTATCGCTAAAAGAATCCGAAACTACTACTCTTAAGTTTTGACTCAATAAAATATTGCGGGCTGTATCTACTTGTTTGCCGACTACATCCGGTACAACCACTTCATTAAGGCTCCAGAACTTGCCAAAACCCAGATAAGCTGCCACGGCGGATACCAGCAGCAACAGAGCAAGACCTAACAGCCAGGGTTTTACTTTTTTATTTTTAGGTGAAGTTTCAGCCAGAACGTCATTCTGCCTTTTTCCTGCGGGAATATCAGCGTCAGCGGCTGTTGGCGGGATCTGCGGCAAAACCTGAGTGGGAAAATCCGTTCGGGAGAGTCTTCTGGTACGATCATCCTGCAAATAGTTTTGGGACATTTTAAGGTCGGTGATCATCTCACTGATGTCGGTAAACCGGTTAATTGGATCCTTAGACATGGATTTAACTACGGTAGCCTCAATTAAAGGTGGTATATCGGGGTTGAATTCCCGGATAGGACGTGGTTCTTCCTGGAGGTGTTTAAGAGCAATGCTAATTGGCGTTTCGCCGGAGAAAGGCACAGTGCCTGTCAGCATCTCGTATAAAACGACTCCCAGTGAGTAAATATCGGATTTGGCGCCAACTGCCGAGCCTTTGGCCTGTTCGGGTGAAAAGTAGTGTACAGAGCCGATTATTGTACCCGATTGGGTCATTGTGGCCGACGTCACGGCCCTGGCAATTCCAAAATCGGTAACTTTTATTCTTCCTGCACGAGTCATTAAGATATTATGCGGTTTTATATCACAATGCACCAGGTTGTTTTGATGGGCATGTTCAAGCGCTTCCGCTATTTCTATAGCAATACGGACTGCCGTTTCCACCGGAAGAGGCGCTTCCCGCTCAATCTTGTCTTTCAGAGTTTCACCTGAAATGTATTCCATGACGATATAGTAGGTGTTTTCTTCGTAACCAACGTCATAGATATTTACAATATTTGGGTGGGAAAGTTTGGCTGCGGCCTGGGCTTCTCTGCGAAACCGGCTTACGAATTCATCATCATCGGTGAACTGCGCGCGCAGAACTTTTACCGCAACCGACCGGTCAAGCAATTTGTCGTGCGCCCGGTAAACGTCAGCCATTCCCCCGCCGCCGATTCGTTCTATAATTGTATAGCGATTATCCAGTGTACGATTAAGCAAAGTATTCACCCCCTTAACGTAATGCTTGTTCAAAGATTTGGCGGGCAATTGGCGCAGCAACGCTGCCGCCGGAACCACCATTTTCAACGATTACTGCCATAGCAACCCTAGGATTGTCAGCCGGCGCAAAACCGATAAACCATGCATGGGCTGCGCCATGGGGATTTTCCGCCGTACCCGTTTTTCCGGCTATTGTAATGCCGGATATATTAGCAGAAGTTCCCGTTCCCTCTTGGACGACCTTGACCATCATTTTAGACAAGGAGTCGGACAATTTAGGACTCACAGGCGACAGCCATTTTTCCGGAACGTGTCCTTTGATCACTGTTCCGTCAAGGGTTATAACTTTCTGAATCAGAAAAGGTTTCATAGTTGTGCCGTTATTGGCTATTGTCGCCGCTAGCATCGCCATTCTGAGCGGTGTTACAAGCAAGCTGCCTTGACCAATACCTATTTGCGCCAAATCACCATCGCTTAACCGATCAAATTCAGGCAAATGAACGGGAGATTCTATAAATTCTCCGTCCAATAGTCGACTGAATCCAAAGCTCTCGAATCCCTGTGCTATTTTATTTCTTCCCAATTCCAGTGCTAAACTTCCAAAGGTAACATTACACGAAACAGCCAAGGCCTGTTCCAGAGAAACTCTTCCGTGAGCCTGAGAATTTGTTTCATTCAGAACATAGTCCGGGCCTATTTTTAGCGAGCCGGAACAGTTGAAACGGGTATCCTTGTCAGCTATGTTCGCACTTAATGCCAATTCCGCAATCAGTACTTTGATAATAGAACCGGGAGGATATAGCCCTTGAGTAGCTCTATTGAGCAATGGACTGTTCTGTGCTTGCGATATATTTGCCCAGTTGCTGTCAATAGAATCCGGGTCAAAGCTTGGCTTACTCACTAATGCTAAGATCGCGCCTGTGTGTGGCTCCAGCACAACGACTGCTCCCTGTGAACTTCCTAAGGCGCGGTAAGCAGTTTCCTGCAAGTTGGAATCAACCGTTAACAGTACGGTATTTCCAGGTTTGCTGCCAAACAGACGGTTTATTGGACCAAGCCGATATTCAGGGGTATTTCGTCCGGATAGGTAAATATCTCCAGCGCTTTCAATGCCGCTTTTACCATATTTTATACTATCATAGCCAATAACGGGAGCATACATAGCGCCATAAGGATATTGGCGTCCGTATTCATTATTATCATTATTATTGTTGATAATTTTACTATATGCCAACACATTATGTTTAGCATCCAAAATTTTTCCTCTTTCAATTTTACGGGATGCTTCAGCGAAACGGCGATTTAAAGGATGAAAGGCTAGATATTCGCTTTGTACGACCTGCAGATATGAAACGTAGATAAATAGCAAAGTCAACAGCACAATTAAACATAAGCCTGTAAAACGAACGTTGCGGCGAATATTGTCATAAATATTGTCGTGACTATCCGGCGAATGGTTACTGAGCATAGTCTGGCCTCACTTCTGACAAGGCAAACAGCATGCCTAATAAAATGAAACTCGATACTGTCGAACTGCCGCCATAACTTATTAACGGCAGGGTTATGCCTGTGAGCGGCAGGAACTTAGTTACGCCGGCTATAATAATAAATACTTGCATTGCAAGCAGGACCGAAAGCCCGCTGGCGAGAATAATAGTATACGGCGTTCGGGCCAGGGAGGCAATTTTGAACCCGCGGTAGACCATAAAGATGTATGCTAGTATTACTGCTGAACTTCCGGCAAAACCCAATTCTTCAGCAATTGCTGCGAAAATAAAGTCGGTATGAACTGCCGGTATGAACTGCGGGAAGCCGTAGGTTAACCCACTTCCTAAAACATTTCCTGACCCAAGAGCAAATAAAGATTGGACAATCTGATAAGCTCTCCCGGTAGGGTCAACCCAAGGGTTAAGCCATATATCTATACGAACCTGCACGTGGGGGTATAACTTATAACAAGCAAATGAACCTATGATAAATAAAATTGCTGCCAGAACTATGTATAAAAGCCGGCCGCTGGCAATATAAGTCATGATAATTGTTGTTCCAAAAAACAATAGTGCGGACCCAAGATCTCTTTGGGTTACCAACATCAGCATTGCTAACCCCCAAAGAGCGATTAAAGGAGCAATAAAGCGGGGGTGTGGCAGGATGAACGGCCCATAGTGTCTAGTTGCGTAAGAAAGTAATTGACGGCGCTCGCTCAAATATGCAGCTAAAAAAATAATAACAAACAACTTAGCAAATTCTGCTGGCTGAAACATGACGGGTCCTAAGATGATCCAGTTTTTGTTACCCCCAATATCAGTGCCAAACAATATTGTAGCTAAGAGAAGACCTATGCCAATCATTCCGCTTGTGTATTTATATTTTGCGAGTGGTTCGGCTTGCCGGAAAACAAATGAAAATATAACAAATCCCAATAAGCCAATTGCTTGCCACAAGACTTGCATTATAAATAGATCGGGTTTGAGACGCAAAATCATCGTTAAACCAATAGCAGAAAGAAATATGCCAAGCGGCAATAATAACGGGTCCCCGTATAACTTGAGTAGATACCGGATAATAAAATGAACTAAAAACCAAGTAACGATTAATCCCGAAACAGCAATTGTGACAGGTGCCTGGATTTTTCCCTGAGAAAGGCTGATCACCAGCCAACCCAAAAAAAGGATTATACTTGCTATTATCAACAAAGTGCGCTCTTGCTTTATTGTATCACTATTTTTATTTCTCATAATAAATATAAATAACCGTAATATTATCATGGCCGCCTGATAGATTGGCGCGTTGGATAAGAGCGTTAACGACTGCCTCGGCATCCGCCGGATGCATGTTTATTGTCTCTTGAATCGTATTTTCACTTACCATGTTTGTAAGTCCGTCGGTGCAAAGAAGCAAGCTATCGCCTTGCCGCCACTCCAGCTTACCCGTATCTATACGGATTTCTTCACTGGTGCCGACTGCCCGGGTGAGTATGTTACGGTGAGGATGAACTTGAGCCTCTTCATTTGTGATACTGCCGCTTTGTACTAATTCCCATACCAGAGAATGGTCGGTTGTAATTTGTTGCAGCCGGTTATTACGAATGAAATATAGGCGGCTATCTCCAACATGGCCCCAATATACATCCTTATTATCAATATAAATTGACGTGATTGTTGTTCCCATGCCGGAACACTCAATTTTACACTGTGCCATTTGATAAATCATCATGTTGGCATGGGCAATGGCTGACAGAAGTACCTGTTCCCACTCCGATATGTTAGAACATTTTTTTATATACTCGTTTATCGTATTAGCACCTAAATTGCTGGCGATTTCACCTGCGACATGCCCACCCATACCGTCAGCAACCACAAATAAATGTGGCGGGGAATAAATATAACTATCTTCATTGGTCTTTCTCAACAGCCCAATGTCTGTTCCTGCATATGCCAGCAATCGTAATCACCTCACGAATTTAAAAATAACTGCTCCGATTTTAATTTGGTCGCCACTCAAAAGCACGATATCTTCTTCCACTTTTCGTCCATTAAGCAGTGTGCCATTTGTACTATTCAAGTCAGTCAATAAGTATTGGTCTCTCAATCTGGAAATACAAGCGTGTTCATGGGAAACAAAAGAATCATTAATAACTATGTCATTATAAGCGCCGCGGCCAATCGTCATACTATCTGTAAGATCAAAGACCGGTTGTGACAGTTTTTTTTGAGCGTCTTCTACCACAACAATTTTAGCTGGCTGGGCATTACTTTCTGTAGTTGATTGATTATAATTATTATAACCTTTTAAGATATCTAGTGAGACAACCTTTAGTACCCGGTAAAGGAAGTAATAAAGCAACATCACTAAACCGTACTGCATCATAATACCGACGATTGATAAAAATTGTATCCTGTTAGGCAACTCACTTCACCCCATAAACAATGACGGTATTGCCTACTTTGATTCTATCGCCATCTTTTAAAGTTTTGCGGTAGACACGATGGTTATTAACATAAGTACCGTTAAGACTTTTAGCATCAAGTATGATATGATGGTTGTCTTCATATATGACGTAAGCATGTAAACGAGATGTATTCATATCACTTAAAGGCAATTCGTTTGATTCACGGCGGCCAATATTCACCCGGCCAGCAGTTATGTCTACTGAAAGGCCGGTATCGAGGCCTTCGGATACCGTAAGCACTCCATGTAATAAAGTTTTTTTGGTAAAATCAGCAAGTGGCAGGTCGAATTTATTAAATATGCGCGTATCTTCTTTGCCTTCACTTTTTTTTACCTTACAGCTACAGCTTTCGTTATCGATTGGCAAAGCCTCGGTAAATTTGGTGACAACTGAAAACGAATGCTTTTCCAAAAGCTCTTCCACAAGTATCTCAACTTGGGGATTACCAACAAATGTATAGCCTTTTGATCCGGCTTCCGCATATAAATACTCAGTTAGTTCCTGGCAAACTGTTTGGAGGTAAGATTCAATGCGCTTGTATTCTTCAGCACTTACGTAAACAGCATAGTAATTTGGAACAAAGATGTGGGACACCCCTACCATCCGGTCATCTTCCATACGGCGTATGAGTTCTCTGGCAATTTCAACCGGTTGTAAACCGCTTGACATATACTTATTAAAAAATCCTTCTATGTATTTTTCAAAAAAATTTTCCAGATTACGGACAAATTTCAATGTTAACACTCCAAAAAATAATAAAATAATAAATGGTAAAATAAATATTGGGATTTGCCCGGAATGCCTAAAATTAATTATACGTTATCTTTTTCTTATAGTCAAAAAACAGTATATTTTTTAGAAATATGTCCCTGAAAGATTTTTGTATCGGCTCAGTTTATCAACTGCTACGAACTGCTTTTCGTTTAATCCCCTAGTACTTTGCGTCTAAGTTGTCCGCAAGCCGCGTCAATCTCTTTTCCCATTTCTTTTCGAATTGAAACGTTAATATATTTCTCTTGCAGTATTTGCTCGAAACACGTTATTTCACTTGCATAGGGACGGAGTAAGCCGCGCTCGGGAACTGGATTGACAGGTATAAGATTTACATTGGCTAGTTTCCCTTTTAAAATGCGGGCTAAATCTCTGGCGTGCCCAGGGCGATCATTTACACCTTTAATAAGTATGTACTCATATGTTATGCGTCTTCCAGTCCTGTTTACATATCTGTCGGCTGCGGCAAGCAAAGATTCAATCGGATATCTGTTATTTATTGGCATAAGCTGAGAACGAAGTTTATTATTGGGTGCGTGCAGTGATATTGATAAAGTTATTGGCAGACCTTCATTACCCAGGCGGTCTATTTCCGGAGTAAGACCCGCTGTAGATAGTGTGATACTACGGTAACTTAGATTTAAGCAATATTTTTCATGCAATAATCGGATGAAGCGGAGGACATTGTCATAGTTGGCCAGAGGTTCTCCTGCACCCATTATCACTATTGAATCAACTTTTTCTTGCTGCTGGGCGAGCAAATGGTTTACATACAAAACCTGAGAAAGTATTTCTCCTCCTGATAAATTTCTGGCTACTCCTGACAATGTTGAAGCGCAAAACGTACATCCCATAGCGCACCCCACCTGCGAGGAGACACACACACTATTCCCATATGGTTGCCGCATAAGTACAGTTTCAACAGCCAGATCATCAGCAAATGACAGCAGGAATTTGCTTGTAAGACCGTCGGCCGAGTGTTGTTCGGCTATGACCGATACGCTGCCAATAATGAAGTTACTGTCTAATAATAATCGTTTAGCCTTTGGTATATTCGTCATATCCGCAAATGTATTTACACCGCGTAAATACATCCATTCGGCAATTTGCTGTCCCCGGTATTTTTCTAACCCCAAAGGCTTTATTTTAGCTGCGATTTCGTCGGCAAACAGGCCGAATAGATCAGATTTATCAGGCACCATAGCATACCCCCATCCCTTTATATTGCTCAGCTATCAAAGGCCGCGAACTGTTTAGAAATCGTCAGATGCTAGGCACGACGAGGACCGGAAAGGAGGCGTACTGGTTGTACGTCGGAGTGAGGACCACAGGAGTAACGACGCAGATGGCGGTTTATTAAGCAGTTCCCTGCTTAAAGTGAATAGTCCTACTTACTTAAGTCGGGTCATGCGCGCGATAAAAAAGCCGTCAATACCATCAATATGCGGCCATAATTGAACCATGTCATCAGAACGCTTCTGGATGGGAAGATACCGCCCGGTTTTTTCCAGTGCAAATTCCGGATGAGTATGTAAAAAAGAATTAATAACCTGTGAGTTTTCTTCCGGTTCAGTTGTACAAGTACTATACACTAATATGCCGCCAGGCTTAACGCATTGGGCACAGCTGCTCAATATTGCAGTTTGCAATTTGGGTAGTTCCTTTAGCATACTTTCCGATTTTCGCCAACGGGAATCAGGTTTGCGCCGTAAGACGCCTAGTCCCGAACACGGAACGTCGACAAGGACGCGGTCTGCTTGTGCCGGAAATGTTGTACCTAAATTAGTTGCATCCAGTGTTTGTGTTTCGATAATTGTCAGACCGAGCCGCTTAGCGTTCTCTTCGGTAATCGCAAGCTTATGCGGGTAGATATCGGTAGAAAGCACCCGGCCTTGATTGGACATGAGGGAAGCAATATGAGTACTTTTCCCCCCGGGAGCGCCACAGGCGTCAATAATAAATTCACCTGCTTTAGGGTCGAGAATGTGTCCCACCAGCATTGAGCTTTCATCTTGCACTTGAAATAGTCCTGCTTGCAGAGAGCTAAGAGACATTAGCGCCGGGTATTCATGGCAGACAATTCCTTCCGGCGTCCAAGCTGAAGGCTCGGCAACCACACCTTCGTTTTCTAAGCGGGCTAACAGCGTTTCGCGTCCGATCCTGGTTGTATTGGTGCGAATTGACAAAGGCGGGTTGCAGTTATTTGTCTTGCAGAGATCTTCACAACTTTCAAATCCCAGGCGATCAAGCCATCTTTTTACTAGCCAATCAGGATGAAAATATTTTAACGCCAGATATTCTACCGGCATTTCATCTTTGTTGGGATAAACCGCCTTTTCCGGGTTTCGGGCGGCATTTCTTAAAACTGCGTTAACAAGCTTTACCGTTCCGGCATGACCGTACTTTTTAGCCAGTTCTACCGACTGGTTACAGGCGGCAGATGGTGGTACCTTGGTCAAAAAGAACAGCTGATACATCCCGAGTCGTAAAATGTTACGTATTATGGGAGTGATTTTATTAAGCGGCCGGCTGAGGTAATGCTCCAGTAGCCAATCCAGCGTATTACCGGCTTTAATTGTGCCGTAAACCAGTTCGGTGAGAAACTTACGATCCTGGTTGTTCAACTCGCCGGTTTTGGTTAGCCGGTTAATCTCCTGGGCCAAAGCAATATTAGCATATGCGCCTTCAATATCAACGGCATTAATAACCCGGAGAGCTACTTCCCGTGCATCAACTTTTCTTCCATTTTTACTATTTTTCCAAGACATGACTAATCACCATATTATTTTTATTGTTTTTCTGCCAAAAAACTCTGTATTGCCTTCTCCACTTTTTTTAAATCCACCCGCGTATTGCAACAGGGACCATAAGGACGCTCGTTTAAAACGCCAATGACCGGTAGCGGAAAAACGTCTTGTATGCCGCTGGTTAGGTCACGCTCGCAAGCAATGGCCAGCACAGCCTTGGGGCGTAATGACTTAATGATTTTGCGGGCTAACGTTCCGCCGGTTACGACTGCTAAGTTAACTCCGTATGATTTAGCCATTTCAGATAAGTCACCGACTTGACATTGACCGCAGTGATGGCAATTCGCCACATTACGAGTAATTTTGTGGGGGCATGTTTCTTGCTGAATACAATGAGGCGTGAGAAGCAAAAGTCTGTCCGGCGTCACTTTAATCTGTTTTTTCAGTACGAGATGATTGCTTACCTCAATGAATGATCTTTCGACCCGCTCTTTATCCACTTCAAAAACTTTTCCAATACGGATAGCTAACGGGAAGAGGAGATTAATGGCCGACCAGGCCAAACCCTGGAAGATCCCTAATGTGGGAAATCCGAGAATTGCCAATATTATACCCACAACTCCGCTGGCAATAGCTAAAATTGCTACCGCGAGCAATGTACCGAGAATTAAGGGGAGATAGGCGCTAATGTTAGACAAACCGGGAGAACTCACAATCCAAAGGCCGTAAGTTGACAAAGCAGCTAAGAATAAACTCAGCAAAATTAAGGTCAGAAATAATCTTTTTTTGGGGCGCGGAACTGCTTCTATCACTTTAATTCACCTCAAATTACCCTAAAAAGGTTCCCACATCTAAACAATAACCACGAACGCATTCCCATGCTTTCATTTTACGCTTGGATTCAGGCTGTACTTCAACAAGTTCCAACAAACCCTTGCCTGTTTCCACAATAATTCCTTCACTGCCGAGTGCTGCAATTCGCCCTGGCATTGAGCACATTGAATCGGTATTGGCAACTTTTGTCTGCCAGACTTTTAGCTTTTTTTCATTATGGCAGCAATAAGCCCCTGGCCAGGGGTTTAATCCGCGGACTAAATTATGAATTGATGGTGCAGGCATTTGCCAATTGATTTTTTCAATTTCGCGAGTTAATAAGGGGGCATAAGTCGCCTTGCTGTTGTCCTGGGCCTGGCGCGGGACCTTGCCTAATGCCATGAGTTTCAGCGTTTCGGAAAGCAGCTTGGCTCCTAACTCCTTCAGTTTGTCATGCAATCTGCCTGTAGTGTCGTCAGGAGCAATTGGGATTTCCGCCTTTAGAATCATATCACCTGTGTCTAAGCCTGCGTCCATATACATGGTAGTTATTCCGGACTGTGTTTCACCATTGATCACCGCCCAATGAATCGGGGCTGCCCCACGGTACTCAGGCAGCAATGAAGCATGGACGTTGATGCAGCCAAGAGGAGGTAAAGCCAGGATTTTTTTCGGCAGCAATTGACCAAAGGCTACGACGACGATGACATCCGGCCTCGCCTCTTCCAGTTGGCGGATAAATTCATCAGATTTAATCTTTGCGGGTTGCCAGAGTGTTAAATTGTATGCTAAAGCCGCTTCTTTCACAGGGGAAAAGGCTAGTTTCTGCCCTCTTCCCTTTGGCCGGTCAGGTTGCGTAACCACTGACGCAATATCGTAATTTTCATTTACCAACATATTAAGGCAGGGAACGGCAAAATCGGGAGTACCCATGAATACGGTTCGTAAGGCCGCCATTAGCTTTGCTCCTTATCTTTCTCCTTAAATACGCTCTTGGCACGTTCAATAAACAGGATGCCGTTAAGGTGATCAATTTCGTGTTGCAGAGCGCGAGCCAATAAACCGTCACCACTGATTCTAACTTTTTTGCCGCTCCGGTCTAGTGCCTCAACCGTAACTTTAGCATATCTTTCTACTTCTCCGTACATTCCGGGAATACTTAAGCATCCTTCGGTTCCTAAGTTGCTTCCTTCATACTCAAGGATTTCGGGATTAATAAGTTCGAGGATACCCTCGCCGACGTCAATTACAATTAGACGAAGGGATATCCCTACTTGGGGAGCAGCTAGGCCTACTCCGTCCGCCTCATACATTGTTTTGCCCATATCATCGAGAAGCTGCTTAATTTTTTTATCAATTTTGCCAACCGGAGCTGAAACATTTTTCAGAACGCTGTCTCCGGCTTTTTTAATATCCATTATTGCCATTAATATTCCTCCCTGTCATGACATTACAATACATTTAATGGATCAACATCAATAATTATACCTTTTCGCGTGTGTAGCTTGAGTTCTGACAACCGGTTTCTAACTTCACTCAATTGCCTGGTCTTTAGCAGAATATTGATTCGGTAAACATCTTTCTTTTTACTTATAGGAGCAGGAAAAGGGCCAATTATTGACGTATGATTTAAACCACGTAATGTGCATTTAAGTTCAGCAACAATTGCTTTAGCCTGAGAGTCCGCCTCAGTATTGTCTTTAGAAAGAACACATATATTTATCAACTGTGTGAATGGCGGGTAATCAAGCTGTTCACGCAGTTTAATTTCTGATCTGAAAAAAGTTTCATAATCATGTGTGGATGCAGATAGAATCCCGAAATGTTCCGGGTTATATGTTTGCAAAACCACTTTACCCGGTCTATTGCCTCTTCCCGCTCTGCCGGCGGCTTGTGTGATAAGCGAAAAAGTTCTTTCAGCGGCTCTAAAGTCAGGTAGATTGAGAGCAGTGTCTGCCGATATGATACCAACTGCTGTAACATTTTTTATATCATGTCCTTTGGCTACCATTTGGGTTCCTAATAAGATGTCATAGCTTCCTTTTGCAAAGTCACTGAGTATTTTTTCATGAGACGTCTTGCCGCTGGTCGTATCCTGATCCATTCTTGCTATTTTCGCCTGGGGGAACAATTGGGTTAGAGTCTCTTCAACTTTTTGGGTACCAGTGCCGAAATAGCGAATATATCGACTGCCGCATACCGGGCAGCAGTCAGGGATTGCCTGACGTTCCTGGCAGTAATGGCAACGTAAGGAAGTATTTGCTGCGTGATACACCATGGCGATATCACAGTGGTGACATTTAATGACGTGACCGCATTCACGACACATAATGAAAGTGGAATAGCCGCGGCGATTAAGAAGAATTACAGCTTGCTCACCCTTGGAAAATGTTTCACTAAGCATATCTTGCATGGCCGGCGAGATAACTCCCCGCCTTCCTTGCGCTAATTCATTTCGCATGTCTACAACCGTAACGGGTGGGAGGGGAACGCTGTCAATTCTTCTGGTTAGACAAACAAGACTATGCTCACCTTGCAATGCTTGAAAATATGTTTCTACTGAAGGAGTGGCACTTCCTAAGATCACTACAGCTTCTGAAAACTTCGCCCGGGTTAAAGCCACCTCTTTGGCATGGTATCTGGGTGCTTCTTCTTGTTTGTATGTAAATTCGTGTTCTTCGTCAATAACGATTAAGCCCAAATTGTCTGCCGGTGTAAATATGGCGGATCTTGCTCCAATTACAATACCGGCTTGATTACATCGCAACCGTTGCCAGGCATCATATCTTTCCCCCAGGGATAATCTACTGTGAATAACGACAACATCATTATTAAAGGCTGCCTTAAAACGGGAGACAATTTGACTGGTTAAGGCAATTTCCGGAACAAGAACAATTGCTTGCCTTCCTAAGTTTCTGGCAGTACGTACTGCTTCTATATACACTTGTGTTTTCCCGCTGCCTGTGACGCCGCGAAGAAGAAATGATTTAAATTTTTTTTCTAATATAGCGGGTATTATTTGGCCCAGGACCTGTTCCTGGTCTTGGGTGGGCTTAAGTTTGGGCGCGGAAAATTCTCTGTCTGCATAACTATCACGGATTATCTGGACTTGCTTGGTATGGATCAGTCCTAATTTGACCAGTCTTTTGACAGTATCAAGGGTGATGCTTAATTGACGCAATTGACTGCTGTCAAGGCTGTTGTACTTAAGGAGCTCTTCAATTAACCGGAGTTGAGCCGGCTTTCTTTTTGAAGTGGCGTTAATGGTATTAATAGCTGTTGCCGCATCTACAGCAAGTGAGTATACCGTGGTAAGGCGCGGAAGACCGGATTTATATATTTTACTGTGTTTACAGAGTATTTTCTGGCGCAGTAAAGATTTAATTATATCTTCTAAAGAAGAATCGCTGATTGTGTGCCTAAATTCCTTTCTTAATTCCGATAATTTCAGCGGTCCTTTTTTATATATGTGTTCAATTATCTTAAAATTATCCTTATTATCATTATCCTTGCTTGCCTCCTTAAGTTCAGCCAGTTGTACTTCACTGACACTGTCGGCAATCTTGTACAACTCCTGAGTCTTTACCCCTGCTTTTCCAGGAATAAACATTCTATAAGATTCAGCTAAAGAAGTTAAATAATACTCGGCCAACCATTCGGCAGTTTTAAGCATGTGATTGCCAAACCAGGCGAAATCGTCCAGAATGTCAGTGATCGGTTTTAAAGCAGTTTCATCCCTTTCCGATATATCCGATATATTAATTATAAACCCTTCCACAGTGCGTTGACCGAATGGTACTATGACCCGCCAACCTATATCAATATAAGCATAATGATCCGGAATGATGTAAGAAAACGCTTTATCAATATTGCGTGTAGGTATATTGACTATGACTTGGGCAATCTTTTTCATTTTACACCACTTAAGTTATAAGTTTATATAAGTTTTATGGTTGGAAAGAGCTATAAAGAGAGGGGACTTTTTAAAGTCCCCTTTCATGTCAACTCAATAATTATATTCGCGTTGTAAAGTCAAATACCTGCTTTTTTAGCTTCGGTGAAAGTAGTGGACACAATATCCCATTCCATACCGGTATCCATCTCTAATCGTTTGTAAAACCGCTTTAATCTGCGTTTACCCAGGCCCAAAGGGGAAAAATGAAGTCGCATTCGAGACATGTTATTCTTGAATCGAGTAGCCAAGGGATTGTAGGGTTTCTTCAATGTAGCCGCTGGGCGTTACAGATGAGTCATAATCGACAGAGACTTGTTTACCAGTTAGATCAATCTTTACTGATACAACGCCGTGTAAATGGGATAGGGTATGTTCTATGCGCTCGCGGCAATGATCGCCTTTTAGGCCGCCGACGCGGAACACTGAACGGTTTAAGGTATTTTGATCAGCCAATGGTAGTACCTCCTTTGATGACGCTTGTTCACCTAGCAATCTTAGTATTACCATAGACTGTTATGAAATATGTTAGCTCTTAGATATTGGCTTCTTTGCGTAGAATTTCAGCTTTATTAGTACGCTCCCACGGTAAATCAACGTCTGTACGGCCAAAATGGCCGTACGCCGCTGTTTGCCTATAGATTGGGCGCCGAAGATCCAAGGATTGAATGATGCCTGCTGGTCTTAAATCAAAGTGCTTATTAATTAATTCTACAATTTGGTCTTCATCAATTTTGGCCGTCCCGAAAGTTTCTACCATAACAGAAACAGGACGGGCGATACCAATGGCATAAGCAAGTTGTATTTCACATTTATCAGCCAGACCGGCAGCAACAACGTTTTTTGCCACATAACGGGCGGCATAAGCTGCGGAGCGGTCTACTTTTGTTGGATCTTTACCGGAAAATGCTCCGCCGCCATGGCGGGCCATACCACCGTATGTGTCTACAATGATTTTACGGCCGGTAAGACCGGCATCACCTTGAGGTCCACCCACTACAAATCTGCCGGTAGGATTAATATAATATTTTGTTTGGGCGTCAAGAAGTTCATGGGGCACAATGGGAGTAATCACTTTGGTGATCAGATCCTGCTCAATGGTCTTTTGGTCAACATCCGGACTATGTTGTGTAGACACAATGATGGTGTCGATTCTAACCGGTTTTCCGTCTACGTATTCTACAGTGACTTGCGTCTTTCCATCGGGACGAAGGTAAGCTAAATCGCCGTTTTTACGAACTTCGGAGAGGCGGCGGGCTAGCTTATGCGCCAACGAAATCGGCAGAGGCATATATTCCGGCGTCTCGTTTGTTGCATAACCAAACATCATTCCCTGGTCACCGGCGCCGATCGCTTCAATGGCATCCATTTCTCCCTGTTTGGCTTCCAGTGCTCTATCTACACCAAGCGCAATATCTAAAGATTGCTCATCAATTGAAGTGAGCACGCCGCAGGTTTCAGCGTCAAACCCGAATTTAGCCCTGGTATAACCAATGCTTTTTACTGTTTCACGTACAATTTTCGGGATATCAACATAGCAATTTGTAGTGATTTCACCAACAACGTGGACTAATCCGGTTGTTATTAATGTTTCGCAAGCCACGCGACCCATAGGATCCTGTGCAATGATAGCGTCAAGTACACTGTCGGAAATTTGGTCGGCAATCTTATCAGGATGTCCTTCGGTTACAGATTCTGAGGTGAAAAGTACACTTTTTTTGGTCATTTAAACATATTACCTCCTTATCGTATCAAAAAAAGAATAAAAAAACTCCCGAAGGGAGGTGATTTTGTCACTCTCCCATCTTGCGGAAATCCGCAGGAATTGGCACCGTTTTGGGCAATTTGCCGCCCAAGGGTTGCCGCGGTTTCATCGGGCCAGTCCCTCCACCAACTCTTGATGAGAATTGAATATGTAATTTACACCATAAAAATTTTAATTTATATCCGCATAAAAATCAAGTTAAATTTATCATTAAATTATAGATTTTATCTAAAATGACAGCTGAAAGCTCGGTTTTCGACATTTGGGGAAGCTCCTCCACCCTTCCGCTGGGGTAAAGGAGTTTAACAATATTAGTATCGGCGTCAAACCCGGCGCCTGGTAGAGTAACGTCATTGGCTATTATCATATCAAGCTTCTTAAGTCTAATTTTTTCTGCAGCATTGGCAATTAACTCTTCTGTTTCGGCTGCAAAACCAATTAATAACTGATGTTTTTTCAACGTTCCCAATTCTTTTAATATATCCGGGTTTTTGGCAAGCTGTAAGGTTACTATTTCACCGGTTTTTTTAATCTTTTGTTCTTGCGGTTCGAGGGGGCGATAATCGGCAACAGCCGCCGCCTTGATTACAATATCCACTTGATTAAAATTAGCCAGGACGGCTTCGCGCATTTCCTGAGTTGTTTCAACTTTAACAAATTCAACCCCCGCAGGCGGAGAAAGGCTTACTGGCCCTGAAATTAAGATTACTTCTGCCCCCCGGGATTTTGCAGCCTGCGCCAGCGCATAACCCATCTTGCCGCTGGAACGGTTTCCTATATAGCGAACCGGGTCGACCGGCTCACGAGTTCCGCCGGCGGTGATCAAGATTCGCTTACCTGTAAAGTTGTTCCCTGTATTAAGTAAACCCAGTGTTTTGTCAACTATTACCGACGGCTCCGGTAAACGTCCTAGTCCTTCCACGCCGCAAGCCAGCATTCCCGAATCAGGTTCCATCACTTGATAACCTAAATTGCGTAGCTTGGACAAGTTATGCTGTGTAATCGGATTTAAATACATGTTGACGTTCATAGCCGGGGCCAGCAAAACCGGCGCCTTCGTAGCCATTACTGTAGTGGTAAGCATGTCATCGGCGATACCGTTGGCAATCTTGCCAATGATATTAGCGGTAGCCGGAGCGATTAGAAATATATCGGCTAGCGTTGCCAAAGCAATATGTTCAATATTCCACGTTTTCGGATCTTCCCACATGTCTTCCACAACTGGATTACCGCTAATTTCTCTAAACGTTAAAGGCGTCACAAAATGAGTTGCCGCTTTCGTCATTATGACATGTACCCGGCAGCCGGCTTTTTTAAGCCGGCTGACAACCTCTACGCATTTATATACAGCAATTCCGCCCGTTACTCCCATAACAACATTTTTGTACTGAGACATTCTTGCCTCCTACTTTATACCTGTTTTGGTACGTTCGTATGTAATTCTTCCATGAGATACTTCTTCAAGAGCGATGGTTACCGGCTTATTTGATTTGCTTTCAACAAGCGGTGACTGTCCGTCCATGATTTCACGGGCTCTCTTGGCAGCAAGAACCACTAGCGTATATTTGCTATCCACTTTTCCTACAAGAATATCTAGCGAAGGATGAATCACGGAGTTCCCCCCTGTTTTAAACTATAAATCTTCTTTTCTCACACAACTGTGGCGGAAAAAATTCTCAATTAAGTTGTGATTGCGCTGCACTTTACATTTTTCTGCTGCAATAATGGCTTCAATATTCCTTACGGCAGAAGCTATTTTATCGTTAACAACTAAGTAATGATAATTATAAACGCATGATAATTCTTCACTGGCGCAACCAAGCCGTTTTTTTATTGAATCCGGGCTATCCGTACCGCGTTTATTTATACGCTCTGCCAACTCATCGGAAGAAGGAGGAATTATATAAATATATACTCCCTCAGGAAATTTTTCTTTGACCCGCATAGCACCCTGAATATCAATCTCCAGTACAACATCCTTACCACTTTCTAATTGCTCTGCTACATAGCGGCGGGGAGTTCCATAGTAATTTCCGTAAACTTCTGCCCACTCCAGTAAATCATTCTGTTCGGCCATTGATTCAAACTCATGTTTTGAGAGAAACCAATAATTTATTCCATTAGCTTCTCCGGCGCGAGGCTGGCGGGTGGTTGCTGATATTGAGTACTGTAAATTAGGATTGCTACGCAGCAATTCCCGGCAAATGGTTCCTTTACCGGCACCGGATGGGCCGGAGAGAACTATCAAAATTCCTTGCTGCGTCATATTGGTTCGCATATCTCCCTTCCCAGGATTACTCAGCGGGTTCATCGGTTGTTTCTTTATTGGTCAGACGATGAGCGACCGTTTCGGGCTGGACCGCAGATAATATGACATGATCGCTATCCGTAATAATAACCGCGCGGGTGCGGCGGCCATATGTAGCATCTATAAGCATGCCACGATCCCGGGCTTCCTGAATAATCCGTTTAATCGGCGCTGATTCAGGGCTGACAATTGAAATAATCCGGTTAGCAGAAACGATATTGCCAAAGCCAATATTGATAAGTTTGATTTCCATAATCATTCCTCCTGTAATATGAATTCTATACATAACTGAAATTACAGTATTTTTGTCATGCTACAAGTCGTCACTAATTGATCTTCCTATATTACTCTATGTTTTGGATTTGCTCTCTGATCTTCTCTATTTCACTTTTAATTTCCACAACTACATTGGCAATGGTAAAATCGTTGGCCTTGGAAGCAATTGTATTCGTTTCACGATTGATTTCCTGAATGATGAAGTCAAGTTTTCGGCCGACTGCACCATCTGAGTTCAGGGTAGCACGAAATTGGTCCAGATGGCTTTGCAAGCGGACTAGTTCTTCGGTAAAATTAATACGATCAGCATACAGGGCGGTTTCCTGTATTATTCTTGTTTCATCCGGTTCCATACCGACTGCAGATAAAAGATCACGCATTCTGCCTAAAAGTTTTTCCCGGTAGTCGACCAACAGTTGGGGTGCCTGTTCAGATATGGTGGCTATCCAACCGTTTAGTTTTTCAATGCGGCCTAATAAATCTTTTTCAATGCTGGCACCTTCAGCAAGACGCATGGACATCAAGTTAGCCACGGCTCCGTTTATTGCTTCGGATAGTTTGGGCCAAAGCTCCATTATATCGTCGGAAACATCTTCAACCTTTAAAATATCAGGATATTTCGCTATATGATAAACATTATCGACAGTAGTGGTTGCCAGCAGACTGGCTAATTCTCTTATTGCATTATGGTAAGCGATTGCCAATTCTTTGTCAACCCTGATAGTTCGTTTCTTTTCCCCATATTCGTCAACAGTGACATATACGTCTATTCTCCCTCTAAGCAATGTGTTGGCAACGCTACGGCGGATTTTATCTTCCAAGCTGCCTAAGTTTTTAGGCATACGAATTACAATTTCATTATAGCGGTGGTTTACGGCTTTAATTTCAACAATAAAACGGTGAGTCGAATCTATGTACTCGCTCCTACCAAAGCCGGTCATACTTTTTAGCACGAATAGAGCACCTTCCTTTGCGTATGTTATTATTGACTATAACGGCAAATTTAACCCGTATTTTTTTAATATATATCCTTTACTTCGCTTTTCTCATCCTAAATCCTTTTTTCGACGATATGATAACAATATAAAATGGGGCTAAGCCCCATTCAAAATTAATTATTTGATTTTTGACAGGTCAAAATGAAATCTATGTTCCCGTTTGTCGCCGGTAATAAGGATCAAAGATACCACTTTAGTTAAGTTGACAGTCTTTTGCGAAAAATAGAAGTAACACTGGGACATAAATTGAGGATTCTGAGGGTGCCAGGGTGATTTTACAACTGGATTAGTTAAGGATTGATAGGGTTTTAGTGTGGTTTTTTCCTGCCGTAAAATTATTTGGTAATCATCCATGAAAGATGGCCCGTCGCTGTATAAAGTAACACTAAATACCAAATAACCGGCATAATCTGACAAAATTTTTTCGGTATCGGTAAGTTTGACAGTTTGCTGATTTAATGCTTTATCCCTGGCATCTGCTGCAATCAGTAGATAAGGAGTATATAGATAAGCGCTTTCAGTCGTTGCGTTTAATATATTCGCTTGTTCTTCGTATGCAACCCATGGCAACAAAAAATCCGTAAGAGGCTTCTGGATATTTGACATTCCATATTTCTGAGCATCTTTAATCACGGTTTGGTTAATTGGCGATATTGCCCAAGACATATTATGGCCAATCAGCAGGATGAACAAAGAGATGACGATGCAGCTTTTAATTTTCACCTTAACACCTCCGAAGTTTAATACCTTCCCAAAACTTTCTGGCGTAATTATATTACGCTGTTTGCGATAAAATTCCTTTATCCAAAAGAAAAAACCCGGCCAGCGGTAGCCGGGTACCAAGATCAAAGAAGGAATTTGCCACGGAATACTTCAACAGCAGGACCGGACATGCTCAGATGGTTATCAGCACCCCATTCCACATACAAATCGCCGCCGTCAAGCTTAATTACAGCCTGACGCTCGGTATGTCCGTTCAGAACGCTTGCCACTAATGTTGCGCAAGCCCCGGTGCCGCATGCTTGGGTTATTCCCGCCCCTCGCTCCCAAACCCGCATTCGGACTGTGTTTCGATCTATCACTTGAACAAATTCTACATTCGTTTTTCTGGGGAAAAAGGAATGAGTTTCAAGGAGCGGTCCTATAACTGTTAAATTGATAGATTCTACATCATCGACAAAAATAATGCAGTGGGGATTACCCATGGATACTGCAGTGACGTTATAAACGCTGTTGTTCACAGTTATTGGGATATTGATGACTTGCTCGTCCGGATTTCCCGTCATCGGAATCTTTTTTCTGGTCAAACGCGGCTCACCCATATCAACTTTAACAGTTTCGAGAACAGCATCCCGGAAGAGTAACTCCGGTGTAATAATTCCGGCTAAAGTACTTAACGTTATTGTGGTTTTATCTGTCATACCGTTTTCATATACATATCTGGCAACACAGCGGGTAGCATTGCCGCACATGTCTGCTTCACTGCCGTCTGAGTTAAATATGCGCATGTTGAAATCGGCTGAATCGCCTGGAGAAACGATGACTAACCCGTCGGCGCCAACTCCGAAATGGCGGTTACAAAGTTGTGTCGCCAATTGCTGATAATTGGAAATCGTTTCTTTAGAACCATTAACCAAAATAAAATCATTACCTAAGCCATGCCACTTACTAAATTCCATTTTCATTCCTCCAGATTGTGCTTTGTTAATTATGGTTTGTTAATTATTTAGCGGACTTTATTAAATGCCGGACGATTCGCCAGCCGTCGCTGTCTAAAAACATGTTTAACCCCGTTCAGGATGAGTGACCAGCCTGAAGCAATCAGGACAAGTGTCCAATCAGATAATGACAGTGGAACAGTCGAAAATATTGATCGTAAACTTGGCACGTATATTACGGCTAACTCCATGACAGTGGAAAAAAAGACAGCTCCCAGCAGATATTTATTAGTAGTAAACTTTAATTCGAATATAGTCAAGATTTCCGAGCGGCAATCGAAAACGTGGAATAACTGGCAGAATACCAGGGTGGTAAATGCCGCCGTCCGGGCCAGAGGTAAATCGTTTTTAAGATAGTATACCACACTAAACACCAAAAGTGTGCTTAAACCGATTTGAAATCCCCGGCTGATAATTTTTCGGATTAAGCCTCTGGAAAATACACTTTCTTTCGGATGGCGGGGCGGGCGTTGCATAATATGAGGATCATTTGGGTCAACACCCAGGGCCATGGCAGGCAATCCATCGGTTACTAAGTTGACCCACAATATTTGAACCGGAAGCAGCGGCATGGGCAGTCCCGACAAAGCAGCCAAAAACATGGTGAGTACTTCCCCAATATTACATGCCAGCAAATAGCGGATGAATTTTCGAATATTGTCATATATGCCTCTGCCTTCTTCCACTGCTGCTACAATAGTGGCGAAGTTGTCGTCAGCCAATATCATTGCCGAGGCTTCTTTGGATACATCAGTTCCGGTTAACCCCATTGCTACTCCGATATCGGCTTCTTTTATGGCTGGGGCGTCGTTAACGCCGTCTCCCGTCATGGCAACAATATGACCGCGCCGTTTTAAGGCCTTAACAATTCTTAGTTTGTGCGCCGGTGACACTCTGGCATAAACCGTGATCTCATTTACAACCGCCGCCAGGTCCTTGTCACTCATGGTGTCGAGGTCATGGCCGGTTAGCGCCTTATGTTTACCTTCTTGATAAATTTGAAGCTCACGCGCGATAGCAACCGCCGTATCCCGGTGGTCGCCGGTAATCATTACAGTTTTAATGCCGGCCTGAAGACATAAAGTGATAGATTTTTTAGCTTCTTCCCGCGGCGGATCGATCATGCCTAGTAAGCCGACAAATATAAGATTGTTTTCATGGTTTTCATTCAATAATTCTACTTGATTTTTATCAAAGGGGCGGTAGGCAACAGCCAGTACCCGGAGTGCTTTGCCTGCCATTGATTCATTAACAGCAGAAATTTTTTTTATGATTTCTTGGTTAAGAGGAATAATTCCGCTTTCAGTTAGACAGTGCCGGCATAAGTCAATAATTGTATCGGGAGCTCCTTTGGCATAGAGCCAATGTGTATCGGTGTCTTTATCATGATAAACAACCGACATACGGCGACGTTCAGATTCAAAAGGTATTTCCCCTACCCGGTCACTGTTTTTTTCAAAATCTTGCCGCCATACGGCTGCTTTCGCGGCTGCTACCGTAATAGCGCCTTCCGTTGGGTCACCTTCAACTGAAAGACCGCTTACCTCATTTTTTCGCCATGTCCCGCTAATGATAACATTATTTTGCTTTAATGAACTATTGTTGCATAAAGCCCCAATCTTTAAGCACTGAAGCAATGACGGGTGTTTGTTTGCGGAGACCGGCTGGTTATTTAACAAAAATGATCCCTTTATATCGTAACCTAATCCGGTTACTTCAAAAATATCATTGCCGGCGAAGACCTGACGTACTGTCATAGCGTTCTGGGTTAAGGTACCTGTTTTGTCGGAACATATTACAGTTGTGCAGCCTAAAGTTTCCACTGCCGGCAACTTGCGGATAATGGCGTGTTGTCTGATCATTCGCTGAACGCCAAGCGCTAAGGCCACTGTTACAATAGCCGGCAGTCCTTCCGGTATAGCCGCCACTGCCAGGCTAATACCGGTCATGCACATAAGAAACAGGGATTCACCCTTCATTATGCCTGTAATGACAACTATCATACATATGGCGAGACAACCCCAGACTAGCCAGCGTCCCAAATGTTCCAGGCGTTTTTCCAAAGGTGTTGGCTCAACCGCAGCGGCTTGGATCATATTGGCAATGTGTCCAACTTCGGTTGACATACCAGTTGCGCAGACCACTGCTTTCCCTCTGCCGCGACAAATACTTGTACCGGCAAAAATCATATTTTTCCTGTCTCCTAACGGTGCATTTTCAGAAAATTTTTTGTCGGCAACCTTTCTGACAGGTAATGATTCACCGGTGAGGGCAGCTTCTTCAACTTCCAAATTATGAACACTGAGTAAACGGCCATCCGCTGCCAGTTTGTCTCCTGCTTCAAGAACCAAAATATCGCCCGGAACCAGTTCACGTGCCGGGATTTGTTGGATTATACCGTTGCGAATCACTCGCGCCGTCGGCGCCGATAGTTTTTTTAAAGCATTAAGGGATTGCTCGGCCCGGTATTCTTGAAAAAAACCTAATAGGGCATTGAGTAATACGATGGCTAAGATTGTTATTGCATCCGCATATTCACCTAAAAAACCTGAAATTAACGTGGCGGCTAAAAGAATCAAGACCATAAAATCCTGAAATTGTGACAAAAACCTTTTCCACCAAGGCTCCTTTGATTTTTCAGCAATTTCATTATAGCCGAATTTGCTTAGACGATTTTTTACTGCTGCCGACGACAATCCATCATTAAAACAGGTCTGCCAAAAAGCAACAACCTCATCTGCAGAACGAGCATACCACTTTTCTTTATCCATGCCGCCACCTCGCAATATATAATGATTGTTCACTTAAAGTTGGGAACTGCTTATAAACCGCCATCTGCGTCGTTGTTCCTGCGGTGCTCGCTCCAACGTACATCCCAGTACGCCTCCGCTGTGCTCCTCGTCACGCCTAGCATCTGGCGATTTCTAAGCAGTTCGGGGCAGTTGGTAAGCTAGCGAATACAAGCTTATTACTTATTAATCATGTTATTCTTGACAGTTGGGAATTAGACCGGTTTGACCGCATGGTGGCGTGATGGTATACTAGTGCCAAATTGATAATCGATGATCTGGGTAAATACTGATGATGGAGGATATTATGAGTTTGGATGGATTGTCGCTGGCGCCGCTGGTGGCGGAAATACATAATAAATTGGCCGGCGGACGGGTGGAAAAGATTTTTCAGCCTGAACCCCATTCACTTTTGCTGTGGCTGCGACAGCCCGGGGCCAGCCTCCGCCTAATGATATCGGTCAACCCGGAGCGCTCTGAAATTCATCTGACTGAGACTTTACCAGAAAACCCGGCTACTCCGCCGAATTTTTGCATGTTGCTCAGAAAGCATCTGGAAGACGGCCGGGTAGCGGGAGTATGCCAACACAGTCTTGACCGGATTGTTGTTATCGCGGTGGATGTGCTGGGAGAGCGGGGCGTGATCGTAACAAAGCAGTTGGTTGTTGAGTTAATGGGCAAACATAGCAATATTATATTGCTGCAAGATAATCTAATAATAGATTCCATCAAGCGGGTCGGCTTTAATACCAGCCGGTATCGCCAGGTTTTGCCCGGCAGAGAATATGTTTACCCGCCCGGGCAGGACAGAATCAATTTATTCTCCACACCCGTAAATCAGTTTGTACAACATATGGTACAATCTAATTCCGGCAATTCATTAGCCAAAGCAATTATGAATACGGCAGTCGGTTTGGGTCCCCTGACTGCTAAAGAAATTGCCTGGCGGGCCGGATTTTCCGCCGATATAAAGGTTAACGACCTGGATGAAGCCGATATGGCTGCTTTGCATGAAGCTGTTTTAAGTGTGATAGAGCCGATGCAATCAGGGAGCGGGATGGTTCCCAATGTAGTGATGGATTCAGGCCGGGCTATAGGCATAGCCGCCTTTTTAATTGAGCATCTCAAGCAATACACTACTCACCGTTTTGATACTATGAGTGCAGCGGTTGAATTCTTTTCCCGGACAAAAGGACGCCCTGTCATTGCTGACAGGGATATTTTAAAAAAACTGCTTACAACTGAATTGACGCGCCTCACCAAAAAACAAGGTATATTGACTCAGGAAATAGCGGAAGCGGAACAAAGCCACCTGTTAAAGAAATATGCCGATATATTAATGGCCAATTTATATAACATTCCGCCGGGAATAGACACGGTTACTCTATACGACTTTTACAATGATTCTCCCGATTGTGCTACAGAGAACGCAGAAATCGTAATCCCCCTGGAGCCGTCTTGCTCACCGCTGGAAAACGCCCAAAACTATTATCATAAATATAATAAAGCCAAACGGGCCCGGGAAACGCTGGAAATCCAGCTTGGACTGTGCCGGGATGACATCCTCTATCTGGAAAGTATCGCCGCAGCCCTGGAAAACGCCGAAAACTCGGCGGAGGTATCAGACATTCGCCAAGAACTTATTTCAGCCGGATACATAAAAGAAGCAGGTAAGCGCCGCTTACCCGCTGCCGCATCGCAACCTTTAACAGTTAAGACCACGGACGGTTTCTCCATCCTGATAGGAAAAAACAACCGCCAGAATGATTTGGTCACTTTTAAACATAGCTCCCCCCACGACATCTGGCTGCACACCAAAGATATCCCCGGCTCCCACGTAATCTTACGGACCGAGAACAAGCAGGTGTCAGACCAGGCGCTGTCAGAGGCAGCTCTGTTGGCCGCCTATTACAGCAAAGCCAGACATTCCGCCACCGTGCCGGTAGACTATACCCGCCGCAAACATGTCCGTAAACCTTCCGGCGCCAAACCGGGATTTGTCTACTACGAAAACCAAACCACTATTTTCGTTACACCTGATGAAACCGCTGTAACCGCACTTATTAACAATAATTAAACTAAACGTTACTTGCCTTTGCCCAGTTTATTAAATGCCACGAACTGCTTAGAAACTGCCAGATGCTAGGCGAGACGAGGACCGGAACGGAAGCGTACTGGTCGTACGCTGTAGTGAGGACCGCAGGAACAACAACGCAGATGGCGGTTTCTAAGCAGTTCCCCACTTAACGCCGTCAATACTGTCTAGTCGATTATTTCTTTGATCATAACCTGCTCCGCCCCATCAATAGAGTTTATTTGTACACTAACAATTTCTTTACGGGAGGTCGGAACATTTTTACCTACGTAATCGGCTCGAATAGGAAGCTCGCGGTGACCGCGGTCAATAAGTACTGCAAGCTGGATTGCCGCCGGGCGTCCGATATCAATAATTGCGTCCAAAGCTGCCCGTGCTGTTCTGCCGGTGAATAATACGTCATCCACCAGAACCACTATTTTCCCATTAATGTCAAATGGAATTTGCGTTTCGTGGACGATCGGCTGATAATCTAGAGTCGATAAATCGTCACGGTAAAGTGTAATATCTAAAATGCCGACCGGAACCTCTATCCCTTCAATTTTTTTTATTTCTTCTGCCAAGCTGTAGGCAATAGGTACACCGCGGGTTCGTATACCTACAAGCACCAAATTTGCCACACCCCTGTTTTTTTCAGCTAATTCGTGTGCAACCCGGATTAGCGCTCTTCTGATTGCCTGAGCATCCATGATGATAGTTTTATCAACAATTGTTTTGCGCATAATCTAATTTCCTCCCATAATTAATTGTTATTATTCTTATGTAATATTGACATAATATTCGTCATATCTTGGGGACAAGGGGCGCTAAAGCTCATTGGCCGACCGGTGACCGGATGTATTATGGATAGTTCGGCGGAATGCAGCGCTTGACCTGCAATATCAAAATGCCGGCGTTCAGGACCATATTTGGGATCACCGGCTACCGGATGACCAATATAACTCATATGTACTCTGATTTGGTGTGTGCGTCCGGTAAGTAATTTACATTCTACCAATGTATAATTACCGAATCGTTCCAGCACCCGAAAGCGGGTTACCGCTTCTTTGCTGTTGCTAAAAGTAACAGCCATTTTTTTCCGGTCCGACGGATGTCTGCCGATAGGGGCGTTAATAACTCCCTGCTCTTCTATGATATTTCCATGAACAATCGCCAAATATTTACGGCTGGCGACCCGGGATTTGATTTGTTCGGCCAGGTTAAGATGGGCGCGATCTGTCTTGGCAGCCACAATAACGCCGGAAGTATCTTTGTCCAGGCGATGTACTATCCCGGGACGAATGACGCCATTAATTCCGGATAAATCTTTACAGTGTTCCAACAGAGCATTTACCAAAGTTCCTCTGTAGTTGCCGGCTGCCGGATGTACTACCATACCGCGCGGCTTATTGATAACAATAATATCTTGATCTTCATATAATATATCCAGCGGAATGCTTTCCGGGATTACATCAATCGGCTCAACTTCAGGGATGGTTATCTCAATCTTATCATTTATTTGTACTTTATAGTTTGCTTTTACCGTTTTACTATTGACCCATACGCATTCTGCGGCTATCAACCTTTGAATATGAGATCGGGATAGAGAAGGTATTTTGGCTGCGATAAACACATCAAGTCTGGTTCCTTTTTCAGCGTGAGCTGCTTCGAACCGATATGTGGCATTAAAATCCGACCAGTTTTCATGCACTAGGTAAGCTCGCTCCTTATCAAGGCTGTTTCAAAACGCCCATCTGCGTTGTTGCTCCTTGCGGGCGATCGCTTCACGTACTTACTTGTACTGTTCCGCTCACGTCCTCATCGCGCCTAGCATCTAGTGGTCTGTCTACACTGAAATCATAATTACTTCGCGGGCCTTTTTCCGCCATGCTTCGTTGTCGTCAGCTTACATATGTCCGATATGTGCGCTTCCTCCGCCTCGCCTTGCGAAAAAATTCCCGCGAATTCATTTACGCTTTCAATGTAGACAGGCCACTAGGCATTTTGAACCACCCTTACCTACATTATGGTTGCGTGTTTTTTGAAACACGCTCCTTATCCGTTTTTTTCCTTTAACTCACTACGCGGGATTAAAAATATAATTGAATAAATGATACAACTGACTCCCGTTACGATTGCCATATCGGCTATATTAAACACGGGCCAAATACGAAAATCAAAAAAATCTACTACAACGCCTGCTTTAACTCGATCAATGACATTGCCGACTGCTCCACCAGCCATCAAACTGAGGCCGAAACGCATCAACCGATAGTGCTGTGGTATTTGGGAAAAAAAGTAGATGCTAATTCCCAGCATTAAAAAAGCAACCGTAACAAAAAAAATAGTTTGGTTTTCTAAAACCCCGAAGGCTGCACCAGGATTGAGAATATATGTAATGTGAAAAATGCCCTCTATTACCGGAATTGACTGACCAGGCAGCATTTGTGACTGAACATAATATTTCACAGTTTGGTCGATGATTATCGTAGTAATTGTTATAAGCGCTACTAAGAACATAGACATCCTTGTTCCTCCTGTCCCGAAAGTAAGTAAATTAAGTATATCATACATATTACCTGATTTTTACCCGAGGGTAAATAGGGTAAAGAAGCATTTTACTTGCCGCCTTTATTACTTAATAAATACCGCTCGATCGTTTTGCGATAATAAAAAGCCACAGCGCCGGCGATGATGAGTAAAGATGTGACGGTAATTAACGAAAATACATTATGAGTTAAGTTTTGGCCAAGTATTGAGTATAGTACGATCGCCGGAGTTTGTCCAACCGCCGTAGCAATGCTAAACTGAGGCAAGGATATGGCAGTAAGACCTGCACCGTAACTGATAACTTTAAAAGGTACGACCGGAGTAAGTCTGGTAATGAATATCGTTAATACTCCATGGCGCTTGAAAAAAGTGTCCATCCAGTCAAGGTATTTAAGGTATTTTATATTAAGAAAATGCTCAACCACTGGGCGACCATACCAGCGGGCTACTCCGAAATCCAGCGTGGCTCCTAACAAAGCACCTGCCCACGAATAGAGGGCGCCAAATTTCCAGCCAAAAATCCAAGCGTTGGTAAGGGTAATAATCAATCCTGGTACTAACGGCACAATGGATTGTAAAGTCATTAAGGCAACACTTGTAACAGGCGCCCAAATGCCGTAAGACAGAATAAATAGGCGCAAACCATCAAAATCCCTGTGATGTAAGTAAAAAATTCCGCTGGTGACGAAGTTTTGTACTCCGGGTAAATATAGGTAAAAAGCTATTATTAGAACCAAAACACTTAATTTTATGTAATATAAAAACGGTTGCTGGGTTTCCGGTTTTTCCATTAAGCCTTCCCCTTTAAGCGCTATCAGGATATAACAACTAAAATAAGCATATCCCAAACTGAAATTTTTTAATATAAGTTATACATAAATAAACAAAATCCTTCACTTATCGAGAAAGACAACTACTTATGGTACTGCAAAGAATAAAACCGAACGCACTTCAAATTGCGTCCGGTTTGTTAATCTTTATTAATCATTGTAGTCCTCCCATCAATCTATTCAGATTTATATGCCGTTTTTAGTTTCAACGATACGTACAATATCTGCAATCAGACCACCGATTAGAGGAATGTTGAGCAAAATCAAATGTTTTAAAAAGGATAAAAGTAAAGCGAATACTAAGCTGGCTCCTATTGCGATACCTAAACCTCTTGCAATCCCGGCAACAAAGTTGGTAAAAATTAGACGTCCCGGACGTTCCAGCAATTCGAGATATTCCGCAATGCGCAGAGCTTCCAAATGCTGAACCAATTTATTCAATTGGGTTGCTATCAATTCCGGGGCCTTACCGTGAGTTTCCTTTATTTTATCTATTTTTTTATTATTCAAATCCATGCCAATACTCACCCACTATAATTATTATTCCCAATGAGGAAAAAATAAACCGGGGAGTCCCCGGTTTGTAAATATATATAAATATAATAATACAAATGGCTATAGCTGTTTTATTACAGTGGCGCATCTATGGCACAGTGTCGGGTGTTCGGAATTTTGTGTAACTGTGTCATTATAAATCCAGCAACGCTCGCATTTTTGACCTTGTGCAGGTAAAACGGCAATCGCCAAGTTCATATCTTCAGCTTTGTAGCTTTCGGAAGGAGCCGCTGCGAGATTTTCAAATAACTCCACCCCGGATACGATTAATAACGTAGCCAGGTCATCCTTTACTGCGGCTAAAGCGGCAAATACATCTCCCGTAGCGTATAAGGCCACAGATGCATCCAAAGAATGGCCGATTACCTTGTTGCGGCGCGCATTTTCCAGTGCTTTGGTTATTTCACTGCGAATGGTCAACAGGGTATCCCATTTTATTTCTAATTCGGCATCCAGGTATTCCTTACGGACTTTGGGCCAAGTGGTTAGCTGGACACTTTCCGGCATACCTGCTTCTTTGGGCATATGCTGCCAAACTTCTTCCGCCGTAAAAGTCAGTACTGGGCTGACCAAGGTTACCAGCGTAGTTAAAATTTCATACATAGCCGTTTGAGCGGCCCGACGTTCCAGCGAATTCGGCAGTTCCGTATAGACCCGGTCTTTTAATATATCAAGATAAATGGAGCTTAAGTCAATGGCGCAGAAATTGTGCACGCTGTGGTATAAGAGATGGAATTCGTAATCTTCATAGGCCTGAGTAATTTTGGAGCGAACCTGCTCAAGACGAAGAAGAGCCCAGCGGTCGATTTCAAGCAAATCTCCATATTCAACTTTGCAGGTATTGGGGTCGAAATCTTGTAAGTTGCCAAGAATATAACGAAAAGTATTGCGGATTTTACGGTATACCTCAGCCATTTGCTTTAGTATATCATTGGATATGCGGATATCCGCCTTGTAATCCGCTGAGGCAACCCATAGACGCAATATATCAGCGCCATACTGCTTGATAACTTCTTGCGGATAAATTACATTGCCGATAGACTTGGACATCTTGCGACCTTCACCGTCAACCACAAAGCCATGGGTCAATACAGCCTTGTACGGAGCGGTATGGGTAGTTGCCACCGAAGTAAGGAGAGACGACTGGAACCAGCCACGATGTTGATCACTGCCTTCCAGGTACAGGTCCGCCGGCCAGACAAGTTCGTCTCGTTGCTTTAAAACAGCGGCATGACTGGACCCGCTGTCAAACCAAACGTCCATGATATCTGTTTCCTTCCGGAAAGTATTATGACCGCAGTGCGGACATATAAATCCGTCAGGTAAAATTTCGGCAGCTGTTCTTGCCCACCAGGCATCTGACCCCTCCCGGCGGAAGAGATCGGCAACTGCAGTAATGGTAGTGTCGTTGATAATGTGAGTGTTACATTCGGTGCAGTAAAAAATTGGTATAGGCACCCCCCAGACTCTTTGCCGCGAGATGCACCAGTCCTGACGGTCGGCAACCATGTTGTGAATGCGGTCCTCGCCCCAGGAAGGAATCCAGGTTACGTCTTTGATTGCATTCAAAGCTTCTTGTCGAAAACCTTCTACCGAAGCAAACCACTGTTCCGTTGCCCGATAGATAATTGGATTTTTGCACCGCCAGCAGTGCGCATACTGGTGCTTAATTGAGCTTTTACCGAGAAGCATGCTGCGCTCAGCCAATTCTTTGATGATAGGAACGTTGGCATCGTTTACTGACATACCCTGAAATTTACCGGCTTCGGCTGTAAAGTGGCCTGTTGGATCTACCGGACTAATTACCGGTAATCCATACTTGGCGCCAACCTCAAAGTCCTCCTGGCCGTGTCCGGGAGCGGTGTGGACACAGCCTGTGCCTTGCTCTAAAGTAACATGGTCACCTAAAATGACCGGTGCCTCACGGTCAAAGAACGGATGATGAAAAAGCATTCCTTCGGTGGCTGAGCCTTTCAGCGTGGACAATATTGTATAGTTTTCCAAGCCGTTGGCTTTGGTAACCGTTTCAACCAATTCTTTCGCCAACAGATATATTTCGTCGTTGACTTCTACCCAGGCGTATTCCAGGTCAGGGTTTACAGCAATGGCTACGTTAGCTGGCATCGTCCAGGGAGTGGTCGTCCAAATCACGGCAAAGACCCGTTCACGATCAACGCCAACAGGTAAATTGCCTTTGTCGTCAACTAACAGAAATTTAACAAAGATTGAATGGGACTTTTTTTCTGCATATTCAATTTCAGCTTCCGCCAGGGCTGTTTCGCAAGAGGTACACCAGTATACCGATTTCAGACCTTTGTATATATAATTTTTTTTCGCCATTTCGCCAAATACTTCAATCTGTTTGGCCTCGTATTCCGGATAAAGAGTTACATAGGGGTTCTCCCAATCACCGGTAATTCCCAGACGTTTAAAGTCTTCACGCTGCATATCAAGGCATTTAAACGCGTACTGTCTGCATTCGCGTCTTAAATCCAGGGGATTTAGTTCATGTCTGTTAAGACCAAGAATTTTAATGGCTGCATGTTCAATAGGCAAGCCGTGAGTATCCCAACCGGGAACATAAGGAGCTGCAAAACCGTGCAATGATTTATATTTTACGATAATATCCTTTAAAATTTTATTTAATGCCGTACCAATATGGATGTTTCCATTTGCGTACGGAGGACCGTCATGCAAAATAAATTTCGGATTACCTTGATTCCGTTTAATCTTCTTTTGGTATATGGCTTCGTTATGCCAGTATTCTAGTAATTTTGGCTCCCGTTCCGGCAAGTTTCCCCGCATAGGAAATTCAGTCTGCGGTAAGTTAAGGGATTTGCTGTAGTCCAATCTGTACACCTCCAAAAATAAAAACCCCGCATCCCGCAAGGGACGAGAGGTCAATCCCGTGGTACCACCCTATTTGCTACAGTATTGCAGCTCTTTCAACGCGCTAACGGGCGTCAAACGGCGAAGCCTACCTGAAAAATTCGGTTCGCAGTTCAGGAGTGATTTTCACCAAAGACAAGGTATAACCGGGCTTCCACCATTCCGCCGGCTCGCTGTAACCTATAAATCTGAGGCTAATGTCTCCGTCATTACCATAACAATATAAGGATATATGCATACAATATTATATTAACATTGGGGGATAAAGTCAAATTATAATATCTATATGGAACGTATTAAAGAATTGAAATTATATCCGGATATTAGGAACGCTTCGACGCTGCCGCTTAACCTCCGCTTATCCTAATACCCGGATGTCAATTCTTTAATGCATTATATCTATATTCAGGCTAAATAGCGGGATAATATGGCTGTAAATTGGTTTTTGTCGATTGTCTCAATTTTAATAATCTTAGTGCGGCTTTTTTCCCCAGTGGTAATACGCACCTGACTTTTGGATACATTAAACAATTCGGCAATATAAGCTATGCAAGCAATATTTGCTTCGCCATCAACCGGCGGTGAAGTCAAACTGATTTTTAGGGAATCTTCTACAATCCCGGCAACGCAATTTTTGCTGGCTCGCGGCTGCACCTTCACCTTAAAAGCGATGCCGTCAGCAAATTCCTTGATATTCAGGTTTTGAATATTCAATATTAGTTTTCATCCTCTTCCTTGGCGTTATTAAGCATATCCATTTGAGCCTGCAATAAGGTACGCAGCCTTGTACGGAAAATTTGGGACTGTTTTTGCAAATCTTCATATTCACCTGTTAACCTACGAACTTTTGCAAAAGCTTCATCAACCATTCCCTGGGCGCGAATCTCCGCTTCTTTAATAATCAGCTCGGTTTCCTTTTTGGCATTGAGTTTCACTTCTTCGGCTGTTTCTTGGGCAATGACCAGTGTACTGTGAAGTGTATTTTCCATATGTTGATAATGTTCCAATTTTCCGTTGAGCCGTTCAACTGTTTCTTTTAGATCAATATTTTCCCGGTATAAAGTTTCATAATCCTTTACTACCTGGTCAAGAAATTCGTCAACTTCTTCTTCATTGTAGCCCCGAAAACCATGCTTAAACTCTTTGTTATGAATATCCAACGGCGTCAGCATACTTACATACACTCCCATAATTTATTTTAGTAACTATTCGTCTTTAAATAGGGAACTGCTTATAAAAATGGAGAACGTTTTACCACAGAGGAGCAGAGGGCGCAGAGAAACGCAGAGGGTTTAATTATTTATGTTTTTTCAACACTCTTCGTTATCCTTTCTCCGTGTCCCTCTGCGTTCTCTGTGTCTCTGTGGTTCCGGTTCCTTTATCTTACGACGTTTTAGATTTTCAGGATAGTTCGTGGCATTTATAATCTGAATAGATATTTATATGAAGCGTCGTAATACGACGCTGAAGCGCCCTTTTTTAGTTTGTCCAGGAATTTCACACACTTCTACCCGACCGCGTCCTCGCATAGAGATTACATCACCTATTTTCACGGTTTGAGAAGAACTTTTTGCCTCTTGCCAGTTCACTTTGACCTTCAGGGCCGCAATTTCTTCCGCCATCCTGGTACGGGATGTGCCAAAACCGGCTGCAGCCACCGCGTCAAGCCGCAAGGAAGCCACCGTCGATCTTATCTCTTTCACTTTCTCTTCCCGGGGCGCAATTTCATTTAGCATAATTTTTTCTATTGTCACCGGAGCCTGACCGACAGTAGTCAGGTTGTTGATGATATATTCCGTCATCATATTATCCACGATAATATGACAATGGTCTTTCAGCATAATAATATCGCCAGTGACTTCACGTTTAATTCCCAGCCCTAAAACGGCGCCCAGTACGTCGCGATGAGATAAGCTGTAATAGCGGATATCCCAGTTGATACTGAGGGCATTAATTGAAAAATCCACATCTTCTGTAATAGCCAAAAAATCATTATCGGCAAAGGCGACTTTTCGTCTTTCTGCTCCCGTATACCCACCATTACTAAGTAATGTCAGGCGATTATAATGAGCTGCAATGGTTTCCGCGATAGTCTGACTATGGGGGTCTAAAAATTCACTGATTTTATATTTGTGATTTTTTAAAACCCACTCGGCCAAATCAAGAAGTTTAGCGGCGAGTTCCCCTTCACCGGAAGCACTGTAATAGCGAAGAATCTTATCTCGTTCGCTCATTTACTTCCGCCCCATTTCCTTGGACCTTTCCGTTGCCGCTACCACGGCGTCAATCAAAGCCGCTCTTACGCCTTTCTGCTCCAAAACGTGAATGCCGGTGATAGAGGTACCGCCGGGAGAAGTAACCATGTCGCGCAATTTGGCGGGATGTTCCCCCGTTTCCAGGACCATCTTTGCCGCACCCAGTAATGTTTGAGCTGACAGTAACAAAGCTGTTTGGCGGGAAAATCCTACTCGAACCCCGGCGTCAGTAAGCGCGTCAATCAGAACATAGACATATCCCGGCCCACTACCGGACAAACCGGTTACCGCATCCATTAAGTCCTCGCCCACTGTAACAACCTTACCAACCGAAGCGAAAACAGAGGATACCATTTCACCAATGGAACTTGTCGCATATTTGCCGAGGGCAATGGCCGACATACCTTCGCCTACGGCAACAGCGGTGTTGGGCATTACCCGAACTACGGGTACTCCCGGCATTTTATTTTGTAAAGTGGATAATGTTACACCGGCTGCCACGGAAACAATTATCGTGGACTTTGAAACCACCGGGGTAATTTGGTCGACAACATGGTTCATGACTTGGGGTTTCACAGTCAAAAACAACACATCGGCTTTTTTAGCCAATTCCTGACTGTCACTCGTAGTCTCTACAGAAAATAGATTAGTTAGATATCGAAGACGCTCAGATGAGATGTCATTTACAATTAACTGGGATGCTTCAATCATTCCCGATTTTAGAATACCGCGAATGAGCGCTTCGGCCATGGCTCCACCGCCAATAAATCCTATTGTTTTATTTAATAGCATATTACCTCCGATTTTACTTCGGTCTTAACTCTGTTTATTCCAAGGCAGGAAAGCCTTGTCCATATTTTCTTCGCGGGAACTATACGCTACATCTACATTTGCCGGTGCACACAGGAAAATATTATTCCCCACTTTTTGAATTGAACCGCTTAATGCATAAGTTGTACCACTAATGAAATCAATCATGCGTTTGGCAATATCGACATCAGTATTTTCCAGATTAACAACAACCGGTTTTCTATTTTTCAGGAAATCGGCCACGTGTTGAGCATCATCGAAAGAGAACGGCTCTACTACCATTACTTTTACCTGCTTTGCTGCGGGACTTTGTTGCTGTTGATGAGGCATAGGCAATGAAACTACATTATTATTCTTCTTGGCCTTTGTTTCTGATTCTTCGTTTTTGGGACGCTGGTCATCCCCCTCCACGGATTCAAACAGGCCCAAGCTGCCCCACACTTTTTCCATGAATTTCATATGAATACCTCCTCAATAATATCGAGTTCCGAAGATTCCCGTACCGATTCGGACAATATTAGCCCCTTCTTCAATGGCGACACAATAATCATTTGTCATTCCCATCGAGAGCCATTTCATTTCAACACGGGCAATATTTAAAGAAACAATTTCATTATAAAGATAATACAGTTCCCGGAAGAAGGGTCTTACAGCTTCAGGGTCATCGCAATAAGGAGCGACGGTCATCAAGCCGCATAAACGGACATTTTCCAGTTCGCTAACGGCCCGGACCAAGGCAAGCAGATCCCTGATTTTAGGCGGTATGCCATACTTTGTGTCTTCACCAGCCACATTTACTTGAATCAGAATGTCTTGCCGTTTCGATAGTTTAGCTGCGGCGCGGTCAATATCAGTAACTAATCGTTCACTGTCAACAGAATGAATCATGTCAAAATACTGTACGGCTAAACGGGCTTTATTGGTTTGCAGATGACCGATAAGGTGCCATTCAACCTTGCAATTGGCTGTTCCGGTTATTTCAGGATATTTTGTCAGCGCTTCTTGTATACGGTTTTCCCCGACGGCGGTTATTCCGGCGTCAATTGCCTCCAGCATGGCTGTCACGGTCTGATTCTTAGTTACGGCAATAATTTTGACGCTATCAGTTATATTAGCGGCAGTACGCCTATTCAGTGATTCATTAATCTTATTGGTAATTTCTATTATATTTTGTTTAACAGACAAAACAAACCCTCCATTTATATTTAGTTTATTCGCTCATAAACAGAATTTTCCTTTCAGTGATATATATATTATTTTATCGTTTTTACATAAAACTATAAATATGGTTTTAAAATAAAAATGCACCGCCGTTAATTTTTCGGCGGTGCATTTCAGTAACTTTATTAAGGTTTAACTGTATCCTTGTAAACTTGCTTTCCATCTTTCATTTCAATAATGGCTGCGCTTCTAATAGCATCGTGGGTAGCGCTTAAATCCATATCACCGCTTAAGCTTTTAAATCCTTTGGTTGCGGCAAGAGCTTCGCGGATTTTGGCTGCTTCTGTGCTGTTAGCCCGCTTGATGGCGTCCACCAGCAAATAGGCGGCATCATATCCCATAGCAGACATCGCGTCAGGTATTTGACCATATTCTTTCTTGTAAGCTTCAACAAAAGCCTTGGACGCAGGATTAGTATCTTCTACTGAATAAAGATTGGTAAAATAGGTATTGTTCATGGCTTCCTTACCGCCGATTTCTACCAGTTTAGGAGAATCCCAGCCGTCACTGCCGAGAATTGGTACGTTGATACCCATTTCACGAGCTTGTTTTACAATCTTGCCGACTTCTTCATAATAAGCGGGAAGGTATATCAAATCCGGATTTTGGGCTTTAATCTTGGTCAAGATAGCCTTGAAATCCTGATCTTTTTGGAGGAATGCTTCTTCAGCCAAGATTTGGCCTCCCCCTTTAGTAAAGGCGTCTTTGAAGAATTGAGTCAAGCCTTTGCTGTAGTCGCTGGAGTTGTCAACCATAATGGCGGCTTTTTTCACTTTCAGAGCGTTCAGTGCAAAGTTAGCGCCAACTGTACCTTGAAACGGGTCAATGAAGCAGGCGCGGAATACGTAGTCTTTCGTTTTACCGGTTTTTTCGTCAAGAGTGACTTTGGGGTTAGTAGTAGCTGTCGCTACAAAAGGAATTTTATTGACTTCAGCAACCGTCGATCCGGCAATTCCGTTGGAACTGACAGTGAAGCCAGCAACAGCTATTACCTTATCTTGAGTAATAACTTTAGTCATAGCGTTAGTGGATTCAGAAGGTTCACCTTTGTTATCCGCTACCACAATTTGAATTTGCTTGCCTAGTACGCCACCTTTGGCGTTAATTTCCTTAATAGCAAGTTTGGTGCCGTTAGCGGCAGCCGTTCCGAAGGAAGCGGTATTTCCGGTCAGTTCGTAGACGACCCCGATTTTTATGTCTTTGCTGCCGGTATCACCACAGCCTGCTATCATACCTGCGACCAAAGTGAGCATCATTACTAAACAGGTGATTTTGAAACTAACTTTACTCATAAGTCCCCTCTCCTATCCGTCATTTAGATATGTATAATCCGTGGTTATCCTAAAATTTGATTCAAATCACCTCCACAATAGCAACATGAATAGATAAAGATAGATAAACCTATGTATTACCTTAAAAACAAAGCTTCTTGGAGAATTAAAAATACAACTTAATTCTCCAAAAAGCATCATTGCCTTAAGGTATATCAGAGACTATTGTCTCCTATGATTATACATTCTAGTATGTTTTAATAATTTTGGCAAGCATTTTTTTGAATAATCTTACAAGCATCCTCAGTATTTTTTCTTACAACTTTTCACAAACTGACTTGGCCTGTAGGAAAAGTAGCAAATAATCCGCTCCGCCGGCTTTGGAGTCGGTTCCGGACATATTAAAGCCGCCAAAAGGATGAACACCTACCAGCGCTCCGGTGCATTTCCGGTTAAAATACAAGTTACCCACGTGGAATTCGCGGCGCGCTTTCTCGAGTTTTACTCTGTTTTTTGAATACACAGCGCCTGTAAGACCGTACTCGGTGTCATTGGCAATGCGAATGGCGTCGTCATAATCCTTTGCTTTAATAATCGCGACAACCGGACCGAAGATTTCCTCCTGAGCAATTTTGGCCTGCGGATCTATCTCGGCAAATACGGTAGGCTGAATAAAGTAACCTTCAGTTGCTCCTTTTTCTCCGCCTGTAACCAGACGTCCCTCCGATTTACCGATCTCAATATATTCAAGTATTTTGCTATAGGCATTTTTATCAATAACCGGTCCGAGATTCACTGTGGGATCACTGGCAGAACCCAGTTTCAACTGAGATGCTTTGGCAGCCACTTTAGATACAACCTCGTCATAAACATCGGCGACGACGATGGCGCGGGAACAGGCTGAACACTTTTGTCCCTGAAATCCAAAAGCGGAGGTTATGATGCCGGCTGCAGCTTCATCCAGGTCGGCCTCACTGTCAACAACAATGGCGTCCTTTCCTCCCATCTCGGCAATAACACGTTTAATCCATTTTTGGCCGGGAGAGGTTTTGGCTGCCAGTTCATTGATACGTAACCCTACCTCTTTTGAGCCGGTGAAATTGATAAATCTGATTTGAGTATGGCTTACCAAATAGTCCCCGATGGCTCCGCCACTGCCAGGAAGATAATTTACTACTCCGGCAGGCAACCCTACTTCTTCCCATAGCTCCATGAATTTGGCGGCAATTACGGGAGTGGAACTGGCAGGTTTCATAATTACAGTGTTACCTGCAACCACTGCTGCCGCCGTCATACCTGTCAAAATAGCCAGTGGAAAGTTCCAAGGCGGTATAATCAACCCTACACCCAGAGGGATGTAAAAGCAATCGTTTTGCTCCCCGGGAATCGAAATAATCGGCATGCCTTGCGCATATTTAAGCATTTGCTGCGCGTAGTACTCCAAAAAGTCGATGGCTTCCGCTGTATCGGCATCGGCTTCGGCCCAGTTCTTGCCGGCTTCTTCAACCAGCCAGGCAGAAAACTCAAATTTACGTCGCCGCATAATAGCCGCCGCTTTGAATAGATAGCGGGACCGTACTTCGGGACTTTCATATTGCCAAGATTCATAAGCTTTTAAGGCACTTTGAACAGCTTGTTCGGCCAGTTCGACATTGGCCCTGGCGGTAGTGCCGATTATTTCTTGGAAATTTGAAGGGTTTACCGAAGTAATCCGGGCTTCGGTATCAACTTTTGCATTGCCAATTACCAGCGGGTAATGTTTTCCTTTTTGTACGGCAACACTTTTTAAAGCCTGTTCCATAGCAAGCTTGTTTTCCGGTAAAGCAAAATTGGTAAAAGGTTCATTTTTGAATTCAATATACATAATATTCCTCCTGTACAATAAATTGTTAATCCGCCATTAAACAACGGAAGGCTCAATATACAATTCGCCGCGTTCAAAGCGCTCAGCGTGAAATACATTGATATCGATAGACAGCGATGCCGGTTTGCCAACGATGACTTCTGACATCAGTTTGCCAACTGCCGGCGCAATCATGAAACCGTGCCCGCTAAAGCCAGCGGCGGTGAAAAATCCTTTAATGCTGCGGTCTTCGCCTAGAATTGGCTGGCGATCAGGCGACATATCATAAAGCCCTGACCATTGTCTGACCACATTCAGGCTGGCTAATGGCGGGAGCAGATTGGTGATTTTTTTAGCCATTTCTATTAAAAATTCCCAGCTTGATTTAATATTAAAGCTTTCCGGCTCATCAGGATGTCCGATACCCATGATGAAACTGCCATGAGGTGTTTGCTGACAATAAAGATTATGATAGAAACTCATTACCATTGGCTTTTGGATTGGTTCTACCGGTTCAGTCACCAAAATTTCATGCCTCTCAGGGGAAATTGGCAGATTAACCCCAATCATCCGGCCAATTAACCCGGCATGACTCCCGGCGGCATTGACCACAATACCTGTTTTAATATCTCCTTTCGTCGTCTTAACCGCAGTAATTCTATCTGAAACACTGTCAATTCCGGTTACCTCGGTATAAGTATAAATTGCAACTCCTAAATTTTTAGCAGCTTGGGCATATAACTCGCTGACTTTAAAGGGATTGCAGTGACCGTCCTGCGGGCAGAATGTTGCCCCTAACAGACCTTCAATATTTAAATGCGGCACAATTTCCTTCGCCTCAGGGGGGGAAACCCAGAAGGAAGGTATATGCAAAGAGTTCTGCAGTTCTAAATTTTTTTGGAATTGATCTACCATTTTGTCAGTGTAGGCAAGAAGCAGGTAACCGCCTTGCTTAAATTCAATATCTCCAGCTACATCTAATATTTCAGGCAGGTTTTCATACATTCTTATACTTTCGCGGGACAGAATGCAATTGGTTTCTGTCCCCCATTGCGTTCTTACTCCCGCCCCGCAACGGCCGGTTGCGCCGCTGGCAAGATATCCCTTCTCAATAACGGCAATTCCTTTAACTCCCTGCCTGGCCAGATTATAAGCGATTGAGCAGCCCACAACTCCGCCGCCAATTACTACTATATCGGCATGATCAATCATTTTCCGCACCTCCGGCCAATACTCCTAACTTGATTGGTGACGCGGGTGGGCGGAAGGTGGGTAACTCCACTTCACCAACCGGTTTATTTAGTTGCCTGGCGATTTCCTCAACAATTAAAGGAATACAGTTTCGGCCTTGACAGGGGCCCATACCGCAGCGGCAAGTACGTTTGATTTCATCAATAGAGTGCTTGCCATCTTCTATTGCTGCCCGAATCTCAGCTAGTGTAATGTCTTCACAACGGCAAACAATAATCGAGTCTGTCATTCATCTTCTCCTTCCTTCCGCCAGGCAATGTTTCGCACTTCCATGGACAATTCTTTAGGAACCGCCAGCCATAATATATTGGTCTTGTTATTAGTGGTTTGCACTTTTAGAACTTTGGCGCTGCCGATAACCTGACCCGCCCGGTTTACCGCGTCTACACACTGGCCTATTGCCGGGAGCGGGTAAAACTCGAAAGGGATTTTTATTACGGCTTCGGTATCACTATAGGACTGATCAATAATAAAAACGGACAGACCGGGACAATGGACCAAACATATACCACAGCCATTACAGAGTGAATCGTCAAGTTGCGGACATTGGTTTATATCACTTTCCATCCGGATAGCTTTCCGGGAGCAAGCGTCGACACAGGGGTTGCAAGGTATATTTTGAAAGCATTCCAAAACAGCAATCGGTCCTTTTTTTAATCTTTCACCGTTGGGCGTAATCGAAGCAATGTCTTCTACTGTTGGTACACCTGTTTGTGCCAGCATTTATATCACCTTCTCCCAAAAGCTCCGCTCAGACGAAACAGTGACCTTAGCCAAACCGGATCGAATTTTTGCGCTTACTTGACCAGAACGCAGAGCTGTTAATTGCAGGTGGGCCGCTTGTAATTCTTGCCCAGAAGAGAGATCATTAAAACCTAAGGCAAGGGCTGCGGCGATGCCGGCGATTTTACCCTCTACCATGGCAACCGATGCTTCCTCAACTGCCGCCACGTCTCCGGCAACGTAAATATCGGGGTGACTGGTAAGCATATTATAATCGCGCCATGGAACGTATCCTCCCAGCGCGGGCACATGGGAGAGCTTGCATCCTGCTTGCCACAATAATTCGGTGAGTGGCGACAAGCCTACTGCAAGGCACAAGCCGTCTATTTCGATATCCTTTTCGCTGCCGGCTACCGGTTGCCATTTAGAATCCAAACGCCAAATGGTGACTTTTTCCAAAGCATTTTTCCCATGGGCAGATTTTACCGTATGAGAGGTAAAAATTGGCACACCTGCCCGACGGATTTTGGCAGCATGAACCCAATAACCGCCTACGGTTGGCGCAGCTTCAACGATGCCGGCCACCTCCACGCCGGCTTGCAGCAATTGATAAGCAACAATTAAGCCGATATTGCCCGCCCCGACCATCAGCATACGTTTGCCTGGCAGAACCCCGTGAACATTCATCAAAGTTTGCACTGCGCCGGCGCCTGAAATACCAGGCAAGTCATTATTAGGGAACAGCAAAGTCTTTTCGGCTGCGCCGGTAGCCACTACTATTTTTCCAGCTTTAATCGTCTCAAATTTTTCGTTGTGATTAATGGTTAATATACCACTATCCGGATAATAGCCTAAAGCTGTAGCGCTCAGCCAGGAAGTAATATTTGGCGTGTTGCCTGTTTCCCGCGCAAGAAGGTTTGCAATATCAATCCCCCGTTCCCCGGCATATTCATTTTTAGAGCCAAAGAACTTATGGGTCTGCTTTATCAACTGCCCACCCTGATAATTGGCTCTTTCAATTATCAGGACTTGGGCACCCGCTTTAGCTGCATTAATGGCTGCCATTAATCCTGCAGGGCCTGAACCGATAACTGCAATATCTATTTCAGTCATAGCAGTATTCCTCTCCCTGTTTGCGTCTCAATCTTCATGCCTGATTCCAGAGGCGCCACACATACTCTCACATTGGGCACCCCATTAACCACCATAAGGCATGATGAACAGTTGCCAATAGCGCAGAACAATCCACGCGGGCGACTACGTTCATGACTATGCCTAAAGACCTTGATGCCGGCAGCATGAAGTGAGGCAGCAATTGGTTCGCCGGCAATACCTTCCAGTTCTTGCCCATTGAAAGTAAATTTAACAAAATTACCTTGGGCGAATGTTAATATCGGATGATTTGTAATACGCATTCCCACACCCCCATAAACTGATAATGCATATTTCATGCCAGCGAATAAATAATAAAGACCCGCGGAAGCGAGTCTTAAACATTTTATCTACTCATTTATTTGTCTCACTGTCTTCCTACTTCATATGCCCCTCTTATTGGAGATTAAATGGTAAGTAAGTAATATGTCAATAAACTGACAATATGTCAATTTATTGACAAGAACAACGGATATTAAACAGCTTCATTTTGTAATACAACGTGCTGCGGGGAATACCTAACCGCTTAGCGGCGGCAGTTTTATTATAATTTTCCTTTTTTAGGACCTGTTCAATTAGCGACTGTTCAATTTTGGCAAGTTCGGATATCGTTAATTGCCTTCCAGTACTATTGGGGATGGATTCTTGTTTTTTTGCGATATTGCCCCGGAAGTTTGCCGGTAAATTGGTAGTGCTCAGCATTTCACCATCGGCCAAAAGAACTAGTCGCTCTAAGGTATTGTTTAGCTCACGCACGTTTCCCGGCCAATCACATTCAAGGAACAAAGCCATAAGCTCCGGTTCAACTTTATTTATGACGGTGCCGGAACTATGCATAGCAGTGAAACGTTTTATGCCTTTGTAGACAAGTTCGGGAATGTCTTCACGTCTGTCCCTTAAGGGGGGAAGATTGATTGTCACTACATTAAGGCGGTAATATAAATCATCCCGAAACTCATTACGGCCTATCATTTCCTCTAAATTCCGGTGAGTTGCCGCAATAATTCTGACATCTACCTGAACCGGCTTGTCACCGCCAATTCTGTAAAAGTTTTTTTCCTGCAAAACACGAAGAAGTTTAACCTGCATATCTTTTGGCAATTCCCCGATTTCATCTAAAAACAAAGTACCGGTATCAGCAAGTTCGAAGAGACCCGGTTTTCCTTTACGGTCGGCGCCGGTAAAAGCTCCAGGCTGATAGCCGAATAGCTCGCTTTCAAATAAACTGGCCGGTATGGCACCACAGTTAATTTCAATAAATTTGCCTCGGCGTCCACTTGCCGCATGGATCGCCCGGGCGAATATTTCTTTACCGGTGCCGCTTTCGCCGCGAAGCAGGAGCGGTACATTGGCAGATGCCACTCTGCGGGCCATGCCGATAGCATTGGCAATCTGGGGACTGTGTCCCGAGATGACGGCAAAGACATCGGTATTACTACTGATTTTATCGATTTCATTTTCCAAAGACTTTATTTTGTTACTTGTCTTCGACAATTCCTGGTTTAACTGAACAATATCGGTTATATCCCGTTCAGCGGATATTCCCCCGACGAAACGGCTGTTTAATTGAATTGGCGCCGCATTAATTAATACATGTTTATGTAAACAAGGATTGTGATATTGATCTTTAACTGCCCGTTTTTCAGTTATTACTTTGCGTAACAATAAGTTGGAGAAAAAGTTATCAATTGGATTGCCGATAATTTCTTCGGCAACAATACCATACAGTTTTTCGGCGCTCTTATTCCATAGGACGACTTGATCCCGGTCATTGATACCGCATACAGCTTCCCCTACCGTACCCAGTACGGCGTCAAACATTGCTTGCTGTAACTGGTAATAGTGAAATAGTTTTTTAACAAACATGTCCGGCGTACATACTCCGATGACAGTCGCATTATCCAGCACGAAAACCGTTACGGAGGAAAGTATTTTTAACAGGGAGACGACTGGTTTATCCAAAGCTGTTATAGTGACAGTTTTTACAGAATAATCGGCGGCGTCGCCCAACTTATTTCCTTTGAATTGGTTGTCATTGGTCACAATTCCCCAGTTACCGCCATTATTGGTTATTACTGCTTCAATTTTATCAGGCTCCAAAACGATAATAGCGTCTGATGCAGGTGTATCTGGTGACATTTGAACGAATTTATCACATAAAAAATCGGCAACAGTTAATGACGACATAGCCCTTCTCTCCCTCGGTAAACAAATAAGACGCCATATCCCCGTGAATATTAATTGGATACTAATGGCGTCTTTTTGGTGTCAAATATTTGACAGGTATGATTTAATTATAGTCTAACATTCTTTCGCTTGCAAACAAATTTACAAGGACAGGGATACTACCGCTGCTAATCTACCGGTAGTCCCAAGCTCTGCCCTATGGGAAAAATAAACTGCTGTATTACAGGATGTGCAAATACCGCTGACAACAATGTTCTCTGATTTTACACCAATTTGTTCTAATTGCCGTTGGTTCACTGCCCAAAGGTTAAGTTTCCACCTATCGTTATGTGCCGTTACAAAATCATTCCAATCTGAAAAATTGCTCCTAAGTTTTTCAACTACTATTTGATCAACTTCATAGCAGCATGGTCCAATTGAGGGGCCGATGCCTACCAGGCAGTCCGATGGCTTGGAGTCATAATTATTTGCCATGGCCAAAATAGTTTTTTGTGCTATTTTCGCTACGCTCCCTTTCCAACCGGCATGGCTCACGCCAATGGCTTTTTTTACCGGATCGTAAATGATCACCGGTACACAATCGGCATAAAATAACATAAGCGGAAGATGGGAAACATTGGTTATCAGGGCATCTGTTCCCCGAATAGAGTCAGAATAATTTCGTGCTCCTTTTCCTTTATCTTCGTTGTTCACGACCCATACTTGGTCGCCGTGTGTCTGCTCGGCAGTCACCGCGTCGGACGCGTTAAGACCAAGGGATTTACAGAATAAACTGCGGTTAGTCCAAACATCTTCCCGGCAATCACCTGTATGCAGGCCTAGATTCAAGGAAGCATAAGGAAGTTGACTGACACCGCCTAAACGGGTGGATATGCCGTGCACTACTCCCTTGCGTGTGAGATGGGTGAAAAAACCATACCAAACACTATTTTTTGCCTGCCGCAGCAAAAATTCTTCCATAGCTTAACCTCCATACTCCATAAAAATAACTCCCCATTATAATAATACTTAATTATAATGAGGATTTTGATTTTTTTAAACTGCTATGCACAAAATATTAAGCTTCTTCTACTTTATCTTTCTTGGCGTTGACAATAATATTTTCGGCAATTTTCTGGGGGACTTCCTCATAATGGGAAAAATTCATATCAAAATTACCGCGTCCTTGCGTGATGGAACGTAAATCAATGCTATAGCGGAATAATTCTGACAATGGCACTTGCGCTTTTACACGGCCCAGACCCCGTTCCAGCGGTTCCATACCCTGAATACGACCACGTTTGGTGTTGAGGTCGCCTATTACGTCACCCATGTAAGATTCGGGCACAATTACTTCAACTGAATAGATAGGCTCAAGCAATACCGGCTTAGCTTGGAGTACACCTTTCTTTAATGCCATGGCACTGGCAATTTTGAAGGCCATCTCAGAAGAGTCTACAGTATGGTAGGAGCCGTCGCAAAGGGTAACTTTAACATCCACCATAGGATAACCGGCTAAGATGCCTCCGGCCATGGCATCACGTACTCCTTTTTCTACCGCCGGGATATACTGACGCGGTACTGCGCCGCCAAAGATAGAGTCAACAAATTCAAATTCAGCACCCGGCGCCAAGGGATCAAGCTGCAGCCATACATGTCCGTATTGACCGTGACCACCGCTTTGCTTTTTGTGTTTTCCTTCTACTTTAACGGAACTGCGTATTGTTTCCCGGTACGGTACTTTAGGAGCATGAAGAAGGGCGTCAACACTGAATTTTCGCTTCATTCTTTCAACCATGATATCCAGATGAAGTTCCCCCATACCACTGATCAATAGCTGATGCGTCTCTACATCTTTCCGGGTTTTAAAAGTAGGATCCTCATCCATCAAACGGGTCAGAGCATTACCAATTTTATCTTCGTCACCCTTATTTTTAGCCTCAATCGCTCTGGTAAACATTGGCTTAGGGAAGGCAACCGGCTCAAACATTACCGGTTTTTCCCTATCGCACAAAGATTCGCCGGTACCGGTTTCCTGCATTTTAGCTACTACTACAATATCGCCGGCATGGGCGATTGCCATAGGATCTTGGTTTTTGCCTTTCATGCTGAAAATATTACCGATACGCTCAGATTTGTCTTTGCTTATGTTGTATAGTGTACTATCCGGCTTCAGGGTTCCGGAGAACACGCGAATAAAGCTAAGACGCCCGACAAATGGATCAGCTGTTGTTTTAAATACCATGGCTGAAAATGGATCAGAAATTTTTCTTTCCACCGGGTCCTTGGTTGATGGGTGGAAACCGGTAAATGTTCTGAAGCCGGGAGCCGGCAGATAGGATACTATTGCGTCCAGCACCTGAACTGCTCCAATGTTTTTATAAGCGGAACCGCAAAGAACAGGGAATACTTTGGCCTGATAAATACCGGTGATAAGACCGGTCTTTATCTCTTCATCCGTCAACTCACCGCTATCCAAGTATTTGGTGAGAAGATCATCGTCAGATTCAGCGGCGGCTTCGATCAGGGCCGTACGGGCCTCGCCCGCCTTAGCTTCCATATCGGCGGGAATGTCAGTTTCGCTATATTGAGCACCCTGATTGTTTGCGGGAATTAGGGCTTTCATCTTAATTAAGTCAATGATGCCTTTAAATGTGTCTTGGGCGCCAATTGGCAGTTGAATAGGAACAATCCCATTGCCAAATTTCTCTTTCATTGTGTCTACAACACTATAAAAGTCAGCATTTTCACGATCCATTTTATTAATAAACGCAATACGCGGCAAGTTTAAATCAGCGGCATATTGCCAAACTTTTTCCGTTTCAACTTCGACGCCGGCAGCAGCGCACAGTACTACCAGCGCACTGTCCGCCGCCTGTAATGAGCTTTTTACTTCGGCAGCAAAATCGGCATAGCCCGGTGTATCTAAAAAATTGATTTTATTTTCATGCCATTCACAAGGAGCCAAAGCCGTGCTAATAGTAACCTTCCTCTTCACTTCTTCCGGTTCGAAATCAGTTGTTGTGGAACCGTCATCAACTCGTCCTAGGCGACTTACTGCGCCGGAATTAAAAAGCAACGCTTCAGTCAGCGAGGTCTTCCCAGCTCCCCCATGAGATACAATTCCAACGTTTCTTAGCTTGTCACTCTTGTACTCTTTCATGTTCAGTCCCTCCTATAAAGTGTAATTCCTGTCCCACACAGATAATCCATAATGTGTGAAAATTACTTAATCAATTCTCTGTTAAATATAAATTTTCCTTCTTTTCAGTATATTCTATTATTTGCGTTGAACTGATTCTCGGATAAAATATTCCAGTATTATTATTTATTCCCATTTATAAACAATTATGTGTATATAGAGTGAAACGTTCATGTGACAGGAAAATAGCCGCAAGCCGGCACAAAACAAGTGTACGGGGTAAGCAGTAAATCATTAATAAGTGTAATAATCAGTTCGGAACATTAATACAAAAAAAAGAGCTGTATACCTTTTTTATATGGTAACAGCTCTTCTTTTTGTTAGGGTTTATATATTATCCTTTCCAAAATAAGCGCATTATTTTTCGCAGTGGTCCTGGCACTGACACAACGTAAAATCTAAATTTCACGGTGATCGCCCCCTTATTTTGCCCTTTTCTAGTCAATTAGACATCCTAAGTCGTTAGTCGTTAGTCGTTAGTCGTTTTATATATTGTATGCGGGCCAAACAAAGTTGTGCTGAGAAAAAGTTAACAAACCATGCTAGTACCTCATCTGTGTTAAAACGATAGCTAATTTAGCAGGGATTTTTCTGGCCTGCAAGGCGGAGGAGCCTTGCATATCGGGAATATGCAAGGCAACGATAACGAAGCAGGACGGAAAAAGACCGCTAAATTAGCAGAGATTTTAATGCAGATGAGGTACTAGTTGCAGCCGTTACAACTTTTTCCTGAACAGGAACTGCAATGATCACCTGCGCCTCGGCCAAGCCCACTAACCTGTGAGATTATTTTCGTTAAATCTTCCTTGCCACAGGAAGGGCATTTTACCGAGCCCTGCCAGTTTATCCGGCAGAGTTGATCAAAAGTCATACCACATTGATTGCATTGAAATTCATAAATCGGCATCTCAAAATCACCTGCCATCCAAACTATCGAATAGATTCTTGTGTTTCAAAACGGGACAGGGTAAAACACAAGTCTGATAAACGATTTAGCGCAATTAATGTATTTTCACTTACTGTGGATTCTTCACTGTCACGCAGCCGCCATACCTGCCGTTCGGCTCTCCTTGCCACTGTACGGGCTAAATCAAGGGCAGCGGCGCCGGGAGTATCCCCTGGGACAATAAAGTCTTTCAAAGGCGGCAATTTAGCGTCGTACTTATCAATCAATTCTTCCAATTGTTGCACATGTTCGGCAGTGATATAGGGTTTTTCTAAATTTGCGCTGGCAAGCTCCGCCATGAGCATGACCAGCAATTTTTGTAAATTACAGATTGTCTCTTTGAGTTCAACGGAGGAACTTAGGGCTCGGGCCAGCCCGAGAGCAGAGTTGATCTCGTCAATTGTTCCGTAACTTTCAACCCGGATGCTGACCTTATTGATTCTTTCACCGGTGAGTAAACTGGTAGTTCCCTTATCACCGGTTTTTGTATAAATTTTCATGCCTCTCACCTCTAAATACTGTATTTATTCATATATTTCTTCCTTAGAGAAAAATATGTCCAGCTCTCTGGTTGCGTTATTAAGGCTGTCTGATCCGTGAATGATGTTATTTTCCATTTGGGTCGCGAAATCTCCTCTTATTGTTCCCGGCAAAGCATCAACCGGATTCGTTGCTCCCATCATCGTCCGAAGAACTTTAACAGCCTGATTGCCTTTCACGGCCAGGGCAACAACCGGACCGGAAGTAATGTAGTCAATTAAATCCGGGTAAAACGGTTTTCCTACATGTTCCTGGTAATGCCTTTTGGCCTGCTGTGGCGATACTTTCAGCATTTTCATTCCCGCAATTATTAAACCGCGCTGTTCAAAGCGACGTATAACTTCCCCGCATAGTCCCCGGGATACAGCATCGGGTTTGAGCAAGACCAATGTTGTTTCCATGACTATAAATCACCCATCCTGAAATTCAAATCATATAATTTTGGCAAATTTTAGTATACCCTGAAATAATTGTTTCCATTCCGATTCGACAACTATTAGCAATTGGGCGGCAGTATGGCTGCCAGGCAAGGGCTATTAGCCTTCCATTTTATCTTTAATTGCGGTCAGCATGCTCAAGCTGTTGTCACGAACTTTCTTTTTGAGTATCGGGTTTAGGAGACCGGCAATCATCGGGATGCCAAACTCAAAGTCAACAGTAAGTTTGATTTCGGTACCGCAGGGAATGGTTGTGAGTATCCATTCACCTTCAAATTTTTTTAAATCACCATCAATTTGTCTATAAGAAATATGCATATTAGCATCATCAAAGGTGTCAAGTTCAGTCCACTTGATGATGCGTCCATCTACATTGGATACCCATTGGGTAATCGTTGTATTGTCTTGTTGTTCTATAATTTCGACGCTAATAAGATCAGTCATAAATTCGGGGTATTTTTCCATTCCTTTTAATATGGGATATATTTCTGACCGGTTACAATTAACCGGCATTGTGACTTCAACGTACGGCACTGTTCATTCACTCCTATTCAAATATGATAACATGGAAGGACTATAGGTCGTCAAGCACTTCGTTTGCTTTTTCCAAAGCGCCGGCAAAAATATGCACCACTTTATCTACTTGTTCTCTGGTAATAATGAGCGGAGGTTCAATACGAATGACTTTCGGGTTATTCAAGGTGTAGGCGGCTAACACGCCTTTGCCAATCAATTCCGCCATAAGAAATCCCCCTATTCCTTCTTTGGTTAAATCAATACCAATCAACAGTCCTTTGCCGCGAACTTCCTGGATGACATCCGGGAAGGTTTTGTATAAATGAAACAGTCCTGAGAAAAGGTAATCACCCATAGCCGCAGCTTTATCAACCAAACCTTCTTCGCGGATGGTATGGATGGCTGCAACTGCCGCTGCACAAGCCAATGGATTACCACCGAAAGTAGAAGTGTGTAAAAACGGACTGGTCATATATTTGTCCCAAATATGGGGTCTGGCAGTGAAAGCACCGATTGGCATGACACCGCCACCGAGAGCTTTGGCTGTAGCCATTATATCCGGTACTACCTGGTAGTGATCTACAGCAAACATTTTCCCTGTACGGCCTAAACCTGTCTGTACCTCATCACAGATAAGCAATGCTCCTCGTTTGTCACATATCTCGCGGACCGCAGGCAAGTATTCAGCCGGCGGTATAATAATGCCTCCTTCCCCTTGAATCGGTTCTAAGATAACAGCAGCCGTATCGGCGTCAACTGCCTTATGCATTGCATCAATATTACCGAACGGAACATGGGAAAAGCCGGGTAACAAAGGTTGAAAGGGTGTCCGGAACATTTCCCTGCCGGTTGCGCTTAAAGCCCCGAAAGTTTTACCATGAAAAGCGTTGGCAGCTGCAATAATCTTATCTCTCCCGGTGTGAATGCGGGCCAATTTGAGGCTGCCTTCCACCGATTCCGTGCCGCTGTTGGTAAAAAAGCTATATTGCAAATCGCCGGGTGATATTTCTGCCAAAAGAGCGGCTAGATCAGCAGTAGGTTTATCAAACAATACTTTACTGGATAGAGGCATTTTATCCAGTTGTTGTTTTACGGCAGCTACAACCTTGGCATGTCTGTGGCCTAGATTAAAAACGCCATATCCACCCAAACAATCTATATATTCTTTACCATCGATATCCCGGATTACAGATCCTTCTGCCTCCCACTCCACAGTAGACAGTCCCATAAATCGAAACAACCTGGCTATTGCCGGATTAATAAACTGTTCGTATTTAGTAATTGTATCTGCAATTACATCGCGATTTTCCCGCAAGGTCATACCTCCCGACTATCAGTGTCAGCTAAGTCAGCTGACAATTTGAATACACAATTCAATATATGGTATTATTTTCTATTGATGACAAAATAATTCCTTTTTATTCATAATTTATAAAATTTATAAAAAAGATAAATGGTGCGGGGATTGTCATACATGATAGTCACCTTCTATCAACATAATCCATATAATAAAGTAAGCAGTATTAGGTGGTGATAATTTGCTTATTGACTTTGATGAACAAATCTATATAAGTGAAATTAAAAATATGGTCCGCCCTTTGGGATTAGGCAAACGTCAGGTTGAAAAAGTTGTAGACCGGGCATTATTAGCGGTCCGGAGAGCAAGTAAACCAGCATATAGGCCTATGCGGATGAGATTTAAGCGTTTTTAAGCTGTCCTTTGCGGGCGGCTTTTTTATAGCTGGTCTTAAAAAGTATATTCACAAGCTACAAAGTTCAGAGGAACACTCAGCCAAGGTCACGCAAGGTATAAAGGTATACTACAAACATTAAAACTAGAAAATCAGCACCACCCGTTAGACGGGTGGTGCTGATTAGAAGAGAGTATCTAAAAAAATCCAAAGGAGCATAACTGGCGACAGCAGCAACTAGGTTTGTCGATAGCTGATTCTAAGGTATCTCCTTCTCTATACATATCAATTGTCTCACACACTACAGTGAAACCACCAATTTGAGTATCTTTAACCGCATATGCGGATAATTTAATTTTAGTCAGCAAGTAGTCGAGATACTCCCTCCTAATATGGCTTACAGCGTTTTCATTTGATCGACCCATAACGGTGGTAATTTCCAACCCCGCTAATACTTTTTGGTTGACCTCGCTGTAATGCTGCCTTGTATCCCGTACATTTAAAATTTTCATTTGGTATATATTTCCTTTTAGTAAGCGGAGAAATTACTCCGCAGAAATATCTTGAAAGTCTACCTTGTTCAAGATATATATTATTTATCCCCTTTCAATCTCTAAATACACCTCCTCCTTTACCGGTGTTAATTAAAAGCTTCTTTTAAACATGGGGATTCAAATGTAATTTTATATTAAAGCTGCTACACTATTATTATAGCGCAAAAAAATGTAGTCACCGTGTACACAATGACTACATTTTTTTGCGCCACTTCCAGATCGACAGTAACGCTCTCCAGGAGTCGCGCTATAGGGAAATTTCCTTCTGGTTTTAAGCCCCCCCAGTACCAGCGAAGCTGCCACCAGGTCGAGGCAGAATGTCCGATAACCACCATCAAACAATAGTTTGGGGCTGTCCCTTTTCCCGGCTACAGTGTAGAATAGTAATAAAGTACCTAACTTGTGAGTTGCATGCTGAAACTCACAAATAGTAACCGAAAGGCAGGTATCAATATGGAAGAATTATTAAGGCAGATACTCTCCCGGCTTGACCAGATGGAACAAGGCCAGCAGCAGCTATTCGTCGGTCAGCAGCAGACCAATCAACGTTTTGACCGTATTGAGTCCGATATTACCGGTATCAAGTCCGATATTACCGGTATCAAGTCCGACATTACCGGCATCAAGTCCGACATTACCGACTTAAAAACCACCGTCAGCAATATCGAAGGCCAACAAATAGAAAACAGCCGCATTATTCATGCCCTCCGGCATAACTCTGAGGAAGTTAACGCCCAGCTTCACAATATCGGCCACAATCTTGATGTTCTTACCGGCAAAGCCGCTACCAAAGAAGATGTATCCGAGTTGAACGCCAAATTTGAAGTGCTTAATTCCCGTCTATTCCATCAGGAAGCGGCCATCCATCAACTGAAAGCAGTCAAGTAGCTCCCGGCCATCCCGCCAGGTTTTATTTTTATCTGCTGGACTGAGAACGGAACTTTACGTTTTCAAAACGCATTAGGCCAAAGGGTATATACAAAATAGATCCCATTATCAGTGCATTGTCCCCACATTTGGGGACGATACCTAACGGTAAGGTAGTTTTTTGTATAACTTTCGTTTCCGCACCCGCGTAGCGGGTGGTTTATTGTGGAGCGCAAAATTCACGCGCTCCATTGGCTGAAGCCATAATAAAAATCCGGAGACTGTTGAGTCTCCGGATTACTTTGATTCTTCTGGTCGGAGCGACACGACTTGAACGTGCGGCCTCTACCACCCCAAGGTAGCGCTCTACCAAACTGAGCTACGCCCCGGCATTCATTTGGCAACCATTATTACAAAGCTCTTAGCTGACAAATGTTATTTTACTTATTTTTATAGTTAATGTCAATAGCACAGGTTAAATTTTGCACAGGTTAAATTTTTTGATTGAGTCGTTTTACTTAATAATCTCTACTGTATTTTTGCCTGTCCTACCTGGATAGGTGCCTTCGGCTGCCCAGCACTCCTTGTGGATGGCTTTTAAAAAATCTTGACAGGTTTGGCAAATATATCTGTCAGTCCGGTTTTTTCGACGCGTTCTTTAATGACATTAACATCGGTTGTATACAGGCCTTTTTCCTGCATGCGCTGAAAGTAGTTAGCGCCGGAGAAAGTATACTTGAGTTTTAATCCTTCTTCCGTTTGCATACGTTCATTGACGTGGGCAATGGCATCACCGATTGCCAAAGATTCAGGCAATACCAGGAGATTTTTGCCATGAACTTGGCGAACCGAGTTATGACCGGCTAATGTGCCTGTAACAATGGCTTCCGTATGTCCCACCAGCAGTCCGGCCTTTTCACCGCCGCAGAATAGATTGTCTACTCCCTTTACTTTTAAGGCGTTATCCCGCGGTGACAATGCCGTAAACCGTATGGAATTACCTGTGCTGCCAGCATAGGGATCTTCAAATCTGGCATTTTCAAACCCGGGAATTTTACGCAGCTTATTGAGCGGGTAATAGGGCGACATCAGTTTGGCGTGACCTGTATCCAAGAGAATGATATTTTCAGCGAATTCTTTCAATGCATACTGTTGACAGGCTTTAATAGTTAAGGATTCACTCTTTCGCAACTCTGCCGGTATGGGAACGATAACGACACCCTTGGTATTTAATTCCTTAACCAAGGATTGGCTGAGAGATTCTTTATGCAGCTTGCAGGAACCGCTCATAGCGCCATACGACCCGTCCCCTTTCCTACCAATCATTTCTGTGACTCCTGCCCGTGACGCCACGCTGATGCGGGGACCAAAGGCGGGACAGCGGATGATGCACATTACGCAGCCATTGCCGTATTTGCTGCAATGACCTTGTGGACCGGCAGTGCCGGTAGCTTCGACAAATACGTCGCCGTATATTTCGGCGTCACTATCAGTAATAACTGATTTTATCTGCGCTCCATTCATAGTAATATCCCGGACCCGGACTTGGGTATTGTAAATTATGCCGTATTTATCGAGTACTTTCCTGACAGCAGGTTCAATTCTGGCGACATCATATAAGGTAACATGCAGATGACCGGGAAATTCAATGTTACGGTGCCGTGCAGCTTCTTCCACTGCGTCAAATAGGTCGCCGCCACCTAGGGCATAGGCTTCCTCAGTGGCGGTGAAGCGACCGTTATTTCTCATAATTCCCCCCACAAGTCCGGTACCCAATAACATGTCGGTACGTTCAAGCAACACTACTTTTTCCGCACCGGCTTTTTTGGCGGCGACGGCGGCGCCGCAACCTGCCCAGCCACCGCCGATTACAACTACTGTAGGCAATTAGTATTCCTCCCTAGCGCTGTCACTCAATTCCAGCGTGCCGGCGGGTGATTTCAATTAGTTTCACTATTTCACTGCATATCTGGTACTAAATTCTTTAATATTTTACCGTGAAATGCAATAAATATGTAAAAAAAGAACCCTTTTCGCCATATTGCGAAAAAGGTTCAAATTCAGATTTAAGCAGTCTGCATTATTATATTATTTTTGCGCCTTCCTGATCAATTCCCAACACTTTATAATACGCTTTAACATTATGCTGACTAAACGTATTTACCATTGCTTTTCCTATTTTATTCAAGTCGGATAACGCAAAGGCGATCAGACAAGGCCCGGCTCCACTTAGTGCTGCTCCCAGCGCGCCAGCTTTTCGCGCAGCCGTAAAAACTTCCGGCATGCCAGGTATCAGCTTACTTCTATAAGGTTGATGAATTTTATCGATCAGTGCATATTGCAGAAAATCCAGTTTTCCCTCATACAACGAGCTCACCAGCAACGCTGTTCTACCAATATTGAAAACAGCATCCTGGAAGGGTACTGAGTCGGGAAGAACTTTTCGGGCAAGTTTGGTTGACAAATTAAATTCCGGAATAGCCACAACCATGGAAAAGTCAGCCTTTGGAATAAACCGGATGCAATGAACCTGAGATGCTTCCGCTACACTTACGGTAATGCCGCCGTATACTGCAGGAGCTACGTTATCGGGATGGCCTTCCATCGCCGAGGCAATTTCCAGGATTTCTTCCTTATTAAGATTATTTCCACATAATTCATTTGCGGCAACCAGACCGGCCACTATTGCGGCGGCACTACTTCCCAGCCCCCGGGAGAGTGGAATGGCATTATTCATATGAAGGCGAATTCCCTGCCACCGGGATTGCTGACAATGTGGATATCGGCTGTATATTCTATCAAAAACCATTTGCACGGCCTTAATGATAACATTATCCGCTGTCTCAGGCAGAAGCCCGGCGCCTTCTCCTTCGATGACGATTTCGATAGGTCCTGCCGGCGTGAACGTAAATTCTATTTCATTATAAATGGTACAAGCTATTCCAATTGAGTCAAACCCTGGCCCACAGTTGGCCGTGGTACCTGGTACCCGGATCTTTATAGTTTTTTTCATCTTTGTCTCCACCATACACCATAGAAAATAGAAAAATAGAAAATAGAAAATAGAAAACTAATATTAACAGTTTTTATGAAATAATTTCTTCGGCTTCCACTCTAATTATATTGCCTACTTTATTTACAACAGACATGCCGGCTAAAGTGCTCATAGCCAGACGTATGCTTTCATCGGTTACCCGGTAAGTAATCAGTACAATTTCGGTACGGCCATTGACTTTTCTTTTCTGAATAACCGAATGCAGGCTTACTTGCTGCGCACCGAAGGCGCCGGCAATGGCTGCCAGTACTCCCGGCTTATCTTCAACTAAGAGACGAATATAATACGGGGACTCTGTCGTACCAACCGGACAAATAGCCTTTTTTTCAAAACAGGTGCATAGAATTCGACTGCTAACTCCATGGCGAATATCACGGGCCACGTCGATGATATCGGCAGTTACCGCGCTAGCTGTCGGCAGTTCGCCGGCGCCGCGTCCGTAGAACATAGTTTCTCCTACTGCGTCTCCCTTGACAAATATCGCGTTAAAAACATCGTTAACCGCCGCCAACGGATGGCTGTTAGGCAACAGCGCAGGGTGAACACGGACGTTAATGCCTTGGTCATCCTGTTTGCCAATGGCCAATAATTTTACAACATAACCAAGTTCCCTGGCGTATTCAATATCTTGAATCGCAATATTCGTAATGCCTTCAACATAGACATCGTCTAAGGTAACCCGGGCACCGAAGGCGATAGAGGCTAAAATAGCAATTTTTCGGGCGGCATCAAAACCGCCGACATCAGCAGTTGGATCGGCTTCGGCGTACCCTTTTGCCTGGGCTTCGGCGAGAACTGTGGCAAAGTCCATGTGTTCCTTAGTCATTTTGGTCAGCATGTAGTTTGTTGTACCGTTGACAATACCCATGATTTCACTAATTCGGTTGGCAGCCAAACACTGCTTAAGCGGCCTGATGATAGGAATACCGCCACCTACGCTGGCCTCAAACAAAAAATCTACATGACTGGCTTCAGCAGCTTCAAATAATTCCTTGCCATGTTTCGCTACCACGTCCTTATTGGCGGTTACGACATGTTTTCCAGCCCTTAAGGCTTGAAGGATATAATCCTTAGCAGGTTTCTCCCCTCCCATGACTTCTACCACAATTTGAATATCTTGATCGTTTACAATTGACTCTATATCAGTTACGATTTTGGCCCCTGTAGCTACCTTCCTAGCTTTATTAGCGCTTTGTACCAAAATTTTTTTAAGAACAATTGCCGCGCCAACTTTCTTCATTATGTCGTCAGCATTGCTTTCCAATACTTTGACGACGCCAGTGCCGACTGTGCCAAAGCCAAGGAGGGCGATCTGAATGGCTTTGTCCATAATATTATTCTCCTTTCAGCTATGCTTGGCCCAATATTTCCAATCTTTTTACTCCATCTACCATTCTGAGTTTATCAAGCATAGCTTCTAAATCTATTGCCAAATCTGCGGTTTCCAGAGAAATAGTTGCATTTGCCACTCCTTGTAAGGGAATCCCTTGATTAATGGTCAAAACGCTGCCTCTTTCGTTCGCTATTGTATTGAGAACACGTGACAGAACGCCGGGTTTATGCTCTAACAGCAGTGCTAAGGTCACTATCTTCTCTTTACTAGCTTCATAAAAAGGAAAAACATAATCCTTATATTTATAATAGGCACTGCGGCTTAATTCCATTTTTTCAACTGCTTCATTGATGGTGCGCGCTTCGCCGCGCTTTAATAATTCTTTTACTTTAATAGTTTTTTTTATAGCTTCCGGTAAAATCTCTTCGCGAACAAGATAAAAAACAGCCTTTTGACCTGTAACCATGCTCCTCCTCCTTCGGTACAACTGTTGCGGATAGTTATCTTTATACAGTAGACATTATATCATCATTTTATCACATAGCACAAGTAATTTAGGCTAAAAAAAATTAGTCAGCCTTACAGACTGACTTCTAGAATGGTATTGAATTTTAATATGTATTAAAAAATAATACATATTAGTCCACCACTGCCTTCGTTTACGATTTTTTGCAGAGTGTCACGGAGTTTCAACTGGGTATTTTCCGGCATGCCGGAAAGTTTGTTTTGAATTCCTTCACGTACTAATTCATTCAGGGATTTGCCAAAAAGATTGGTCCGCCAAATTTTTTCCGGTTCTCCTTCAAACTCCCGCATTAAATACTGGATTAATTCTTCACTTTGCTTTTCCGTACCTATTATAGGTGAGATTTCTGCTTGAACATCCGTTCTAATTATATGTAACGATGGAGCGGATGCCTTAAGTTTTACCCCGAAACGATTTCCAGTCCGGATAATCTCAGGCTCTTCCAGGATCATTTCATCCAGTTGCGGCGGAACAATTCCATAACCGGTTAGCTGAACATCTTCTAACGCACCGGCCATTTTGTCATACTCGCTCTTGGCTATAGCCAAATCTTTCATCAAACGTAATAAATGATGTTCACCGCTAATGGTGAATCCTGTTAATTCTTCAAGCACTTGGTAAAAAAGGTCGACGCGGGCTGTCATTTCAATAACTGCAATACCATTGCCAAGATCCATATCGTGAAGAATTACGTCAGCGACAAAATCATAGCCGGATAAATCATCTATAGCTCTGTCAATATCTCTAAGTCTTTTGATATACTGAACAACGTCGTTAACTGCTCCTTCAAATTTTTGACGCAGCCAGTGTTCACTCTCCAGCTCTTCCACCCATTTCGGCAGCGAAATATTGACTTCTTTCACCGGGAATTCATACAAAACTTCCTGTAAAATTCCATATACGTCATCATGGTTAAGCTGAGCACAATCAACGGGAATTACCGGAACATCATAATTTCCTTCCATCTTTGCAACTAGCTCTCTGGTGTCTTTGGAGTTAGGCCTATTAGTATTTAAAATGACAAGGAAAGGTTTTTGCAACTCTTTGAGTTCATTGATTACCCGTTCTTCGGCGAGTACATATTTTTCCCGGGTTAAATCAGTAACGGTACCATCAGTGGTAATTACTAAACCGATAGTAGAATGCTCGGCTATTACTTTTCTTGTGCCTACTTCAGCCGCCTCTTGGAAAGGGATTTCATTTTCGAACCACGGCGTTAAAACCATCCTTGGACCGTCTTCCTCTTCATAGCCAAGGGCTCCCTCTACTGTGTATCCTACGCAGTCGACAACCCTAACCCGAACTGAAACGTTGTCCCTTACAGTGATTTCGACAGCTTCATTGGGTATGAACTTCGGTTCCGTCGTCATGATTGTTTTACCGGCGGCGCTTTGGGGCAGCTCATCTTTTGCTCGCTCTTTATCATATGGATCAACTATATTGGGTAATACCATGGTTTCCATAAAGCGTTTAATAAAAGTCGATTTACCAGTGCGGACCGGGCCGACAACGCCAATATAAATATCTCCACCAGTGCGTTCGGCAATATCTCGAAATAGGTCGAACTTTTCCATCTGGTTTTCTCCCTCCCTGATTACGGTAATTCATCAATATAAATATATGACAGGCTGCTTAAAATATTACAAATTAAAAAGAGTAAAAAGAGTATGGTAACTAAAAAGTAACTATACAATAACTTATTAGTCCCCATACTCTTTTATTACTATTTTTTTCCTTATTCTTTTATTCTTTGCTAAAGGTGTTATCTGCCGCAACATCCTCTATTTCATGAGTTTTCCCCCGGGTCATTAGTTCCATAACAGCGTCCTTAGGCGATTTTTCATCATATAAAGCTTGATAGATTTGCTTGGTAATTGGCATTTCAACGTGTAATTTTTGCGCTATTTGGAAAGCCGCTGAAGTTGCCCGTATTCCTTCAACCACCATCGAGGTCTCAGTTAATATTTCATCTTTGGTTTTGCCGCTGGCCAGCAGAACACCGGCCCGCCGGTTGCGACTATGACGGCTGGTACAAGTAGCGATTAAATCCCCCAATCCGGACAGACCGGCAAAAGTATGCGGACTGGCCCCCATAGCAGTTCCCAGGCGGGTTATTTCCGCCAATCCGCGGGTCATCAAGGCCGCCTTGGCATTATCTCCTAAACCAAGCCCGTCAGCAACTCCACAACCAAGAGCAATGATGTTTTTTAGGGATCCTCCTAGTTCCACCCCGATAATGTCAGGATTGGTATACACCCGGAATTGCGGTGACATGAAAACGTTCTGAATATATTCACAAGATTTACGCGATATGGAAGCGACAACGGTGGCTGTAGGTTGGGATGCAGCTACTTCTTCAGCGTGGTTAGGTCCGGATAAAGCCACTATTTTATCGGTCGAAACGGGGATTTCCTCCTGGATTACTTCCGACATCCGTTTGAGAGTGTTTAATTCAAACCCCTTGGCCGCAGAGACAATAAAAGGTTGGACAGGTTCTCTTAAGACGATGGAACCAATCTGCGCTGCCAATTGTCGCACTGAATGTGACGGGGTTACAATTACAATGACCTGTGCTCCTGTCACCGCACGATTAAGATTGTATGTGACTTCTACAGCAGATGGAAGAAGATAACCGGGAAGATAACGGCTATTTTGCCTTGTTCTAGCTAATTCCTGCGCCAAAGCCTCTGACCTTACCCAGAGAATAACGTTATTGTACTTTTGTCCCAGCATTCCAGCGAGGGCCGTCCCCCAACTTCCGGCGCCGATTACAGCAATATGCATCGAGTTGATCACTTCTCCTTAATATTATCTTCATGATCTTTGGTACTGCCGGCCGCTTTTATTTTGGGTTCCTCTCCCTTCAGCAGCCGTTCAACATTCGGCCGATGTCTTATTATTACAAACAAGGCTGCCACAACCGCAAAATAAAAAAATTCCTGCTGTCCTCCCAGCAGCCATATGCAAACTGGGGCCAGCGCGGCCGCAACTATGGAAGCCAAGGACACGTAACGGGTAAAATAGACGATCAACATCCAAACTATAAACACAATTAAAGTTGCCTGGGGAGTGATAACCGCAATTACGCCAAGACTGGTCGCTACTCCTCTGCCACCTTTAAACTTTAAATAAATTGACCAGTTGTGTCCCGCAATAGCGGCCATTCCGCCTGCTAGTTGGGCCAATGCCGTACCTGAAAGCAACTGACCTAATAAGACTCCCACTATCCCCTTCAACGCATCGGTAAGAAATACCCAAAACGCCGGCCAGGGTCCCAGCACGCGATAAGCATTGGTTGCACCAATATTTTTGCTGCCAAACTGCCGTAAGTCAACTCCTCGCATAAGTTTTCCGACGATTAACCCATTGGGAATCGAACCAACCAGGTAGCTGGCAATTATAATTAGCAAATAGTCCATTTTCCTACTCTCCTGCTACACAGTATTCAGTATTCAAAAAAAAAAATTAGGTTTTCTGACCTCCTCAGCTCCCCGCCTCTTTCTCTTTTCGTCCCCGCACTACCAGTTTCAAAGGTGTCCCTTCAAACCCGAATGATTCCCTTAATTTGTTTTCCAAATATCGCAAATAGGAAAAATGCATAATTTCCGGCTCATTTACGAAGAAAACAAATGTGGGCGGCTTTACATCCGGCTGGGTTGTATAATATATTTTAAGCCGCTTGCCACGATCAGAAGGGGGGGGATTTACCGCCGTCGCATCTTCAATTACCTGGTTTAGGACGCTTGTAGCCACCCGCATAGAGTGCTGGTCGGCCACATATTTAATTAATTCCGAAACCCGCTGTACCCGCTGTTTTGTCAGTGCTGACGCAAATAAAACCGGCGAATATTGCAAGAATCCAAGTTCATGACGAATAGTTTCCGTAAACCGTAGAGATGTCTTACTGTCTTTTTCAACCAAGTCCCATTTGTTGACTACAATTATATTTCCTTTGCCTGCTTCATGGGCATAACCGGCAATTTTTTTATCCTGCTCGGTAACTCCGTCTATGGCATCAATAACCATTAGAACGACATCAGCCCGGTCTACCGCCCGCAGCGAACGAATAACACTGTAGCGTTCCACAGGCATGGCTATTTTGGCTTTACGCCGCATGCCGGCGGTATCAATAAGCACAAAATACTGGCCATCCTTGGTAAAATGAGTATCAATCGCATCCCGGGTAGTCCCCGGGATGTCGCTGACAATAACCCGTTCTTCGCCGATTATAGCATTTACTAAGGAAGATTTGCCCACATTGGGTCGTCCAATTACCGCGACTTTAATCTCGTCATTCTCTGTTTGATCAGTTTGTTCTTCCGGCAGACAAGCAACTAACGCATCCAACATATCCCCAATATTAAGAGCGTTGGCGGCCGAAATAGGAATTGGTTCTCCTAACCCGAGATTATAAAATTCATAGGTTTCATGAACGTTTTTTATGGTATCGATTTTGTTAGCCACTAATAATACCGGTTTACGTGTATTGCGTAAAACGGCTGCAACTTCATGGTCAGAGGAAGTAATTCCTGTTTTGCCGTCTACCATAAATAGTATGGCATCTGCTTCGTCTATAGCCAGCTGGGCTTGATGTCGCATGGCCGTAAGAATCTTATCATTTGTTTCAAACTCTATGCCCCCGGTATCTATCATTGTAAACTGACGGCCCAGCCATTCGGCATCCATGTAGATCCGGTCTCTGGTTACTCCCGGCGTATCTTCAACGATGGAAACGCGTTTTTTCCCGATATAATTAAATAAGGTTGATTTGCCGACATTCGGCCGGCCGACAATTGCCACAATCGGTTTGCTCACTGATAAGACCACCAATCCTATTAATAATCGATACCCTTACGTGCCGGCACGCCGTTTTGGGCCGGATGCCTGATTTCCCGCATTTCTGTTACGAGATCGGCAATTTCCAATATTTCGGTCGGCGCGTAACGGCCGGTCAATATAATTTCGGTATTTACGTTTTGGTTTTTATGGTTGTTTAAATAGGTTACCACCCCTTTGGTTTCCAGTAATCCATAGTTCATGGCCACATTAATCTCATCCAATATGACGATTGCGTACTCACCGGAATCAATTTTGGCTTTCGCCAATTCCCAACCATCACGGGCCAGCTTACAATCAATGCTGTCTGGGTTGTTCAGGTTAACAAACTCCTCCCGTCCCACCTGGATCAAATTAAATCCGGGAATGAGCTGAGCGGCTTTTGCTTCGCCATATTGTGAGCCTTTTTTCATAAACTGAATCATGCATACTTTGAAGCCATGCCCCGCAGCTCTAAAAGCCAGCCCCAGACTAGCAGTAGTTTTTCCTTTTCCATTACCCGTATATACTTGAATGAGCCCAAATTTGTCAAGGGTAGTCATGTGTCCGTCCTCTCCTTATACCATTCGCTTTAAGTGGGGAACTGCTTATAAACCGCCATCTGCGTCGTTGCTTCTGTGGTCCTCGCTCCAACGTACCGCCAGTACGCCTCCGCTGCGGTCCTCGTCGCGCCTACGGTCTGACTATGATAGTTCGAAGTCTAATTAGCAAATATCATTACAATAAGTTTTTTTCATATGCAACGGTATCTGACGATTTCTAAGCAGTTCGTGCATTTGATAAGCTAAGCAATACAAGAATTAATTAATGCCAGTTGCATAAAAGCTCTTTCAAATCAGAGCCGTTATAGGCAATGCGGAGTTCATTTCCCAGATTACGGTAAAGTTCATCCAATGTCATGCCGTCAAGGAAAACGTGTTCGCCCCTGCGGAATGCTATTCCGGGAATGATAACCCCGGTTCTGGGACCGGCCAATTGCTGAAGTTGCTCTAGAATATCCCCGCCCGTCAGAAGTCCGGTTACCGTAACATTGTTGCCGAAAAATTCGTTTTCAACGGCAATTAAACGCGTATACAGATTAGGAATGGTTAATTCAGCCAAAAGCGGTTTAATAATTTTTTCTGCTGATTTCCCGCACACCACATCTATATAAAGCGGCTTGGCATATAGAGTGGAATTCCCAGGACTTTGTTTCCAATCCTCAATAAAATTACGTACAATTCCTACGCCGTTTTCCAGTTGCGGGAACCCGTCATAATATTCATAAGCCGGTATTGGACAGCCTGCCTGTATATAGAACTCGTCGGCTAAATAAACAAAAGTATTGCCAAAGGTATTACGGCTTTTTTCCTGCCATTGGTTTACCTGAGAGATAGTTGATCGTGCTTGCTCTGCCGTAAAACAGTGTAGGGGATAACAGTTTTTTCTGAATTTAGTTAACCCAACCGGAACAATAGCTATGGACAGTACGGAAGGGTAAATATTGAATAAATCGCCAATTGTTTTGTCGAGTTCGTTGGTATTATTTATTCCCGGACATAATACGATTTGCGTGTGCATTTCCACGCCGTTGGCAGCAAGAATGTTAATTTGTTCCATAATCGAAGCGGCCCGCTCATTTCCCAGCATTTTAGCTCGGAGCGGACCGTTGGTCGTATGCACTGAAATATATAATGGTGACAAGTGTAATTGCCGAATGCGCCTCATGTCACTAAGCCTAAGATTGGTCAGGGTTATAAAGTTTCCATATAAAAATGACAAGCGGTAATCATCATCTTTAATATACAGGCTTTCTCGCATTCCTGGGGGCATCTGGTCGACAAAGCAAAATATACAATGATTCACGCATTGACGTATTTTATCAAACACGGCACTTTCAAATTCGATGCCTAAGTCTTGATCATAATCTTTTTCAATAGTAATTAGCTGCTGTTGTCCATTCTGTTTTTCAACCAGTAGTTCTACCCTTTGGTCTGATAAGGCAAAGCTCAAATCAATTAGGTCTCTGACATTCCGGTGATTAACAGCAATTAACCTATCTCCCGGCAAGAGACCGGTTTCAGCAGCAATGCTGTGGGGTACGACTCCTGCGATAATACCTTTATATGGCAAAACTTCTTCCCCTTTCTACATAGTATTCCGTTCTTGCTTTATTTTTTCCTTTATTTTACCTCATTACGATAGAAATTTATATGGTTTAAGACATAAAACTTTGCCGGCAACATAAGAAAAGAGTGTGGAGAATCGATCTCCCACTCTTTTAACATCTAATGTTTATCGTCAGATTCCCTATCATCAGATTGCAGTTTATCTTTTTTCTTCACACGCGGACCGAAAAAGTTGGCAAATTCAGTAGTTGTAAACTGTTTCAGCTTGGATCCGGCTTCTTTTAGACTCCCGGTGCTTAAGAGCAAGAAAGCGGCTCCCCCAACAATAACTATGCCAATTATCCACCCGATAGATTTTGCAGCGCCTGATAGGCCACTTGCGGCGCTGCCGAGGCCGGTGGTTCCACCGGTACCCGTTGTGCCCGCAGCAGCACCTCCGCCCCCGCTTGTTTGGCCAATGACGGTAGGCACCACGTCAGCGAATAAAGCAATCCCTTTTTCAGCTGACGTGCGGTCATTAGTATGGGATCCGACTTCTAATAGCATGGAACGGGGATGGAGATCTTGATTATAGTCACCACCCTTGGCGAAAAAAATTCCCTTAACCAGCCCGGGATGTTGTTGGTCAGCCGCTGCCTTAAGCTGAAGCGCGTAATCTTCGATCTGTTTGCCGGTGGGACCATATTTGCCGACAACCAATTGTACTTTTGTTACGTTTTGGCCGTTAACGTTCGCCTGGTAAACTTGCGGCGGGACAGCATCACGATGAACATCAAAAATAGCGTCTGGCTGAAAACTTTTGATCATATCAAGAGCAGTCCGGCGCGAGCGTTCATAAGCCATATCATCATGAGGATCATGTTTGGCATCGGAATGAAGTACATCTATCCCTTTGGCTTTTAGTGCTTCCGAAAATGAGTCGCCAACTTTGTATACACCGCCTGCTCCTAAAATGCTTTCTTTCCCGTCTGTCGGCACATAAGATTCATCAGAATGAGTGTGGTAAATTGCCACTTTTCCTTTTCCTTGCGCCCCGGCTATTGCTGGGTGCAAAAATGTTTTTGCCCGGCTCAGTATGCCTTTATCAGTATCTAAGTATTGAGATAAATTAACTTCGCCAATAAATTTCGCATTGGCAACATCCCCATCAACTGATACAACTTCATACCTACGGTTGGTTTCCGTTAGAACTTGATCGCCAACGTCAATTTTCCAAGCGGTAATGTAAACTGTGTTACCTGATTCATCTACTATTGTTGAGTATTTTCCATCGTTCCTTTCGTTGGCATGGACCGAAAGTGTAATTGTAACTGTTAGAAATAAAATCAGCAAAGATGAGAGAAAAGATGAGAGAGATGAGATAAATACAAATTTATATAATTTATTCACTTTTTTCACCTCTACTGCCAGAGGTACTTTCCGACGTATTTTCGCTTGCGTTTCCATCCGCATTCTTTTCATTGTCTTTTTTAGAAGTTGGCTGAATCTCCTTGCTAAACTCGTATAAACCTTCAGGGCGGTTGGGGCCGAGAACCGGACCTCCTTGGAGCTTTTCCCGCGTTTCTCCTACCAGTTCCGCAATCATAACTGCTACAGTGCCGGCGATAATAACCACATCAAACGCACCGGCTCCGCCAATGGCGGTAGTTCCGGGTATTCCAAGCCCGGTTAGGGTGACCATGTGAACAATATCGCTTAAGATTATGCCTAAAACCCCGCCAATGAAAGCACTTCTTCGCGAACGTCCGGCAATATAGGCAATTATACCGGCAGCCAATCCATAAATGAGTTTAGGATCAAGGAACATATTTTCAGGTTCGTACGGCAGGTAGCGGGAACCAAGGAATACCGCTGCGGCAACTAGAACAGCGGCAAGTACCGCCCGCACACGTTCGGCTGTTTCATCCGCTTTATATATCAGCCAGAAACATAGTAACGCCGGCAGTAAGGCGCCACCAACGTTGATGCTGACGTCTACCGGTGTTCTCATTAAAGGAATGTCAATAAAACTACCGACGATAATACCCGCAATAAACAATAACGCTTGTTTATCGGTCATACGCATGCGGTCCAGAATGCGCTGGGCCAGACCAAAATAGATCAGGACGCTGACAACTAACAACAAAATCATTCCCAAAGGCAAATTCATCATATTTTTTCACCTCATGACTCACTTTGAATTTCAGATGTAGTTTGCACGGATAAGCCAATATTAATGCAAAAAAAGCATGGCGCTTGCCATGCTTTAATATTTCCTTCGGGCATATTGGGTTATATCGATGCCGCGGGCAGTGAGCCACTCCCGGCTAAAGCCGGATATTACCACCGGAACAGTCTTAATTTTCTCTAGATTTTGTGTTCCGGTAAGTAACATATAGCGCTTAAAATCGACCATAAATTTGTTAAACCACTTAATTGCACCTTCCACACCCTTGTTGCGGATGACTTTAACGACAGGGCCTGCAATTCCTACTGCCGCAGCACCTAATGCTAAAGCTTTCAGGGCATCCAGCGGAGTTCGTATTCCTCCGGACACAATGATATCGATATTCGGCTCCTTTAAGGACAGAGTCTCAACTGCCGCTACTGCAGTAGGTATGCCCCAGGAAACTAGCTCCGGGTCCAAACTTAGATGACTGCGAGCGGCTTCTATGGCTAAGAAATTGGTACCGCCGCTGCCGCCAACATCAATTACTTTTACCCCAATACCAATTAGAATCTTAGCTTGTTCACGCGCAATTCCACAGCCAATTTCTTTTACAATGACCGGGACGGAGACTTTGGCAACGATTCTTTGAATGTTATGTATGTAGTCCTTAAAAGATCGGTCACCTTCATCCATAATGATTTCCTGTCCGGCATTAAGGTGGATTTGTATTGCTTGGGCATTAATCATTTCAACGGCTCGGACTGCCTCTTCGGCAGACGCGTGAGCTCCGAGATTTGCCAATATTATTCCATTAGGATTTTTTTCCCGGACAATTTGATATGACTCCAAAACCTCTGAATCTTCCAAGGCAGAGTATTGCGATCCGACAGCCATAGCTAAACCAGTTAGCCCGGCAAACTCGGCAAGTTCGGTATTAACTGACGTTACGTCTTTGGAGCCGCCTGTGATCGCATTAATAATGATGGGATGCTGTAATGATATGTCAGCTAAACTGCATGCGGTATTGATTTCCTTCCACTCAAGTTCAGGAAGGCAATTATGGATAAGTGTAAAATCTTCAAACCCTGTTTTTGTTGGTCCGTCTGCTAATAGCACAGAATATTTCAGATGTTCCAGCTTGCGCGATTGACGCACTATTTCACTCCTTAGTCTTCACGGCTGGTAAATAAATGTCCGAATTTATCACCCAGTGTAATTTTATTTTTATCCGGCCGGTTGGTTAAATAGGTTTGGTACTCGGCTTTTTCCTTGTCCTGTTGTGCCTTGGCCATACTAAGAGAAATCTTTTTACTTTCTCTATTTATGCTTAGTATTTTTACAGAAACAGACTGGCCTGTTTTCACTACTTCTTCTGCGTTTGCCACTCTCCGGTCAGAGAGTTCCGAGAGATGAACCAGTCCCTCCACCCCTGGCGCTATTTCAACAAAGACCCCAAATTTTGCAATCTTGGATACTGTGCCGGTAATTACCGTACCTTCAAGTAATTGGTCGGCGACGTCAAGCCAAGGATCACGGGTAGCTTGTTTAAGACTCAATGAAATCTTTTTTGTTGCCGGGTCAACTTTTAATACTACTACTTTTACCTCATCACCAACATTCACCACTTCTTGCGGTGATTTTACTCTCTGCCAGGAAAGATCGGAAATATGTATAAGTCCGTCAATGCCACCAATATCCACAAAGGCGCCAAAATTAGTTAAACGGCGAACAGTACCGCTAACAATTTGCCCTGGTGTTAGTTTTGCTACAAGTTCCCCTGCCAGCTTTTCCCGTTCTTCCAGCAACAACCGCTTCCGGGAAAAGACTGCTTTTTGTTTCGAGGGGTCTATCTCTAGGGGGAGTAAAGTAATTGTTTGACCCACATAGGATGAGAGGTCCTCAACAAACTTAAGTTCCATTTGCGAAGCCGGCACAAAGCCGCGGATTCCCTCAACTGCAACAAGCAGCCCCCCTTTTACTGCATCCACCACTTTACCTGTAAGGGGTGTCATTTCAGCCATGGAGGTTTCTAATTTTTTCCATGCCGTTAATTTGTCTGCTTGGATCTTGGAAAGTTTAATTGTTCCATCGGTACTATCCGCGTTAATGACGTAAACGTTAATAATGTCTCCTTCGGCAACCACTTCAGATGCTTGTTCGGGTGTAGGATAAGCCAATTCGCTTAGCGGAATTATCCCTTCGGATTTGTAGCCAATATCTACAAATACCTCCTCGCGGCGTACCCCAATTATTTTTCCCTTAATGATGCTTCCGGGTTCTAATGTAATTGTATCACTTTCCTGCAATTGTTGTTCAAGTTGTTCAAACTGAGAATCATTTTGAAATTGGGTCATTTGATTGTTTACCTCCTCGATTATCCAGTCGGGGGTAGAAGCGCCAGCCGTGATCCCGGCTTTTTTTACCCCATGAAACCATTCTGGCCTGAGTTCTTCAGCTGTTTCCACATGATATGCTTTGCAGCCGGCAGATTCGCATATTTCAGCCAGTCTGGATGTATTAGCGCTATTTCGTCCGCCAACTACTACCATAACATCAATTTCACCCGCAAGTTGTATTGCTGCTTGCTGCCGCTGGTCTGTAGCCATACATATTGTGCGCTCCACATTTAGCTCATCACATTTAGTCTCTAATATATCAATAATGGTATTAAATTCACCAGCAGAAAAGGTTGTTTGCGCCACAACCCCCAATCGCGGAAAAAAGGCAATATTTCGGGCCTCAGCAGAATTCTCAATCACCAGCGCTTTATTATGCGTCCACTCAAGAATACTCTGTACTTCCGGATGGTTTCGTTCGCCAACCACAACAACTTGATACCCATTCTGCGTCAGTCTGCTGGCTGCCTGTTGCGCTTTTTTTACATGAGGGCATGTCGCGTCAACGATAGTTAGTTGCTTTTCTTTTGCTTTCGCAAAAATATCGGGACCAACACCATGGGAACGGATAATTATCGTTCCTTTTGCTATTTCTTCAACCGTATCTGCCACTTCAATCCCCTTGTCTTTAAGATGTCTCACCATCTGAGGGTTATGTATGATTGGTCCTAATGTATAAACCGGCTCAGCATTTTCAAGAGATTTTATCGCTAGATCAATTGCCCTTTTTACACCATAGCAAAATCCCCGATGCTTTGCTAAGAATATATCCATAACGGCTTGACTCCCTCCTGTCGGGTAGCTTCTGGGACAATCGCCAATATATATTATACTCTTTTGATTGATGATTTCAAAATAAAGAGGGGCTTTTTCGCCCCCCTATCTTTAAAATAAGGTCTGTCTGTATTGCTGTAGTGTCGATTCGATAAATTAACCTGGAAGATTCGGCTTGGTATTGCCATATTCACAGGATACACCCACTTCAGTGTTCAAACCAACAGGTTTATCGCTTTTTAGCAAACTAAGCCAAACCCTGATGGAGTCGAGCAAGGTAACGATGACCAAGACAATAAGAATGATGCTTATAGTACCATTAGCGATACCTAAAGCGTCACCGCGTTTAAGGAACATTTGCGCATTCATAATTCCAGCCGCAAGGACTGTAACCGACAGAAAAGACAGCGGCGCCAGCGTTATCCAGACGTAGGCTTTCTTTGCCGCAATCTTCAAAACAATCGTGGTGCCGATAGCCAGTGCGACAACCGCCAATAGCTGGTTAGCCACTCCAAACAGCGGCCAAATTGTGGCAACATCACCGCTATACAGCAGATAACCCCAACTGCAAGTTACAATAGCGCTGGTAATCAGAATTCCCGGCCACCAGTTGGCTTGTTTCAGCGGCGCATACAGGTATTCACCGGCGATATCCTGCAAAATATACCTTGCCACCCGGGTACCGGCATCAATAGTTGTTAAAATAAACAGCGCCTCAAACATAATGGCAAATTGGTACCAATAATTCATTAAGTATTTCATGCCGCCAATACTTGAAAAAATATGAGCCATGCCAACCGCCAGTGAAACCGCGCCGCCCGGCCGATGGGAAACATCAATATTTACCAGGCGGGAAAGTTCTGTTAACTCAACCGTAGGCATGTTAAGTTTCGCGAAAATAGCTTGAGAGGTATTAATGGCAAAATAGTCGCCGGGCATCAGCACTATTGCCGAAATGAGGGCCATGACGGCGATAAATCCTTCCGTGAGCATGCCGCCAAAGGCAATTGGACGAGCATGAGACTCAAGTTCCATCATTTTAGGGGTGGTGCCGGAACTAATCAAGGCATGGAAGCCGGAAATAGCGCCACAGGCAATGGTAATAAACACGTACGGCCACCAGGGACCGGGAATTACCGGTCCGCCACCATCGAGAAACCGGGTAGTAACAGGCATATTCACCGCCGGTTGAACAATCAGGATGCCAAGAGCTAACGCGAGCACAGTGCCAATTTTCATATAAGAACTCAAATAATCACGGGGAGCCAGCAGCAGCCAAACGGGCAATATGGCGGCGAAAAAGCCGTAAAGCGGCAGTGCTATGGACAACTGCTGTTTTGTCAGATCGAAGATGCCGGCGATGCCGGCCCATGGCTGTCCCGGATTTAGCCAGTGTCCTGTAATTACGGCTGCTATTACTAATAAGAATCCGGCAATTGAACCGGAACGAACTGCACCGGGAACAATCTTGAACATATACAAACCCACGGCAATAGCAATGGGAATAGTCATGGACAGAGTATAAACACCCCAGGAGTTCTTGAACAAGGCGTTCACAACAACGATAGCTAAGCCGGCCAGAGCGACAATGATGATGAACAAGATGGACAGCGAACTGGCAATACCAGTGACGGGACCGACTTCACGGCGGGCAATGACCGCCAGTGATTGACCGTTATGACGGGTAGATGCAAATAAAATAATAAAGTCGTGGACCGCCCCGGCGAAAACAGAACCTAATAAAATCCAGACAAAGCCGGGACCCCAGCCGTATTGAGCAGCCAGAACCGGACCTACCAGCGGACCGGCGCCGGCAATTGCCGCAAAATGGTGGCCGAACAGCACCCATTTGTTGGTAGGAACATACTCCCGGCCGTCGTTGCAATGATGCGCCGGCGTGACATTCGCGTCGTTGAGCATTAATACTTTCGTGGCAATAAACGATGAATAATAACGGTATGCAAGTACAAACACACATATTGCAATTACAAGAAGACTAATTGAATTCACTTTAACGTTTCTCCCCCTTTTCATATTGGAATCGACAGGTAGGTATTTTTACTAAATTTACCTATTTTGGAAGTTTATATATTTAGAATATATCAAATTGTACTGAATGGCAATACAACCGCGTAAAAAAGACAAAAACCCAGGTAAAATTACCCAGGTTTTTTTGAACTTCTCTTATGCGATATATATTATTGATACATTGGCTGATTTTCAAGCAGGCAGGATATTTCCGACATAATGCGGGTAGTGATAAATTCCATTGATTCCTTGTCAGTCTTACCTTTTGTAACCATGATAGGCGGCCCGAATTTCACGATAAATTGGGGAAATAAACAACCGTTACGAAATACTCTGTTTGTCCCGATCACTGCGGCAGGAACCACCGGAACGCCGGCCTTCGCAACTATCATTGCTATTCCCGGTTCCGGCGAACCTAATTTCCCGGTTTTACTGCGTGTTCCTTCGGGAAAAATACCTACGATGTTGCCGGTTGCAAGAAGAGACAGAGCGGTGCGTATGGCGGTCCGGTCTGCAGTACTGCGACGAACGGGAAAAGCATTAAATTTCTTAATGAGCCAACCGAAAACCGGTATTTGAAAGAGTTCTTCCTTGGCCATGAAATGAATGAGTCTCGGAACAGCTGTGCCAATTACAGGCGGGTCAAACAGACTAATATGATTAGAGGCGATTACCACCCCGCCAGTTGTGGGAATGTTTTCCGTTCCATATACTCGCCAGCGAAAAAATATGGTAAAAACAGCAGTAAACAAAATACGGGCCAGACTAAGAAACATTCATCTTCTCCTCACATAAACACAATATTTGTTGTACGGCTTCGTCTATCGATAAGTTTGTAGTATCAATAGGAATAGCATCCGGGGCTTTAACCAATGGCGCCGCTTCTCTTTCACAATCTTGTTTATCTCTGGAGGCGATCTCAGATTCCAATTGCGACAAGTCAACATCGAATCCTTTATCACTAAGTTCTTCCCATCTGCGTTTGGCTCGTTCTTTAATGGAAGCGGTTAAAAATACTTTGATATCAGCTCCCGGCAACACATGGGTTCCAATATCTCTTCCATCCATTACGACTCCGCCGGAGCTGGCCATATCACGTTGCATTTTTAGCATGACCTGGCGTAAAGCAGGAATTTGGGCGACGGATGAAACCGTTTTGGAAACTTCGGGTGTACGGATGGCGTCTGTTACATCTAATCCGTTGATAGTTACATTTGTCATTCCATTGACATAAGATAACTTTAAATTGATATTTTTGGCAATACTAGCAATACCGCCAGAGTCACAGGACGATAATCCGCGATGTATGGATTCCCAGGCGACCGCGCGGTACATGGCGCCGGTATCAATATAGGTATAGCCGAGACGTTGAGCAACAATCTGAGCAACCGTGCTTTTTCCAGCGCCGGCGGGACCGTCAATGGCAATAACTAAATGCTTTGGCTTCATTGGTTCCTCCATGAGAGAATAAAGTTAGCTAAGTGGGTTTACTGAAATTTCATCTATTATCTTAAAGAAAGAAGGGTATGATATGGAGACACATTCCGCATTGGAAATTTTCACCCCGTTGCCTGCCGCTCCGGCGATTGCGGCAGCCATAGCCATTCGATGATCATGATGGGAGTCACAGCTCGCCATGGTTATACGTTGCGGACCTACAATACTGAAGCCATCGGGAGTTTCTTGAATATTCGCCCCCATTTTACTTAATTCTGTTGTAATTGCGGCTAACCGGTCACTTTCCTTAACCCTAAGTTCTTCGGCTCCTCTGACAACAGTTTTTCCTTCGGCGAATAATGCGGCGACAGCGAGTATGGGAATTTCGTCAATCAGCCTGGGAATGATTTCCGGTTCTATTTCAACTCCCTTTAGCTGGGAAGATCTAACATGAATATCGGCTACAGGTTCCTCGCCGCTCCGGTGTTCATTAATCACGGCAATATCAGCTCCCATACGAACCAGAACATCCAAGATACCGGTTCGTGTCGGATTGATCCCAACATTAGTGAGCGTTAACTGGCTGTGAGGAATAATAGAGGCGGCAACGAGCCAAAATGCCGCTGAACTTATATCACCGGGGACGTAAAGTTTTTGAGGAGCGGCTAACTTTTGCGCCGGCTGAACAGTTACAGACGATCCGGAGCGGGTCACTGTTATTCCAAACGTGGCCATCATACGTTCAGTATGGTCTCTGGATATAGAAGGTTCAGTTATCGTTGACGGCGAATTGGCAAACAGTGATGCCAGCATAATAGCCGACTTAATTTGCGCGCTGGCGACAGGTGTATCATATTCAATTCCGCTCACTTTTTCGGCAGGGCTAATGGCAACTGGAGCATACCGTGACTGGCTCCTGCCAATTATTTTACATCCCATTATGGTTAAAGGGCTTATTACCCGGCTCATCGGGCGTCGCCGCAGGGATGAGTCACCGGTCAACACACTGAAGAAAGGCTGTGCCGCCAGTATCCCGGTCAGTAGTCGCAGCGTTGTGCCGGAATTACCGGCATCCAATATATTGTCCGGCTCGGAAAGATTATGTAATCCCTTTCCCTGAACGGTCAACACGCCGCTGTTGTCTTGTTCAACCAATACTCCCAGAGCCCGCATACAGTTGATTGTCGACCAGCAATCTTGAGCGTGTAAGAAGTTGGTGATAGTGACCGGTGTCTCAGACAGACCGGCTAGCATTACACTGCGATGCGATACGGATTTATCCCCAGGAATACTTATTGTCCCCACTAACCCTTTTACGGGTTTAATTTCAATAATATTGTTCATAATCATACCCCATTTATGTAAAAATTAAGTGTTCACTGGTCGGCCAAGAGCAGCAGATAATATACGCAATTCATCCATCAACTGGGTAAAATTATTGAGTGTTAAGGATTGAGGTCCGTCAGATAACGCTTCTTCAGGACAAGGATGCACTTCGATAATCAAACCATCGGCGCCGCAGGCAATTGCCGCCTTGGCCATAGGACCAACCCAACGCCAACTTCCGGTTCCATGGCTAGGGTCAACAATTACCGGTAAATGACTAAGATGTTTAACGACCGGCACAGCATTTAGATCTAAAGTGTTACGAGTATAATTCTCGAAAGTGCGTATACCGCGTTCACAAAGTATAACCTGGGAACAACCCCCAGCCATAAGATATTCGGCAGCCATCAGCCATTCTTCAATGGTTGCCGAATTACCTCGCTTAAGAAGGACAGGTTTGTTCGCCATCGCGACCTCTTGTAACAAAATAAAATTTTGCATATTACGTGCTCCGATTTGCAGTACATCTACATATTGAACCATGAGATCCACATTTCGCGGATCGGTAACTTCAGAGACCACCGGTAGTTTTACCGCATCTTTGACTGCTTTTAGAATTTCCAAACCGTTTTTGGCCAGACCTTGAAAGGTATACGGTGAAGTCCTGGGTTTATAGGCCCCGCCTCGCAGCATTGTTGCGCCCGCTGTTTTGACGCCTACTGCCGACTCATATAGTTGCTCGTAGCTTTCAATTGCACAAGGGCCGGCAATGACAGACAAACGGCTACCGCCGAAAGATGATACAGTAGAATTTGCTACGGCAACAACTGTATCATCAGCCTGAAATTCACGACTGGCTAATTTAAAGGGTGATTTGACAATTAATACTCGATCAACGCCTGGCATTCGCTCGTACAATTCTGGATTGCAGGCAGACAAGTCTCCCTTCGCGGTTACAATTGTATTGCCCCCGCTTGAAATGCAATAAGTAGCAAGGTTATGTTGTTTTAGCTTGTTAAGTACACGGTTAACCTGATCGGGTGTAGGAGCATTCATCACTATAATCATTATCTTTGGAGCCTCCAAAGTTCAAAAATATAATATATTATGCCGATTAAAGAATTGACATCCGGGTATTAGGATAAGCTGAGGTTAAGCGACAGCGTCGAAGCAATGCGTTCCATACAGTATAATTCACTTTTTTAAACCAATTTCCTCCATGTCGGTTGGTAGAGCAGAAATTATTACTTTTTTTTAACATACCTGCAAGATGTTAACCCTTTCCTGTTATTTTAACTTTACCCTGCCAACTACGATTATCGGCTCAGTTGCTTCCAGCAGTAATCCGGGTTGAGGCGTGATGACATCCTCCCGTGAGGCGTCAATAACGAACCTTGCGGGCTGCTGTTTGAGTGCCGTAACGTCAATTTCCACGTAATCTCCTTCAAATACAGTTAGCTTAAGACTGCCTTCATGAAAATTTCCGGCGTTTTCACCATTTATGGTAACAAATACATCTGTATTGGCAGGGGGATTAATCATACGAATTACGAGATTTTTACCAGGTCTTAATGAGAGTAATGATCTTGAAACAAATGAGCTGATTTTATCTTCCTCTTTGATATAAGGTGTGTTTTCCGCCTGGGAAGGCAATACGGCAGCAATTTGCTCGCCTTCCAGTTTGTCCACCAGGGAAAGGTACTGCCGCGTATCTTGATTCAACAGCAAACATTGTGAGACTAACAAAGCTGCAATTAAACCGGTACATAAATGGACAAGAAGCCGGTCTATTATTGCATAGGATCTTTGCTTTCCTTTATTTTTTTTATTTTTTCTTTCTTTCATATACATAGTAATAGTTCTCCAACTACTATAGTAATAGTTCGTCAACGAAATAAAGAGATTTCTAACCTATTTTGCTGCGAACATTCCTGCCACATAGCCTGTTGAAAATGCTGCTTGAAGGTTAAATCCGCCGGTATAACCGTCAATATCGATAACTTCACCAGCAAAAAACAGACCTTTCACCAGTTTGGATTCCATTGTTTTGGTATTTATTTCTTTTGTATTTACGCCACCGGCGGTAACAATAGCTTCACTGACCGGACGAGTATTACTAATGGTAAATGTAAAATGCTGTAATTCATGCAAGAGTCGCTGCCGTTCCTGTTTTGTAATCTGATGTACCGGTTTATCCGGGTCAATATAGGCTAAATCGATAATGACCGGTATTAATTTTGCTGGTAACAGTTCTTGTAGGGAGTTTTTTATCTGTTTGCGGGAAAACTTTTCAAAATCACGTTGAATACGCCTGTCCAATACATCTTCCGTTAACGCCGGCTTTAGATTAATATCTATGAACACCGTTTCTCCCTGGGCAAGCAGTTCGGATACTTTTTTACTTAAAGATAATATGATTGGACCGGACAATCCATAATGCGTAAATAGCATTTCACCAAATTCCGTTGTCAGGTTTTTCCCGTTACATAGCACAGAAGCCGATACATTCTTAAGGGATAATCCCTGCAGTTCGCTGACCCATTCTTCGGAAACTTCCAAAGGGACAAGGGAGGGTTTTATTGGTATGATTGTATGGCCCAGATTTTGTGCAAAATCATAGCCGTCGCCTGATGAGCCGGTGGCGGGATAAGACGCTCCACCGGTAGCAAGAATAACAGCATTTGCCTTATATTCTTCACCTTGCCAGGTAACTAGTGATGTAATTGTATTGTCTGCAGCAATGATCTTTTTCACTCTTTTACCGGTTATTATTTGTACTGCTAACGTCTTTAAAATGTTGGAAAAAGTATCTACAACATCTTTAGCTCTGTCGGTTGCCGGGAAGACCCGTCCGCCTCTTTCCACCTTTGTTTCGAGTCCCCATTGGGACAGAAAATCTACTATGTCATGGTTATCAAACATGTTAAAAGCACTATACAAAAACAAGCCGTTCCCAGGCATATTTTTTATTAGTTCGGGAATATCGCAGTTATTTGTAATATTGCAGCGCCCTTTGCCGGTAATTAACAACTTTTTGCCTATTTGGGGCATTTTTTCTAGTACAGTTACTTTAGCGCCCTGATTGGCAGCGCTAACAGCAGCCATTAGCCCTGCTGCTCCTCCCCCAACGATAACAACTTGTCCCATTTCATCAACCTTCTTCTTGCTAATTGCAATTTATATCTAAAAGAGATTTATATGGAATCCAAAAATGATTTTCTATTAATCTTAATGCTAGGAACGCTTCGACGCTGCCGCTTAACCTACGCTTATCCTAGCATTACGATTGTAAATCATTTTTGAAAACTATATAGTAGCACAAAGTAAAATGAAAATGGGGAACGTTCACCACATTCTTTACATTCCTTCTGCGTCCTCTGTGTCTGTGTGGTAAACCGTTACCCCTCATTATCTTTTGTTCTTTTTTGAGACTATTATTTCATTATTTCAGTGGTATTCGGCCAGCTCGCTTGAGTTCATCAATTTCAGCCGGGAGCAGATGGCGGTAATGCCCCCGGCGAACACCTGTCAGATCTAAAAAGGTGTATTGTATACGCTTTAGATTCTTCACCGGATGGCCGATTGCTTCGAACATCCTGCGAATTTGCCGGTTTCGGCCTTCATAAATAGTAATTTCAATGGTCGCCAATTCATTTGTCAAATCGGCACCGAGAAGATGAATTTTTGCCGGAGCAGTTAATCCATCCGACAAATGAATTCCGCTGCGCAATAGGTCTAATTTCTCCTCAGTTGGTATTCTATGGACCTTGGCGATATAAGTTTTGGTTATTTCATGACTAGGATGAGTTAAGGCATGAGTTAAGTTCCCATCATTCGTCAAGAGTAAGAGACCCTCAGTGTTGTAGTCCAAGCGTCCCACCGGATATATTCTTTCCGCTATGCCGGTAATTAAATCTATGACAGTTTTCCGTCCTTGGGGGTCAGCCAGAGTTGTTACAACTCCTTTGGGTTTGTTTAGTAAAATGTAAATATACTTTTCAGCAGTCAACACCTGCCCGTCAACGGCAACTCTGTCTTGCTGCAGATCGACTTTAGTTCCAAGTTCAGTGATAATTTTGCCGTTCACTGTTACCCGACCTGTTGTAATATATTCTTCCGCATCGCGTCGAGAGGCAATGCCGGCTTTGGCAATTACTTTCTGCAAACGTTCCAACATATGTACGGATCAAACTCCTAAATATCAATTTAATCTTGTATGAACTCAGTGTAATCAGCTTGAACTTTACATGTCCGAACCTTCTGGCCGCCTTTAGTTCCCCGTTCACAACTGCCGCATAATCCTTCGCCACAGCACATGGTGGCATTATTGGTAGCTGCCATAGGTATATTGACTCCGGCAGTCTGCATGGCGGCAATAACGCCATAGTGCTGATCATCCGGGCCACAACTGACGATTAAGTCCGGGAGGACGCCCCGGTTTGAAAGACGTTCCGCTACAATCTGCATGCCAGTATGACGCAGGGAAGGTACAACCGTAACCTTCACCCCCAGGTCACGTAGTTCGTTATCGATAAATACACAGCCAATTTTACCGGGAGCTAAAATAGCTTCGACCTGATTGGCGGAACTGGTCAATTTGCGGACTATGGGGATGGCGGGAGGTTGGCCCATGCCACCAGATACCAATAATATTTTACCATTATTTATATTGTCAATCCATGGCTGACCAAAAATACCGTTAAAATAGGGTCCCCGCACCAAAAGCTTGCGGTTGTTGTCATGAAAAAGACGGGCAGATTTTGGTCCGATAGTCTCTACCACAACCTGGATAGTAGTGCCAGTTACCTTCATGATTCCTACCGGAAAATGACAGAATGTCGGATCCCCGATTTTTTTTAAGAACACGAAGGCGCCAGGCTTATCGACTGCTGTGGCCAGATCTGAGGTAACATCAAATGCTAAAAGGTAGGTATTTTCGCATAGTTGTTCAATACTAAGCTCAGTCTCGATTTCCGTGCGTACACCGTTGTCAGTTTCGAATGACAACCATTCTTTATTTTTATACTGCCACTGCTTTTCATATAGTATGCAGACGCCCATCCAGTTACAATTGCACAGGTTCTCACCTTTTAAATGACTGCAAAAAACGCAGTGATTTGTTTCAGCCAAAAGACACGGGCAATAAGGCGAGTTGATATCAATACACCTTAAATTTAATTTTCCAGACATTTTGGCCCCCCCTTCATATGAGGCAAGTGTTGTAAATATCAGCTAAACCGGTCTTTTTTATCCGTTCGGTAATCTCCGTCCGGTTGGCGGAATAAAGGCCCTCGCGTTTCATATGTTCAAAGTATACTGAACCTGAAAAGGTGTATCGCATCGTAAGCCCGTCTTCCTTTTCCATTTGCTCATGGATGAATGCAATAAAGTCGCCGCAGGCTGATTCCCGTGGCAGTTGCAAATATTGCATGTCTAAACCGTATCGTACCGCGTTATGGCCCGCCAGCAGACCGGTAATCACTGCTTCCGTATGGCCTACCAAAATTCCCGCTTTCTCGCCGGCGCAAAACAAATTGTCCATACCTTCAACTTGCAGAGAATTTGAACAAGGCGCCATGCCTAAATAGCGGACTGAATTACCAATTCCGCCGGAATACGGATCCTCATAACGGGCGCGCTCTAACCCCGGTATAGTTCTTAACGAATCAAGGGGAAAATATGAGGCCATTAGCTTCACATGACCGGTATCAAGCAATACAAGATTTTCAGCATATTCCGCAATCGCGTATTGAGAACAAGCTTTTTTACCCAACAACCCATTTTTTCTTAGATGTTGAGGCAGCGGGATTACTACTGCTCCGTGTTTTTCCAAATCATCCTTCAGCTCTTTGCTCAAGGAGTCTTTTGTCAACTTACAGGATCCGCTCATAGCTCCGAAAGTTCCATCGGTTTTACGCCCCATAATTTCTTTGATTTCCGCTTTAGCAGCCAAGCTGACACGCGGCCCGAAACTAGGACATCTCAGAATGCACATTGCGCATCCGTTTCCATATTTAAGGCAATTTCCCATGGGCCCTGCTGATCCGGTCGTGTCGACAAACACATCCCCTTTGATAACTTCATTTTTATCATCTACTACTGACTGAATCTTTCGTCCATATTTCACTATATCAACAATTCTGGTTGTGGTTTTAATATCAATGCCATAGTTTTGCAATATTTTTTTTACCAACGGCTCCATAGTCGTTACATCATAGAAAGAAGCGTGGTTGTGACTTGGAAAATTAATGCCGCGATGTCTTGTGTTGGCGTCCATAGCGACGAATAAGTCGCCACCTCCCATTGCAATGGCTTCTTCGGCAGCAGTAAACCTTCCGTTATTGCGGAATATTCCACCGACCAGCCCGGTGCCAAGTAATAGGTCAGTACGTTCCACCAGAACTACCTGCCCGCCTGCTTTTGCCGCCGACAGGGCGGCTGCACAGCCGGACCATCCGCCACCGACCACTACGACTTTAATCATGGGGTCCCCTCCATTCCCTGCTTAATCACAATACAGTCTATTCTTTCATAGCAGAAGTGACACAGGCAGCAGCAGGAAAAAACTGACAGCGCATTGCTGCCAGTTCTAAAGCGTGTTTTTAAAAAAACACTAATTTACATATGTATACCGATGCCAGAAAACTGACTATATCACCTGTCAGTCCCACAATAATCGCATACCTGGACTTACTGATGCCGACCGCGCCAAAATACACGGTTAAAACGTAGAAGGTAGTATCCGTACTTGCTAATATTGTTGAGGCTATTCGGCCGTTTATTGAGTCCGGACCGTGAGTATTCAATATTTCCGTTGCCAGTCCTAATGATCCGGTGCCGGAAAGCGGCCGCATTACAGCCATTGGCACGAGGTCAGGGGGAACTCCCAGCGTGGTCAGCAATGGCTGTAACTGAGCGATGCAAGCCTCCATCGCACCTGAAGCGCGAAATATACCGATTGCAACCAACATAGCGACAAGACACGGCATGATTCGAACTGCTGTTTGAAATCCTTCTTTCGCCCCCTCCACAAATGCTTCATAAACTTTTATCCCACGCAAATACCCGGCAACAGGAATTAGAAAAAGAACCACCGGTATGGCCCAATTGGATAATTGCTGGCATATTTCCGCGAACAAACAACGTACCCCCCTTGTATACGTTTTTTACCGGTAAAGAATGCGGCATATCCGATCGACGATGAGTACGGCAACAGTAGATATTAAACTTACGAGGATAGTAGGGGCCAAAATTTCAGTCGGATTTACTGAACCCGCAGCTGAGCGCAGGGCAATAATAGTTGCAGGAATGAGCGTAAAACCGGTAGTGCACAAAGCCAGCAAAGTGCACATCTCCGCTGTCGCCGTATCCTTCTTTGGATTTAGTGTTTGCAATTCTTGCATGGCTTTAATCCCTAATGGTGTAGCAGCATTCCCAAGCCCCAGCATGTTAGCGCTGATAGTCATCACAATTGCTCCTAAAGCAGCGTGTTTTTTGGGTACTCCCGGAAATAGCAACCGTATAATAGGGCTCATCAGTAGGGATATCAGCTTTACAATACCTGATAATTCGGCAATTTTCAGAATCCCCAGCCATAAACACATTACACCTGTTAAATTTAGTGCTAAATCTACCGCTGTTTTAGCTGAGTTAATTGAACTTTGCGTAACCACATCTATTTTTCCCGTATAGCCCGCGTAAAGAATGCCCCCTGCAATCATTACCAGCCAAATAAGATTAATCATGTATTATCACCTATTATGAGGGTATGAAATATTCAAATGAACTAGAACAAAAAAAGACTTGGCTGTCTAAAGCCAAATCTCCGGTGAGATTATTAAGCTAAGTTTCGGATAACATAAGTTAGTAAGTTCCACACCGACCCCCACAGCAAACCAAAAAAAGTTCTTTTTTCAACTCCATAATCAGCGACCAGATCGACACTGGACACTTCCGCATTATTATACATGACTTTAGCTACCCCAATTTTCTGTCCTTTGTTAATAGGGGCATTAATTTTATTTGGAACGTTGATAACAGTTGAAAACTGGTTTTGCTCATTTTCAGCCATAGGTATCATGATGTCGGCATTAGCCACCAGCCTAATGCTTTCCGCTTTTCCATCGTTGATTTTTACGGTTTTCATTATGTCACCCTGTTGAATTAAGGTCACAAGTTTTAATTGGGTGAAACCATAATCCAATAAGGCTATGGAATCATCCCACATTCGTTCGCTATCCAGCACGACGGAAATCAACTGAATGTTATCTCTTTTGGCAGCCGAAACCAAGCAGCGTCCGGCAGCTTCAGTATATCCGGTCTTCACACCATTTGCACCCTCATACAGCCAAAGCATCTTATTTTCATTATATAAATCTCTGTCATGGTTTTTGCCTGGCCATGGAATGACAATATTTCGGGTCGAGACTATTTGCGTGAATATTGGATTACGATATCCATATGCGGTTATTCGGGCCAGGTCACGCGCAGTAGAGTAATGCTCTTTGTCAGGGAGACCACTTGAGTTGGTAAAGTGCGTATTACTGGCCCCGATAGCTTTTGCCTTTTCTGTCATTAATTTGGCAAATTTATCTACACTTCCGGAGATATGTTCTGCTACTGCTACGGTAGCATCGTTGCCTGATATAAGCATTATTCCGTACAACATGTCCAACATTTTTAGTCGTTCGCCAGGAGCCAGCCATAGACATGAACCTTCAGTAGCTGCTGCATTTTCACTAGTTGTCACCAATTCATCAAGCTGACTGTGTTCCAATGCCGTTATCAAAGTCATTATTTTGGTTGTGCTTGCCGGATAGCGGCGCTGATCAGCATTTTTCGCATATAAAACTTTTCCTGTTGACGCTTCTATAACGATAGCCGATTGTGCTGTGACATCAGGTTTTTTTTCAGACGCAGCCGAAGCTCCGGCCGATGGTGTAAAATAGACCAGCATCAGAATCAGCAATCCCAGGTATGCTACTTGGCGTGCCATCGTTTAACCTTTTTCCTTTCCTAGTTATATTGTAAATAATTAATTATATTAATTATATTAATTATATGAATAATGTTTGCGACCAAAACTATTATAATCGTATTATTCGTTTCCGTCAAAAGTAATAACTCTTAATAATAAACCATTAATCTAAATTACTGTTGATATTTTGTAAAGTATTACATGTTTTATAGATTAACAGGAAATAATATTTTATAAATACTAAGGAGGTGAGCGGCATGGAAATGGAAACATTTGATGTAAAAAGCGCTTTGCGAACTACTCTGACGCAAAAACAGGAGCTGGTGCGTGACTATCAGTCTTATGCGGATCGCATTAACGATGCGGAAGTAGCTAAAATGTTCAAACATTTTGCCGAAGCAGAGGCTCTTCATGCTACCCAAATAAAAAATAAATTAGGTGAATTAAGTTAACTGGTCAGCTGTATCATCAGCATTATATGCAAAAAACCGCACCGATATGTTGGGTGCGGTTTTTATTTTTATATATTAATAGTAAAAGATTCAGGGAGAAAAACACTAATCTTATCATTGGGTTTGGGTTGTATGGGCAAGTTGGTCAAGTTTATCATTTTGATTTAAATTGTTTTCGTGCGACTCGTGTGACTCGTATGACTCATGGTTATGTTCAAATAAAGCTTGCAACTTATTCATTACTTGAGGCACCATATCGATAATCCGATCATACAGAAGGTTGCTTTCTACCGACATGAAACGAACCCCATTCGTCGGCGAGCATACTAAAAATCCTACCGGTTTAACACTGACACCGGCTCCGCTGCCGCCGCCAAATGGTAAATTATTAGTATGCTGACCATCTAAATCATCTGTCTCGTAATCTCCGCCACCGGCAGCAAAGCCGAAAGCAACACGTGAAATGGGAACAATTACAGTCCCATCAGGAGTTTCGACTGCATCACCGACAATGGTGTTAACGTCCACCATACCCTTAATACTTTCCATGGCAGTTTTCATCAGTCCTTGAATCGGGTGTTCAGCCATTGCTATACCTCCTTACGATTTGATATATTCAGAATACTTGTTGTAGCACTAATAACATTGCCCAGTCTTAGCCGCAATATGCACCAGAATTCGACTTCCAGACACTCTCTGTGAAAGAAAGGAATAATGTTGATGACGGGTTTTTGAGTTAAATGAATACGGTTATATAAGCCAACCATGCCCGTATAGGCCAAAGTCCAGAATAATCCAAGAGTTACTCCTGTTGCAGCTGCATCACCGAGACCATATTTAAGATGAAGGTCAAGTTTTTCACAATAAATGGATTCCAATAGTCTATTCATAAATTTATTGTATAGTTTTGAATAGCGTTTGATAGTTTGCAATATCCGTCGCAACATGCCAGGATTTTTTAAATAGGTCACAATAAGATTGCTGGTAAAGCGCTGCTCACGGTCGGACATGCTTTCCTCTTTATGGTCATTTACTCGTATCTGCGATTTTAGCCACAATAAATCGTGCTGATTAATAAGCTCAATTAACGGAATCTGAAGAGTATATAAAATTAAGCGACGGAATAAATAAACAGAAACTTCCAGATAGTCATCACCAGACTTGCGCCGAAAGCGAAGGTCTATGTAGATATTTATGCGGGAAAGCACTAGCGTTAGGATTACAAAGGATACTAAGGTAATTAGCCAAATGTTCATACTTTCCCACCTCTTTATTTGCGAGCAGTCAATTTTTAATTTTCCTTTAATTTTTGATATATATACAGCATTGAACGAAAAAAAAAAACAGTCCTATGAAGGACTGTCTTCGGGCAGTAATGCAGCTAGATCCGGTAAATCATCAAGTTTTCGCAGTCCGAAGCATTGCAGGAATTCACTGGTAGTTCCGTATAATATAGGGCGACCGACTGCGTCTTTACGTCCTATTTCTTTGATTAGCATGCGGTCCAGTAATGTATTTAGCACCCTGTCAATTTTTACTCCTCGTATAGTTTCAATTTCTAACTTGGTTATTGGCTGTTTAAATGCAATAATTGCCAGCGTTTCCATGGCGGCATTGGATAACTTGCTTTCAACGCCGGCATCAAGCTTAGCAATTAATTCTGCGAATCTGGGTTGCGTACACATTTGATACCCGCCAGCAACTTCTACTATTGATACTCCCCGTTCATCACGATTCATTTCTTGAACCATTTCAGCAATTAAAAGCAGAACATGTTCTTTGTCAATGTTAAGTATTCCGGCGATCTTTTCGATTGGCAGCGGCTCACCGCTCGCAAATAATAGAGCTTCAATCGGGCCTTTCATGTGCCGGTAAAACATTGTTTGCCCCTCTCACTCCTTTAGTACCAAATATATTGATGCAAATTCGCATTCTTGAGAGACGGAAATTCGTTTTAACCTTAACAGCTCAAGCAGAGCCAAAAAAGCGGCAATAACTTCTGTACGACTACCAGTTCGAATGATAGTTTTATCAAATTTCATTTTTCCATTACTCTTTCTTAATAAGGCTATAATATCTTGCATTTTATCCTTGACGCTTATTTCTTCACGGGTAACGACGGCATAGGTATCATTATTCAGCGTGCTTTCCCATACATTGGCGAAAGCCTGGAGTAAATCATCAACAGTGAGACCTTCCGGCAATATCAGCTGCTTAACAAGTTTCTGCGGCAAACGGGTATGAAACTTCTCACGTTCTTGGGCTAATTGCTCCAATAAGGCGGCTGCCTGTTTGTATTTACGATACTCAAGCAACCGGTCGACAAGTTCCTGGCGAGGGTCTTCTTCTTTCATTTCGACAGGTTCGGATATGGCGGGTCGAGGCAACAACATGCATGATTTAATATGTAGTAATGTTGCTGCCATTACCAGGAATTCGCTGGCAACTTCAATGTCGAATGCATGCATTGCATGCAGAAAGTTTAGATATTGTTCGGTAATTCCTGCTATCGGAATATTATAAATATCAATTTTATCTTTTTCAATCAAATGCATTAGTAAGTCCAGCGGGCCTTCAAATGTATCCAGTTTTATGGTGTAAGCGGACATCTTAATAGGATAAATTCATAGCTTCCCGGACTTCTTGCATTGTGGCGGCGGCTACTTTCCGTGCACGTTCTGCTCCATAGGCGAGATATTCCATAACTTTATTGGGTTTTGTCGCTAAATCTTTACGGCGGCTATGGACATCTGACAGCGTAGCAATCATTTGTTCCGCCAAGCGTTTTTTACAGTCAACACACCCTATTCCGGCCTGTCGGCAATTGTCGGCAATTTGTATATGCTCATTGGCACTGAAAATCTTATGGAACGTATAAATAGTGCAGACATCGGGATCGCCCGGATCAGTCTTCTTGACTCGCTGCGGGTCGGTAACCATCATGCGCACCCTGGTTTTTAAATCTTCCGGTTCTGCGGCATAGGGAATTTCATTACCGTAAGATTTACTCATTTTTCTGCCGTCAACTCCCGGTAATAACGGGCTGAGGATGGCTTGCGGTTCAGGAAACACCGGCCGGTACAGATGGGCGAAGCGCCGTATTACTTCTCTTGCCAGCTCCAAATGGGGTATTTGATCTTCGGCTACGGGAACAGCATTGGCTTTATACAGTATTATATCGGCTGTCTGTAATTCCGGATAACCTAAAAAACCGTAAGTATTTATCTCTTTTCCCATATCTGCTAATTGCTGCAGCTTGTCTTTATAAGTAGGCACCCGTTCCAACCAGGATAAAGGGGTAATCATCGACAAAAGCAAATGTAATTCAGCATGTTCTTTAACATGAGACTGAACAAAAATAACATTTTTTTCCGGATCTAAACCGGCGCTAAACCAATCCAGAGCCATATTCAGTACCCGGTCAGGCAATAGGCTTGTATCTTCATAGGATGAGGTTAAAGCATGCCAGTCAACGATTGAGTAGAAACAATCGTACTCTTCCTGTAATTGAATCCAGTTATTTAAGACTTGGTAGTTCCCCATATGAAATTTTCCTGATGGTTGCATGCCGCTAAAAATTCTACCTTTTGTCATCGTTTCCTCCTGCGCTACAATAGTATTCCAACTATAGATTTAATTATAAAATCTAGCCCCCGCTGTAAAGGATACATAAGTGTGCCAATAAAGCCGATATATACTAACGCCATTAAAATAAACGCCCCATACTGTTCTAATTGTTCAAACATGTATTTTTGTTGTCCGGGTAACAGGCTTGCCAAAACTTTTGAACCATCAAGCGGCGGTATCGGCAATAAATTAAATACGGCAAGTAAGATATTATAACTATAAGTCATCCCAAGAATTTTAACCCAATCTCCTGTTAATAAATGGAATTTATCCAAAATACCAATTATCAATAGGGTAACTAACGCTAATAGCGCGTTTGACAGTGGACCTGCTAAGGACACTATCAGCGTACCTTGCCGGACATTTTTAAAATAATTCGGATTGATAGGAACAGGCTTTGCCCAGCCGAATTTAAATAACCAAAGCATAATTAAACCTATTGGATCTAAATGTGGTATCGGATTAAGCGTTAAGCGTCCTAAGTAGCGCGGCGTAGGATCACCCAGAGATACCGCGGCCCGGGCGTGCGCATATTCATGGATAGTTAAAGCAATCAGCAAAGCCGGAATTCTAAAAACCATATCCGCATCAAAGCCAAACACTAAAGTTCCCCCTTGTATATTATCGGTACTACTAAATTATACTAAAAAAGCTACTAAAAGCAAAATACAAAATCTATATTACTTCGCAATGGGATCTAGGTTGGTTAATTTGGTTATTATGAAATAAGATTAAGGCAGGCAACGGCGGTTTGACTATGTCTACCCGAGTTACGTAGAATAATCAATATTTTTTGCGTAAACAATATGACCAGATAGTTTTAAGGGGAGGAACATTATTTGAAAATATTTGGTCGATTCATTTTTGTCGTTACTATTTGTTTATTGTGCTCAACCAATTTATTGGGATGCGGATTTTTTTCCGGACCAGCTCCGAAACCTGAAATCGGTCCGGCCGGTACACCTGTCGAATCAAAACCTAATCCGCCTTTATTAGAGCGTTTTTGGTCAGCTCCTGCTGAATTATATGATATGGAGGCAACCGCAGGTGTTGTATTTGAAGGCATTAATAGGGAAGATTGGACTAAGGCTCAGCTTGGATTATCTACTATGCAAACCTTATGGGAAAAAACTAAAGCTATAGTGGGAGAAAAGAAAGGCGTTAAAGAGGGTGAAGCAGCAATCCAAAAACTTTCCGTTGGCATCGGCGAGAAAAAAATTACCGAATCCTATGAGTCTCTAAATAAATTTATGAGCAGCGTAAGCGATATCGGCAAGTCTTACAAGTTATCACCGGTGGCGGATATTATCACTCTCGGGAACGCCGTCCGTAATGTAAGTTTTTACGTAGAAGACAAAAACTGGCGTAAAGCTGCAGTAAAAGTAGAGGAACTGGAAGGAACCTGGGAACAAGTAAAGCCGGCCATGGAACAAGTTGGAATTCTTGGTGAAGTAACTAAAACTCACGCAACCGTAAAACAGATAAAGGATGCCGTAAATGCGGAAAATAAGGGCTCATTTAGTGATCAACTGGCTAGTATCAACGAAAGCCTGGGCCGAATCCGAAATTTTTTCCGTGGCCGGTAAAATAATTGAGACTGTATGCAGCAAAAGCAGCATACAGTCTTCTATTCTTTAGCACGAGGTCTCAGGATACCAAAAGATTCAGGCAGTATTATATATGCGATTTGGCACTAATTTACGGCTTTCGATCATATTCAACGCCACTGCGTTTCAATATCTCTTCAATAGCTTTCCGCGTAATAGGAGCTCCGCATTTCAAATCATCGGCCTTATCCATCTTCCCGATGTCACCCACGCCAATAATCACAGGAATCTCCATATCATTTAATACATCTACAGTATCACCGGATATTACCGGTTTTTTACCGGTTTTAGCCTTTACTTCCCCGTATTTATCAACAGGATCATTTACGATGTTCCCATAGCAGTCTATACAAGCATCAGCTGTGACTCCGTCAATGCCAGCTGTATTAGAAGCTACTGCCACAGCGCCTAATACCTCAATTTCAGGATGAGAGGCTACATATTCCATTGCCGTTTCACCCTGCGCCTTGTCTTGCCTGCCCCGGTCATCGAACATGACCAATACCGGATCATGATGTACAGTTTTTAACAGTTCCACGATTTTTTCCCCGCTAATTGGCGTTGGATTACCGCCCGATGCAGAAATACACCTTAGGCCCAGAGAACCGGCAATGTTTTCGATGACGTGTTGGGCTACTCTATCTCCATCTGTAACCATAACGACCCGTATCTTCTTTTGTTGTCCCAAACACCTCACCCCATTATTTTGATTTTCCTGCTTCACCTAGCAGGCTGCTAATCTTGTTCGCGATTTTTTCACTTTCGCTGATAACTTGCTTTAATTTCTTTAAACTGGCTTCAAGTTCATTCGACAGCTCATATTGTGCCTGTGCCAGAACTTGTGCTGCAGTTTGCGCTACGACACTGTTGGCGGCAGCAGAAGATTTGTTATTTTCTCTCCCGGCCTGATTAGTATAGCTTTTCTGGTTGGCTTGCGTATCAGCTTGACCATTTTGAGCCTGGTTTTCAGTTAATAAACGGCTAAATAAATTTTGAAGCTCTTGGGAAAGTTGAGATTCCGTCTGTTGCATCTGTTGCCCGGTATTATTTGCCGTTAAAGGCGATGTTGATGTTTGCCGGCCATTACCCCTTAAGCCAATAGCTTGACCGGTATTGGTAGTACCTTTTTGCTGACCGGTTCCTTTATCGAAGGAATTCTGAAGTTTTTCCAATTGATTATTGAGTTTATTTAAGAGATCAATCATTTCTTGCGAATTACTGGTAGACGACGAATCGGCAATTTGCGCTTGCGCTTGCAAAAAACCTTTTGCCATGTCGGCGATCAGACCATCGGCATCTGTAGATTTGGATGTTTTTTCCTTTGTTATCGTATCATTTCTTTCACTCTCAGTTTCGCTATCGCTATTGTTGGCATTATTATAATTTAGGGATCTGCGTGCTAAACGTTTGGGCAAATTATTACCTCCCTGTTACCTAACTGAAAAGAATTCCCAACAAAGTAAACAATGAAGAAGCTATACAGAATCGTATATTAATTACTGCAATTGGATGCTTTAACATAGCAAAAGGGTTAATAATATTGGACGTACTCTCAAACTCCATGCCGCCGGCAGCTTTGCCGGCGATATAGTTGGCAAGTAGAGGCGATATCGCTAACACAGCATTTTTGAAACCTGTGACATGACTAACTTCCATACCGCCAAATGCTCCTGCGGCAACAATGGAATGAATGTCCCCCTGCAAAAACAGCGCAACAGCAATTTGAGAGATAAGATTGATTGTAGCGGCAAACAATACGCAGTGCGGGTACCGTGGACCGATTAGACCCACTGTCAACAGCAATCCAATAAAATCTACTGTAAGCATTTATTTTTATTATCCTTTTGGATTAAAAATAACTGCCATTATTACGCCAAAAACTACTGCCGCAGTAATGCCGGTAGCAGTTGCTTTAACCGCCCCGCTGAAGATACCCCAAAATCCAGTTTTGTTTATTTCTTCGATTGTTCCTGATACTAATGCATGGCCAAATCCGCTTAGCGGGACGGTAGCGCCGGCGCCACCGATGTCGACTATGGGCTGATACAATCCTAGTCCACTTAATACTCCGCCCAGCACCACAAAAAGAACAAGTACATGAGCTGGGGTAAGCGGGGTTAAGTCCATAAGCAATTGACCAATCACACAAATGATTCCGCCAATGATAAACGCCATTAGATAAGTTTCCATATATTTTTTCTCCTCTTTAATCCATTTCTATGGCAACCGCGTGGGCAATACACGGGATAGATTCTTTCTGTTGGTAAGAAGTGGGGCTATGCAAACTGCCGGTGGCAATGAAAAGTATTTTTTTTAGATTTTTCGCTAACAGCATCTGATAAATATATCCGGTAAATACCACCGCCGAACTGGCGCAACCGCTGGCTCCTGCGTGTGGATCCTGACTTTCTTTGTAAATCATACAACCACAATCCTCGTAGTTATTTGTAATATCCAGCCCTTTTTCCTTAAGTAATTCAATAACCAGCGCTTTACCGAATACACCAAGATCGCCGGTAAAAATCATATCATAATAGGCGGGTTGACGACCTGTATCCTGAAGGTGCTGCCATAAAGTATCGGCGGCGGCAGGTGCCATTGCCGGACCCATGGCATTGGGATCCTGTATTCCCATGTCAATGATTTTTCCAATTGTTGCTGCCGTAACTTTAGGTCCTTGACCCGCAACAGACAGGACAACTCCACCGGCGCCAGTAACTGTCCACTGTGAAAGTGGCGGACGCTGCACCCCCATTTCAGTGGGAAACCGATATTGACGCTCGGCAGTATCGTGATGACTGGACACCCCGATTGCCACATTGTCTGCAAATCCCCCGTCTATGAGCGCTGCTCCAAGCAGCATGCTTTCAGCCAAAGTAGAACATGCCCCGTATAGACCCAAAAAGGGACGTTGAAGGCTTCTGACGGCAAAATGAGTACTCATCAACTGATTTAATAAATCCCCGGCCAGTATTATGTCGATATCTTCTGGCGTTAGTTGCTTTTTCGCAATAGCAGATTTAATCGCCCACTCCAGCATATAAGACTCGCATTTTTCCCAACTTGATTGGTTATGGAGGTTATCTTCCAGAATACGATCATAAAATTTACCGAGTAAACCTTCCCCTTCCATTGGGCCGACAATGTTTGCCGTACTGATAGCAACTGGTGGAGCGGCAAAAACAATAGTCTGTTTCCCCCGCTTTTTGTTCATGCGATTCCCCTTTCATTAATGGCTGAGCCAATATATAAAGCCGATCAAAACTGCTGTGGCTATCCCATATACCAATACAGGCCCGGCAATTGTGAACATTTTTGCCCCTACGCCGAATACGTAGCCTTCACGTTTAAATTCCATGGCCGGAGATACAATAGAGTTTGCAAAGCCGGTGATTGGCACGATCGACCCTGCCCCTGCCCTTTTTCCCAATTCATCATAGAGACCAAGTCCGGTAAAAAATGAGCTTAAGAATATTAATATTGTGGATACCGGTCCAGCAGCTTCTTTTGTTGATAATTCTAACCTTGTAAAATAATTGGTGAGAAATTGACCTAATACACAAATAAGCCCGCCGACAACAAAAGCCCAGGTGATATTTTTAATCATTGGTGGTTGCGGCTGAAGTTTTTTAAACTTCTGCTGGTATTGCTTTTGGTCCAAAGATTTATTTTCTTGGCTGGTAACCATCCGCTCACCTCCGGTTTTATCTAGAACAGCCTGAAATACTTGAATATATTTTGACCATAGGTAAATCAATTAATGCATACAAGAATAAAGAGTGCCTTGTGGCACTCAAAGTTTTCGGCACGATACGATAATATATTGATTTATGTCTGTCAATTTTGTTAATGATTAACTTGAAAAGCAATTTTTACATCGGCTTTGTATTCTGCTATATGTCCGTTCTCAATATTAGCGGTAAAATTAGTTACCTCGACCCCTAAAATATCAGATACTGTTTTGGCTGCTTCCAGAACGGCATTATCTACCGCGTCGGTCCAATTATGTCGCGAAGTACCAACTAATTCGATCACCTTAACAACCATGTCTGGTTACCTCCTTTGCAAAATCCATATTTATTTTCGTTTCTTAGTTTTATTTCATTAATATTCTGTCCAGCATTGAACGGGTTATCCCCGTCCACGAAAAAATATTGAATTGGGAAAAAAACTTGTTTAGCGCGAACAGGAATTTTTTTGGGTAAATCGCTGTTAAAGTAGTAAACCCACGCTATCGTGCTTCCCGTTACTAACATGAGAATAAATACTACTAATATCAGAATTTTATTATTGATCAGACGAATGACGATGCTTGCTATGTGATGCATTATTGTTCCCTCCTTTAATTTATTATATCCAATTATAATAAATTAAAAACAGACTCTACATTATAGAGTCTGTAAATAGCTTTTTATCAACTTTAGGGCATTTTTTTCTATACGGGATACTTGAACCTGAGATAAGCCAATCGTCGCTGCAATTTCCGCCTGTGTTCTGTCGGCAAAAAAGCGAAGATAAATTACCGTTCTCTCTTTCATAGGCAGTCTCACAAGTACTTCTTTTAGGGCCAGTTTATCAATATACGCGTTATCTTCACCATCCGGATGTACAAGCTGGTCCAATATATGTATGGAATTATTGCCGTCACTATCGTTAAAAACTTGATCATATAATGACAATTGCGGTTGAACTGCTTCCAAAGCGGAAACAATCTCCTGAGGCGCAAGGGATAGCTCTTTGGATACTTCACTGATTGTAGGCTCTCTTCCGAGTTTGTTTTGCATTATTTCTTGCGTACGATGGATTCGAATGGCAAGCTCTTTTAGAGGCCGGCTAACCTTCACCGGATTATCATCACGAAAAAAGCGACGGATTTCACCAATTATCATGGGGACTGCATACGTCGAGAACTTGACATTAAAGTTTTCATCAAACCGTTCAACAGCTTTTAATAAGCCGATGCAACCTATCTGAAACAGATCATCCCACTCATAGCCACGATTCATGAAGCGGTTTACGATGCTTCTAACCAAATTTAGGTTATGTTGTATAACCTCGGAGATAGCCGCTTCCCGTTCCGCGGGATTGCCGCATTTTACCTTCAGCAAGAGTTCTTTTACTTCTTCGTCGTTAAGCATAACGATTCACCTAATGCGAGGTTTTGGCCGTAAACTTTTTTGACATAGTTACTGTCGTTCCTTGGCCTAATGTGGACACGACTGCGAGGGAGTCCATAAAGGATTCCATAAATACAAATCCTAACCCCATGCGTTCAGGATCACTGGAATAAGAAGGCTGCCTAGCAGCTTCCACATCAGCTATACCCCGTCCGTAATCCGAAATAACAAAATCAATTCTATCTTGATACAAAGTCATTACAATTTCAACATAGTTGTCCTGTTTTTGGTTTAGCTTGCCATAGCCATGGATTACGGCGTTGGAGACGGCTTCTGAAACCGCTACTTTTATCTCCTCAATCTCATTAATGGTCAGTTCCGCTTGACTAGCAAATGCGGCGGCCGATAGTCTAGCAAAACCGACATTTTCACTTAAACTCAAAACCGAAAGTTTTACTTGGTTGGTTGGCGCCTGCGTGGACATGCTAAGCCCTCCTTATAACATTTCTAGTGCTTCAGTTTCGTTGTTGAAAAAGTGAATAATTTGGCTCAAACCCGCAAGTTCAAAAAGTTTTTGAACTTGCGGCTCCAAATTGGTAACAGCCATTTTACCACCTTGAGCCGTAATACGCTTATATCTACCCAATATAACTCCTATACCGGAGCTATCAACAAATGTAATACCCTGAAAGTTTAGCACGGCACTTCTTGCACCGCTGCTGTCCAAAGCTTCGTCAAAGGTTTGCCGGAACTGATTCGATACATGCATATCCAGATCTCCCTCAGCCCGTATGACTAAGATTCCTTTTTTCATTGAAGTCGAAATATTCAAGTCATAACCTCCTATTTTATGTTATAGTTTACTATTCTATGATAGGAAAAATTTTCCTCCTGATATCAAAAAATTAAGGCAAAGTTTCTCTTTACCTTAATGCAAAGTGGCTAATTTATTCTTCTATAAGCGCAAGTATTACTTTGATAAACTAAACAGACTGCTAATCATATCCTGGAATATCCGGAAAAGACCAGCTTTAGGAATATCCCTGTCGGCTACTAAATCCACTTTTCCTATTTCTTTCTCATCCTTTAAGACAATTAACTCGCCGCATTTTTGTCCGTTTGCAACCGGCGCATTAATATTACTGTCTGTAACAATCTTCTTCTGTAAGTTTTTTCCCTCCCCTTTATTTAATACCAGATTTAAGTCTTGGGCTGCAACTAATTGCACTTCTTTATCGGTTCCTTTATTAACTTTAATCCGTTCGGCCACATCTCCTTGCTGTATAATGGGAACCGCAGAAAAGTTTGCGTATCCCCAATCCAAAAGCTTCATTGCTTCTCTTAAATGCGAACGTGGTTCAGGGGTAGCAAATACAGCTGCAATCAGCCGTAAACCATCCCGTTTGGCAGTACCGACAAAACAATATTTTGCTTCTTCTGTCCAACCGGTTTTTAATCCATCCGCCCCATTGTACCACCACAACAATTTATTTGTATTTACAAGCCAGTTCTTGCCTTCTCTGAGCCAGTACTCCTTTATACCACACATTTCAAGGTACAAAGGATGTTTTATGGCCTCGCGGGCAATGATTGCTGCGTCATAGGCGCTCATGTAATGTTCAGGCGCAGGCAACCCGTTTACATTGTAAAAATGAGTGTCTGTTAAACCCAGGTTTTCTGCCCGCTGATTCATAGCCTCCACCGCAGCCTCTTCACTACCGTAGATATGTTCCATGAGGGCAACGGCGGCATCATTAGCGCTGACTACGGCTACTGCAGTAAGTAATTCTTTCGTAGTCATTGCTTCACCAGGTTCCAGCCATATCTGGGAGCCCCCTTGACGCCATGCATTTTCACTCGTATATATTTGATCTGAAAGGTCAATCTTTCCCTGTTCTACCGCTTCAACTGCCAATAACAGCGTCATTATTTTCGTAACACTTGCCGGAGGTAATTTTTTATGAGCATCTTTTTCATATAGCACCGTTCCATTTTCATCCATCAAAATTGCAGAGACGGCGCTGGTTTTGATTTGCGTGGCGACGTTTCTGGCAGGTGCGGCTATGACTGCATTGGTTAGTAACGCAGCAAAAAAGATCATTGTAATAAAAAGCGCAATACGACGTATCAAGCGTAACACTCCTTTTCAGCTTTTTATTTAGGTTTTCCCACAATTTAATCTCCTAAACTGGAAAATTAAAAAAGAACCGGCTTAAACCGGTTCCTGATGGAAGCCATTTATATCTACAATGCCATAAATGAGCGGCGGAATTGGTACCGAATCACTGCCCAGAACAATTGATTGTCTTAGCATTGATATGGCGTTTTCAAGTTTGTTACCATCATTAGTATAAATTGTTGCCAACGGTTGGTCTATTTCAACATAATCCCCCACCCGGCAATGCATAATAATCCCCGCAGCTAAATCAATTTGCTGTTCCTTGTACTCTCTTCCTGCTCCAAGGCGCATAGCTGTGAATCCGACCTGCGCCGCATTGATTTGGTTAATGAATCCTTTATGTTTACTGACAAGAGTTAACTTTATTCCAGCCTGAGGCAGTAATAGAGGGTTAGCCACTATTTCGTCATTGCCCCCCTGCACTTTTATAAATTCTCTAAATTTATTTAATCCTTTCCCACTGTCTAATAGTTCCCTTAAGAGCTTTTTCCCCACTGCAGGGCTACAAGCTGCTCCGGCCAAAACCAGCATGTATGAACCTAAAGTTACGCATACATCTTTTAGCGAATGAGAGCCGCGGCCGGATAAAATGCCAATAGCTTCCCGGACCTCAAGGCTGTTGCCAACTGCTTCACCTAAAGGCTCATCCATATTGGTAATTGCTGCAATCGTCTGCCGGCCCACTAGCTCCCCTATACGAACCATCGTCTCAGCCAGCTTCAAAGCATCAGCCATTTTTTTCATAAAAGCTCCGTTGCCTACTTTTACATCCAAGAGGATTTTATCGGCACCGGCAGCTATTTTTTTGCTCATTATCGAGGACGCTATCAGCGGAATGCTTTCAATTGTAGCGGTAACATCCCGCAATGCATATATTTTTCCGTCAGCAGGCGCAATATCGGCTGTTTGACCGGTAATAGCAAGATTATGCTTAAGCAAGTTAGAGATAAACTCTTCTTTGGTCAAAGTTGCATTTAATCCCGGGATGGATTCAAGTTTATCGATAGTGCCGCCGGTAAAACCCAGTCCCCGGCCGGACATCTTGGCCACCGGTACACCAGTGGCGGCAACGAGAGGAGCAAGTACCAGGGTAGTAGTGTCGGCTACGCCACCAGTACTATGTTTATCCACCTTTATACCTGGTATTGAAGTCAAATCAATCATATCACCGGATTTTGCCATAGCCAGAGTTAAAATTGCAGTTTCTTCATCGGTCATACCTTTTTGATAAACGGCCATTAGCCAGGCAGCCATTTGGTAATCAGGTATTTCTCCCGCGGTATAAGCATTTATCAAAAAAGTTAGTTCTTTCTCACTGAGTATCATTCCATCGCGTTTTTTTGCTATGATATCAACAGTATGCATTTTTTTCACCCCGGGATGTCGTGTAAGAAACTGCTTCCATACGGCAGAGGAGTTAAATGAAAATTATCAAGAATAGTAGCAGCGATATCAGCAAAAGATGTACGAATTCCCAATGCTTTACCCGCAATATTCTTGTAAGCCAAATTAGGAGTATAAGCAAGCAGCGGTACGTATTCCCGCGTATGATCGGTTCCATTTGCAGTGGGGTCGCATCCATGATCGGCAGTAATAATTAATAGATCATCGTCTTTTAGATAAGGCAGCATTTGTCCTAAGTTTTCATCAAACTGTTCTAAAGCAGCGGCATAGCCGTTTACATCATTGCGATGACCATATAAACTATCAAAGTCGACTAAGTTAACCATTATTAGACTATTGTGCTTTTGTTTCTCCGTTTGATTAAGAAGGATGGTGGTAGTTTCCATACCATCTTGGTTGGATTTCGTAGGATGTGATTCGGTCAAACCTCGATGAGCGAATATATCTCCAATCTTACCCACACCTATCACACTTAATCCGGCGTCTTTAAGCCTGTCTAACATAGTTTCTCCCGCAGGCTCCAGACTATAATCGTGACGATTAGGGGTACGAACAAAATGACCAGAACTACCAATAAACGGTCTGGCGATAATTCTTCCAACAGCATGTTGACCTATACAAACTTTGGTTCTTGTAATCGTGCACAACTCATATAGTCTTTTGAGTGGGATAACATCCTCATGAGCAGCGATCTGAAAGACACTATCAGCCGACGTATATACAATAGGAAAACCCGTTCGTAAATGTTCTTCGCCATATTCAAAAATAATCTCCGTACCGGAAGCAGCTTTATTGCCAAGTACTTTTAGACCAGTGTACTTAGTAAATAATTGGATCACGTCTAAAGGGAAGCCCTCCGGGTAAACGGGAAAAGGTTTAAATACCGGACAGCCGGCTATCTCCCAATGGCCGCTGGTTGTATCTTTTCCCTTAGATATTTCGGCCATTTTCCCGTAGCAAGCCTTGGGAATGATATTTTCCGCTACGCCGGCAATTGAATCAATAAGTCCCAACCCTAAGCTTCCCAAGTTAGGAACGTTTAACCGTCCTCTTGCCGTCGCAATATGAACCAACGTGTTGGTCCCTTCGTCACCATATTCCTGAGCGTCAGGCAACGCCCCGATTCCAACACTGTCCAGCACAATGATAATGATACGTTTAAACAAGCTGTATGTCTCCCCTATGTATATTTACCGTTCAAGAATTCAGTAGTCAGAATTCAGAATTCAGAATTCTTTGAGACAACTCTTGACTCCTGAAAGTTATTTTTATTTTAATATTATGTATTATGCACGTATCTACTCAGATTATCAAATGCCTCGAACTGCTTAGAAATCGTCAGATGCTAGGCGCGACGACGATTCTGATTTCGTTAACTGAGCATAACAGTTTGCGCGGGGACCGGAACGGAGGCGTACTGGTTGTACGTCGGAGTGAGGACCGCAGGAGCAACGACGCAGATGGCGGTTTCTAAGCAGTTCCCACCTTTAGGAGAATAAGTTTAATCTATGCGCGGGGATGGGCTTTATCATATACTTCTTTCAAACGATTTTTAGTAACATGGGTGTAAATTTGCGTGGTGGATATATCAGCATGGCCCAGCATTTCTTGTACAGAACGGAGATCAGCGCCATTTTCCAAAAGATGTGTGGCAAATGAATGACGTAATGTATGGGGAGTAATTTCTTTTGTGATGTTAGCCTCCATGGCATACTTCTTGATTATTTTCCAGAATCCCTGTCTTGTAAGTCGATTGCCATGATGGTTGACAAACAAAGAAGGTTCTTCATATGTGCGAACCAGCTTAGGTCGCCCCTTGGTAATAAATTCCTGGACACACTTTGCAGCTATGGAGCCTAGGGGGACGATTCGCTCTTTGGCTCCTTTACCATAGCATTTTATGTATCCCATATCAAGGTTAACATCCGATATATTTAAACTAATTAACTCTGATACTCGAATCCCGGTTGCGTAAAGCAATTCCAGCATTGCTTTATCTCTAAGTCCGGTAGGTTGAAAGGTATTAGGTTGCTTAAGGAGTTCTTCCACTTCGTTGATTGAAAGGATTTTAGGAAGCTTTTTCTCAAGCTTTGGGGATTCGAGGTTAACGGCTGGATCTTTTTCTATATGACGTTCCCGTACTAGATATTGGTAAAAAGACTTAATTGCAGCCAAATTACGGGAGATTGTTGACACTGCTCTTCCTTTCGATTGTAAACTATTTAAATAACTTAGGATGGTGTCTCGATCTGAGTTTTTTATGAAATCCAACTCACTATTTTGCAAAAACGTTTGAAATTGACGCAAATCCCTTCCGTATGATTCAAGAGTGTTTTGAGCCAATCCCCGCTCCACTGCAAGATAGTTTATAAATTCATTGACATACGATTCCATTATTACCACCCTTTTTTCTTACCAGATTTCCTATTAGCGGTGACGGTATTGTCCCTGCTAGTCATATTCAACATCAAGTTTACTTTTCCTTTATTTGACTATCGAAATTCTCCCGGTTTTTTCGAAATTCTTTGTATCTTCACTCAAAATATGTCATACTGTAGTTTGGGTATTTATTATAACTCGAAGCGGTTTTTCCAATAGCTGCCGTTCGCGAATTTTTAATTCTGGATTGTTAATTTCCCATAATAAGGTCATAAGCTTGGGGAGAATGTAGAAGATGATGAGCGTCAATAAAGCGACTTTTATGCCTAGCTTTAACAGCCTTATAAGGCTGTTGGACATGAACGTCACTATCATCGCTACTCCCTCCTTTTCCTTGTTTATAGTTTCAAGCCCGGGCTTAACTTAATATCATACTTGGTATACGCTATATAACTATGCCCCATAAACTTTGATTATGCTAACTTTCTTCTTTTCCTGCCCTTGTTTTACTTGGAGATTTAGCCATATTTCTTATTATATAATATAATTCTTTTTATTCACTTGGTCATAAGACTAACAATTATCTTCATAAACACAGGAGAAACGTAAACTTCAATTAAGGAGCCAACAACAGTAATAACCATCATTATAAAGCAAAAAATGCAATATGAAAAAGAAATATATAATAAGTTATGTTTACTAGATGACCTGCGGCGAACAAGCAGCAGTGAATAAGTCGTTGCAGCCACTCCGGTTGCCAATATCGCAGGTACAGTAAAGAAGTTATGTGGCAGAACAGAGACAATTGCGAATAACAATCCTTTCAGAACATATTCGTTGACTAAAAAACCAACAGTAAAACCAATAACGAATCCTCGTACCCATACTAATAACAGGACAAAAGGAATCCCTACTACGGTAAAGCCAAGTAACCACATTAATATAATTACTTTGGCGTTATTTATTATTGCTGTAAATAAAAGAGTTTGACTGTCGGCAGTAAGTCCCTGTTGCTGCGCCAAACCTTGAAAAAAAATCCGCAAGTAACCAACTAATTCAAGTTTTTGCTCTTCCGGCAAGGTTTTTACCGCCATTGCCCCTGCAACTACACCAATAACGAAAATTAAGGTGATAAAAAAATAGGCAACAATATTGGTGCGTATATACTCAGCAATATATTTGCGCAGCAGATTCATTCGCGTACCTCCTAGCTTGAACCTGCTAAAATATATGATGCCCCCAATATCTTTATACCTATTTGTCCACTATTCTTTAGCCCACTTCCCGTAATCCGGTATTACCATTGGGAAGAAGCACTTTATCACATCTTACGTTAATTACTTTTCCGGAAAACGTTCGCGTTGACTCAGTCAGTTGTTCTTTAAGATTTTCTATATTACTCATACCCAGCCCTCCAATTGGTATAAAGTACCATATAGTAGCATATATTACCTCCATAAGGAGGGATGTCCAAATGGAGATAATAACAATAAAGGGATATTATTTTGTCGGCCCAATTAAGCATTTGAAATTTCACTTAGAAAATCTGTGTAAGCAGTATAACACTATACAAGAGATGATAAATAAAAATATGCATTAGAAATTGTGGTATGTCATGCTTTTCGTAATTACTCCATCCAAGGATATCGTGTGTATCTTTTAATCGAAAGTAATGGATATTGGCTGATAACTTTCTCTGCTAACCAATCCGGCGTGGTAACCCAAAGAATAGGAAGCTTCAGTTTTTCAGCGGATTCTTCGATGAGCGATAAACCGTTCACAATATCCTGAATTTCAGTTGCTTCTCCCAAGTTTGTATTTGCAACAATTCCGTCGATTTTCAGCCTGGATACACATTCCAGTTTATTCTTTACATTAATGATCCCGTCAATATTGTTGGTGAAAGGTCGCTTGGTATTTACAACAAGTAAAGCCTGATATACATCCTCAGAAAGGAATCGTTTCAGTTGTCCCAAAGCAACTGCCGATTCACCACCGCCCACATCGATAATCACATGCATTTCCTGCTGTAAAAGCAGCTGATCAAGGTTTGCGGGCAAAACAGGTAAATCAGCATGGGAAAGTCTATAGTCTGGCGCAATAACGCGAACTCCGAATTCTTCCAATACTTCCCGGCTTTCTCTGGTGCGGAAATATGGTTTGACTAAATCCAGGTCAACTATAGCGGTATCAAGGCCGTGCTGTTTAAGCTTGATAGCATAGTTGACGGCAATTTCAGTTTTACCGCTTCCGTATTCTCCCAGGAATAATTTAATTCTCTTCGTCCCTATCAGTTGTTTCAGTTGTTGTAAAAAAGATTCAGTATGATTCATATGCCGTTCTCCCCAATAATCTATTCATTATCAACTAGAAAAATCCTGCAGTATAATAAAGATAAACCCTGCCACACCCTTCTTTGTATGGGTGAGCAGGGTTTGTTCAGTATGCCTGTTAACTAACTTACCCGCATTTCCATTCGTAGCTTATCAGCGATCATAGCCATAAACTCTGAATTGGTAGGCTTTCCTTTGTCCAATTTTATTGTATACCCGAATAGTTTATTTATCATTTCAATGTTGCCGCGATTCCAGGCCACCTCGATTGCGTGGCGAATGGCTCTTTCAACGCGGCTGGGCGTGGTATTGTATTTCTCGGCAATCATGGGGTACAGAACCTTAGTTACAGCGCCAAGCAATTCTACCTCGGAAACAATCATCATGATGGCATCCCGCAAGTATTGATAACCCTTGATGTGTGCGGGTATGCCAATTTCTCTGATGATGTTGGTGACCTCCACATCCATCGGGCGGGCTTTAATTGCTTGCGCTACCACCGGCCGCTGGGATGTTATTGTGCCAGCCAGTTGCCGAATTCTGCTGATCAGCACTTCCATGTTAAATGGCTTCAATACATAATAATCCGCACCGAGTTCCATCACACGCTGAGTAATTGATTCCTGGCCAAACGCAGTCAGCATTATGATCTTGGGACGTTTATTGCAGGATGCATTAATTCTTTCCAAAACTCCAATTCCATCTAAATGCGGCATAATAATATCCAAAATAACTACATCTGGTGACTTATCTTCAATAACTGATAAAATCTGTTCGCCGTTATAAGCTATACCAACCAATTCAATATCCGGTTCGCGAACTATACATTCTTGCAATATGTCGGAAAACTCTCTGTTGTCATCCGCAATCGCCACTTTAATTGATTCTTTTATCATGTGCATCCTCCTTGCTAAATCATTGTTAAGTATATTAAATCTTATTCGACAAACAAGCAGCAGTTCCTTCCTTGAATGGAAAAAAAAACCAAATTTTATCAAACTTAAATTTGTTCCATTATTAGAAAAAACAAAAAGACTTGGCTTTTGTGCCAAGTCTATAATATTTTTCTTTGATTGTAAAGAGTTTTTTAGCTGTTTGCTGTTCCTTTTTGGGCAGAATTCCACTTTCCATCAACATCCAGTCGATAAAGCAACCATACCCGGATGTTGGGTCATGAACAAATACATGTGTTACAGCTCCTACGATTTTCCCATTTTGAATAATAGGGCTGCCACTCATTCCCTGAACAATTCCTCCGGTCTTTTCAATAAGTTTGGGATCGGTAACCTTAATGACTAATCCTTTACTTTCAGGCGCATCCTGCATATTAATCTTTTGTATTTCTATACTAAACTCTTCAATTGTTTGTCCGTCAACCACAGTTAACATCTCAGCGGGCCCTAACTGAATCTGACTCATAGACGCTACAGGGAGAGCATCGGGGTATTTATCATTTTGTAGCTGAGTATGCAAGTCTCCATATATGCCAAAATTAGTATTTTTACGAATATTTCCTAAAAGCTGATCTTCTTCAATAAATACCCCGATTTTTTCCCCAGGTTGTCCGCGCTTGCCATGCTGAATACCAGACACTGTCGCCAATACTATTTTCCCTTCTTCACAATCAATTGGCTGATTTGTATCTGAGTCGGTTATTACATGGCCTAAAGCACCGAAAATTTTTGAATTGGGTTCATAAAATGTTAATGTCCCTACACCGGCGGCGCTATCTCTGACAAATAAGCCTATTCGATATCGTTTTGTATCACTGCATAATGCAGGTAATATAGTAACGTGATATTGTCCACCATTTCTTTTTATAAATATGTCTGCTTTTTGATTTTTTTTGCCGCAGTCATCAATTAGCTCGGCTACTTGTGTGTCACTCTGAACGGGAGTACCGTTAATACTGATTATTACGTCCCCAACCTCTATACCTGCATCTTTGCCGGGGGTCACGTATTGCCCGTACATTGTGAGAATAGGTGAATTGCCTACTACAATTACACCTTGAGACCTTAGAACAACACCAATTGAGTGACCTCCTGGAATTAATTTTACAGGTGGCAGTACATCTACCAGCACTGTACGTAAGGGAATGATTCCCAAAAGTTTGAATTCTATTGTTGATTGACCTAATTTTACAGGCTCAAAAGAAATGGGTCGTGACAGCGCTAATATTGGTAACACGGCTGGGAAAGATTGTATCCGTATACTCGGATCACTATGTTTGACACTAACAGTCATTGGAAAGTTTACATCCAGAAGAGCTGTTTCCCCTTCAATAATCCTCATATGCAAAGGAAGTCCGTAAATACTGCGAAATTGTGGTGAAAGACAAAATGCGATAATTACCATAATAATTAACATTGCCCAAATGGTCCGCCAGCGGGAATCTTGCTTTATCCTTGCCATATTTTCTTTCATCACTCCCTACTTACTTACATTCTTCCCACAATTACAACTCCGCCTTTCATTAAATTTTTATTAATTTCCCATATTACAATAAAATTATTGGACAATTTAATCTTGTAAAAATAGAATGTCCAGATGTTAAGTAGGATTATTCCGGTCAAATTGGGATAAGGTGTATTGGAAGTTCATTTTAATCGGTTTTTTAAAAAATAAAACGCAAGCTTATGCTTGCGCTTCATTTTTCCAAAATTCTTTTTTTCAATTACAAAAAGTACAGCTTCCTGGAATTTTCCCAATAGAATTTATAACTTTTCGGGAAGGCGAAACAATAGATTACTTTTTCCTGCTTCAAGACGCTGCGCATCTTTCTTATCTCTTGCTGATTTAAGCATTTGGGCTGCGTTCTCATGGGACAAGCGGGTGACTTCACCGGATAGCATTCGAGCAAGTTCCGTTACTCTATCTTTCTCAGATAAAACTTCAACTTGCGTAACTGTTTTTTCATTCTCAAGCAGTTTACTGATATATATATGGGTGTCAGCCATACAGGCTATATGCGGCAAATGGGTTATACAAATTACCTGCTTGGAAAAACTTGAGATTCTGGCGATTTTTTCTCCCACAATTTGTGCAGTTTGTCCGCCAATACCCGCATCCACTTCGTCGAAGACCATTATGCCGCATTCATCATGCTGGGCACAAGCCGTTTTTATCGCTAAAGCTATACGCGACAATTCTCCGCCGGAAGCAATTTTGACAATGGGTTTAACGTCTTCACCCGGGTTGGCGGAGAATAAAAAGACCGCTTCATTACAACCATTCCTGGAAAACTCTTCTGTTTTTTTAACTTCAATAATGAAATCTGCTTTGGGCATTCCCAATTCCTTTAAATGTCCGGTCACTTGATCAGCAAGTTTTTTTGCCGATTCACGTCTTAGCCGGTCAAGATCATCAACAAGCCGCCTTAAGTCATTTTCCAGCGAATTACACTTATTTTCCAGTTCTTCCAGTTTATGATCTGAATCGCCAATATTATTAAGTTCTTCTACCGCTTGATTGTAATATAAAAATATATCTTCAACTGTTGTCCCGTACTTTTTTCTAAGTTTGTGCATTGAGTCTAACCGTTCCTGCAAACGGGCAAGTTTACCGGGATTAAATTCGATAGAATCCTCATAATTTCTCAGTACGGAAGAGACCTCTTCCAATTGGTAGAGACTCTCGGTAATTATGTTCAATTGTGATTCAAGCTTTGAATCATATTTAGTTATTTGTTCCAAATCCCGTTTAATTTCTGCAAGACATGATAAAATTCCGCTAAATCCCTTATTCCCTTGACTAAGTATCATATATGAACGTTTAGTGGCGTTAACAATTTTTTCCGCATTGGACAAGACGCGAATTTCCTGTTCCAATTTTTCATCTTCGCCGGGAGAAAGATTTGCCGCAGCGATTTCCTGTATTTGCCATGTTAATAAGTCCTGGCGCTGAAGGCGGTCTCGCATGCCGATTTTGATTACTGTCAACTCATCGCTGACAGATTGCCATAACCTATATAGCCGCTTATATTCTTGCAGCATTATTTTTAAATCCGGATGATAATTATCAACTAAATCCAGATGAATTTCCGGTTTTAACAATGCCAGGTTTTCATGCTGGCCATGCATGTCCACCAGCTTTTCGCAGATTTTTTTTAAAATAGCTAATGTCACCTGGCAACCATTCACTAAAACAGTATTCTTTCCACTCCGTGTAAGCCGTCTGCTGATAATCAGTGTATCGTCTTCTTCCCTTGGTATTCCCTGTTCATCAAGAAGTGTCATTACACTCAGATACTGGGATAGGTGGAAAACAGCTTCAATTCGCAAGTAATCAGCACCTGAACGTATGGATTCTGTTGAAGTTCGCTCTCCCAGAATTGCTGTTAAAGCGTCAATGAGAATGGATTTTCCTGCCCCTGTCTCACCGGTAATAATATTAAGACCTGAGCCAAACTCAATGCTGGCATGCTCGATAAGCGCAAAATTGGTAACGGTCAATGATTTAAGCATATTTCCCTCTCCCTAATTTTGACCGGCTTTTAGTAGCCCCAAATTCAAAAAGTGAGTTTAGGTTATTGCATTAGCGACTGAAATTTTTTAACAATGTCAAGCGCTGCTTCTGCCGGTTTCACCAGTACAAAAATAGTATCTTCGCCTGCTACTGTACCGATGATTTCCGGCCATTTGACATAATCAATCGTATAAGCAACAGCTGGAGCCATTCCCTGCACCGTTCTGAGAACTACGATATTGAGACTGTGGTCAATGGCAATTACTGAGTCTTGAAATGTTCGTTCCAGTCTGGATTGGGAAAGCATAATATTGTGTTCAGGTGGAGAAGAATACCGATACCGTCCTTCTCCGGTAGGAACCTTGGTTAGCATTAATTCTTTAATATCACGGGATACGGTAGCCTGGGTCACTTCAATTCCCTGTTTACGCAGCGCATCCGCCAGTTCCTCCTGAGTTTCAATTGCATGTCGTTCCACTATTTCTTTAATTTTCGCGTGACGTAGGCCCTTCACCTAGTTCACTCCCTATTTTTTCTACTAGAGGATGGTTCAAAACGCTCATCTGCGTTGTTGCTCCTGCGGGCGCTCGCTGCACGTACTTCCTTGTACTGTTCCACTCACGTCCCCGTGCAAACTAGTGCCAGAGTATGATCTACACAGAATCGTCGTCGCGCCTAGCATCTGAACATTTTGAACCATCCTCTATAAACTAAGGTTGCGTGTTTTCAGAAACACGCTCTACTATATACAACAATGGTGGATGATTGATTTGGTTAACCATTGACCAGCACGCAACGCAATACTCTTTTTGCGGCAATTGATTCAGAAAGTAACTCACTTCCGCCATTTCGGTTAGACCGTGTTCGTATCCCGGATAGGCTACAATTGTCACTATGCCGCTGATTACTAATTGAGATAAAATCTGACTCAGTGCTGCTATAGTGTTTTCCGGCTGAGTATTTATGGCGTGTGATCCTCCTGGCAAATAACCGAGATTAAACATTGCCGCATCAATAGCTGTACCGATATAATAACTAACTTTAGCGTGACTGTCGTTTATCAATCTAACCTTAGAATCAAAACCATTTTGAAATAGTAATTCACGAGTCTTACGGAGTGCTTGCTCCTGGATATCGAAAGCCCACACGGTTGAATCTGCCGGGGTATTTGCCGCAATAAACAAGGTATCTTTACCGTTTCCGGCGGTGGCATCAACGACACACCTGGCTGTTTTAAGTCTGGCACGGATTAAGATTTGGGCCATACGCAGCGCGTTAACAACTTCCATCTCAATCTCCCCGGCGCAATTTAGTACGTAAGGCTTCATAGTAACTCTTGCCGGCAAAGCGGATAAATCTGGAGCGGAAAGGTGAACGCTTGACGACAACCGTATCCTCGGGCAGCAGATTATAAATGGTTTGTCCGTCTATCGTGAGAATAATATCATTATGATTGGTAGCTTGCATGCTAATTCTAATTTCTTCATTTTCTGAAACTACTAACGAGCGAGTTTGCAAAGTATGTGGACATATGGGGGTAATAACAATAACTTTAAGTTGCGGATTTATAATGGGACCGCCGGCAGAGAGGGAATAACCTGTAGACCCGGTGGAAGTGGCAACTATGAGCCCGTCTGCCGAATATTTTGCTGTTAATTCGTTGTCGATAAATAGTTCCAGCCTAATCATCCGGGAAAGGCCACCCCTCGTCACGACAATGTCATTAAGGGCGGAAGAAATGTATAATTGCTGATTTTGGCGAATGACAACGGCAGTCAACATCAAGCGCTCTTCAACCGAATATTCTCCTTTAATCAGCTTATCAAGAGCAGTGCTTAACTCCGGCAGCTCAATTTCAGTTAAAAAACCTAGTTGTCCCATGTTGATCCCGCATACAGGAATTCCTTCCGGCGCAATTTCACGGGCAGTATTAAGCAGAGTTCCATCGCCGCCTAATGTAATGGCTAACGAGATCTCTTCCTTAATTGCATCCTTATCGCAAGCCAAACGAGGGTAATTTAATTCCTTGGCCGCGTCTTCCGGCAGCAGAACCCGCACGTTTCGCTCTTTAAAATATTGCATCAGCCAGTCCAATACAGTATGAATGTTTTGTTTTTTAATATTAGGAAACATTCCTACAGTTAACACGGTGTGTCCTCCATTATCCTGTTAAGCTGGCATGAGCAGCGGCAACAACTTGTTCAATTACCATCGAATCCATAACATCGACGGTAGAATTGTTTGCCAGATACAACAGGTACTCTATATTGCCTTCCGGACCTTTAACCGGTGAAAAAGTCAGGCCCCAAGGCGCTAAATTCAAATTTCGGGCACATGTAACCACTTTGGTGATGACTTCGATATGAACTATAGGATCTTTTACAACCCCTTTTTTGCCAACTTTTTCCCTACCAGCCTCAAACTGTGGTTTAACAAGGGCAATTATCCTTCCGGCGGCATGGAGCAGTGTCTTTACAATTGGCAATACCTTATCTAAAGAAATAAAAGCTACATCAATTGAAACAAAATCCAGATACTCGCCTAAATCGCCGACAGTTACATTACGAATATTGGTACGCTCCATATTGATGACACGTTTATCAGTTCGCAGGGACCAAGCCAACTGTCCGTAACCTACATCAATTGCATAAATTTTTTTAGCATTATGCTTTAAAGCGCAATCCGTAAATCCACCTGTGGAAGCGCCCACATCAGCCATTACTTGTCCAGTCAGATCTATGGAGAAATGTGAAAGTGCCTTGGCAAGTTTTAATCCGCCGCGGCTGACATAACCGATACTATCGCCGGTAATAACAATAGTGGCCGACTCCGGCACAGGTGTGCCCGCCTTGTCGATTTTTTGGCCATCAACTATAACCAGGCCGGCCATTATATATGCTTTGGCTCTTTCGCGGCTGGAAACAAGTCCCTTATTTACCAGCAAAATATCCAATCGCTCTTTTGTGCCTTCTTGACTCATCCTTTAGCTCCAGAGTGTTTAACAAAAGATTCAACACTTGCTGCAATCCGTTCAGGACTAAGGCCGTTATGTTCAAGCAGCAGGCTGCGCTGCCCATGGGGTATGAACTCATCAGGTAAACCTAGCCGCAATAGTTTAACCCAATTAAATTTTTGCGTATTCATATATTCTAAAACCGCAGTACCAAAACCTCCAGCCAGAACATTGTCTTCTACGGTTATTATTACACCGTAATCATGGGAAAGTTTACGCAGCATTTCCCCGTCAAGAGGTTTGACAAACCTGGCGTTTACAACTGCGGCATGAATACCGCGATTTGCCAGAAGTTCTGCGGCAGCCCGGCTTGGCTCCACCATGGCTCCAATGGAGTAAAAAACTGCATCCGTACCCGGTCTGAGTAATTCCGATTTTCCGGATTCGATCATCTGTATTTTCGGCTCCAATTCAGCTCCCGGGCCGCACCCGCGAGGATATCGTATAGCAACAGGTTTAGACATTGTCGTGGCCGTAAACAGCATATGCTGCAGTTCATTTTCATCTTTGGGGGACATAATCGTCAGATTAGGAATAGGGCGCAGGTAGGAGTAATCAAATACACCGTGATGGGTTGCGCCATCCTCACCTACAATACCGGCCCGGTCCAGGATGAAAATAACCGGCAGATTCTGCAGGCAAATATCATGTAACACCTGGTCATAGGCTCGTTGCAAAAAAGTTGAATAAATTGCCACCACCGGTATTTTCCCTTGAGTTGCCATGCCTCCCGCCAGTGTTACCGCGTGTGGTTCGGCGATTCCTACATCAAACAACCGGTCCGGAAACAAAGAAGCAAATTTTTTCAAGCCAGTACCTTCCGGCATAGCCGCAGTAATCGCAATAATGTCTTTATTTTTTTCAGCCAGTTTGACTAAAGTATCTCCAAACACTTGCGTATAACTTGGTGTGGATCCATTTTTATGTACTTTTCCACTCTCAACGCAAAATGGCCCAACACCGTGGAAAATATCGGCGTTGCGCTCAGCGGGGGAATATCCTTTGCCTTTACAAGTGATTACATGTATTAAGACAGGTTCATTTACACTCCGAGTTGTATAAAACACTTCCATTAATGTATTGAGGTTGTGACCGTCGATTGGTCCCACGTAGGTAAAGCCAAGTTCTTCAAACAAGATTCCTGGTACTAATAAATATTTCAGACTGTCCTTAACCCGTTCCGCGGTTTTCAGTACGCTGTCACCAATGGCGGGAATTCGCCGCAGTAAATATTCGATATCATGTTTAACCTTTGAATAAGTAGGAGCAGTTCGTATTCTGGCGAGATACTCAGATATAGCGCCAACATTTTTCGCAATTGACATTTCATTATCATTTAATATAACTGTCAAATTCGTTCTTAAATGTCCGGCGTGATTTAAAGCCTCGTAGGCTTGTCCGCCGGTGAGTGAGCCGTCACCGATAACTGCAACAACATTGTATTTATCGCCGGATATATCACGCGCCAAGGCGATTCCAAGAGCGGATGAAATAGATGTACTGGCGTGCCCCGTACCAAAAACGTCGTGTTCGCTTTCACAACGCTTGGGAAACCCGCTGATACCGCCAAACTGTCGCAATGTAGAGAAATCCTGTCGCCGGCCCGTCAATATTTTATGTACATATGCTTGGTGGCCCACATCCCAAACAATTTTGTCCTTCGGGGACTGAAAAACTTTATGGAGGGCAATTGTAAGTTCCACTACACCTAGATTTGGCGCCAAGTGTCCGCCATTATGGGCAATTGTGTGTATAAGAAGCTCGCGGATTTCGCCTGCCAGCTTTTCCAATTGAATAATCGAAAGATTGTTTAAATCCTCCGGTCCGTATATAGTATCAAGTATCGACTCGCTCAAGCCCGTATCCCTGCTTTCCCAACTCGCATACGATTGTTCTTTCAACTACTACCGTAAAGCACTAAGTAATATTATAACATATTTTAGACTTATTTCATCATCTATAAAAAGTATAAAAGCCATAGGCCACAACAAATCCGTGAATGGCGCCCGCCAGAACTTCCAACGGCGTATGTCCCAGCAGTTCCTTTAACCGGGTATCTTTGACCGTATGATCTACGCGCATTTCCCGCACCAATTTATTGATTACTTTGGCTTGCTTGCCTGCGGCTCTTCTCACACCTGCAGCATCATACATCACAATACCGGCCAGTACAATTGATAATGCGAAAAGGGGCGAATCAATCCCGTCATGAAATGCAATACTGGAAGAAAGGCCTGCAACCAAAGCCGTATGGGAACTAGGCATTCCCCCTGCGCCCACCAGGCGCTCAGCATTAAACTCGCCGTGACGCCAGTAAGAGGTCAGCGCTTTTAAAATCTGGGCTGTGAACCAAGCAGTGGTTGCTGAAAGTAAGACAATATTTTTCCCAATTGCCAGGAACAGGTCGGTCATAGTGAACACCTCAAGCTTCTCTTGTTAGAAGGTATTGAACCAAATGCCGCAAAAATTCTGCTTTTGAACCAAACCCTACCAAGCTGGCCACAGCGTTTTCAACAGCTGTGCCCGCCATTTTTTTTGCTCCTTCAAGGGAATAGAGAGAAACATATGTGACTTTTTGATTGCGAATATCGCTGCCAATTGGTTTACCGGTTGTTTCTTGCGAACCAACAACATCCAAAATGTCGTCGGTAATTTGGAAGGCTAAACCAAACCATTCCGCATATTGAGTTAATGCTTGAATTTGCTGTTGACTTCCTCCAGCCAATATTGCGCCTGATCTCAAGGCAGCTTTAAATAACGCGCCGGTTTTAGCCTTGTGCATAAATTTTAAGGTATTCGCATCAATATTTTTTCCTTCGGATATTAGATCAACCGCCTGCCCTCCAACCATTCCCCATGCACCGGCCGCCGTCGCAATTTCCCGCACTACGCTTAAAAGAACATCAGCAGCAACATTCTCCTGTTGAAGCATAGCTTCAAATGCCGCGGTTAATAAACCGTCGCCGGCAAGTATCGCCATTCCGTCGCCATAAATTTTATGATTGGTAAGTTTACCACGCCGGTAATCATCATTATCCATGGCCGGCAAATCATCATGTATTAAAGAGTAAGTGTGAATCATTTCTATAGCACAGGCTACCGGTATGTATCTAATACCTTCTCCACCCACAGCGTCAGCAGCAGACATCAACATAATGGGACGCAACCGTTTTCCTCCTGCTAACAGACTGTAGCGCATTGACTCAAATAATATCGGCGGATAAACATTTTTATCCGGAAAATATTTTTCCAGTGCCTGATCGATAATTGATTGTTTTTCCTGACAATACTGCACAAGCGAACTATTCATATCTAATCTTTACTGTCCTCCGTCAATTGTAATGGCCGGGTAAGCAATCTCCCCTGCTCTTCCTGCAAAATCAGGTCGATTTGGGTTTCGACCGCGTTCAGCTTATCTAGGCAGATCTTGGACAAAGATATTCCCTCGGAAAATACTGCTAGTGACTCTTCTAACGCTAAGTCTCCCGTTTCCAATTGCTTTACGATTAGTTCTAATTTGCCAAGAGCCTCTTCAAAACATACATTATTTTCAAGATCTACGGCTCCGCTATCAGAAGTTTTGTTCTTGCTTGTCTTGCTCAAATGTTTGGACCTCCTTAACACTAAGTACATTCACATCAATTTGCCCTTGTTTCAAGATGATTTCAAGATACTGTCCCGGCACTATTTGATCCACACTGCGTATTACCTCTCCCCCGGCATTTCTGGTAATACTGTAACCCCTGGATAAAACAGCCAAAGGATTTAGCATTGACAGTTTTTCGGCCGCAATATGAAAAGAGTGCTGTTTATTTACTAGGGTATACTTTATTGCATTAGTCATGCGTTCAATATATTGGTCAAGTAACTGCTGTCTTCCCACTAACATTTTTTTCGGTTGGTTAAATACTCGATTATCGGTTAGTTTCGTTAGCACATTCCTGTAGTGTTTAACCTGCCCCCGCATATTGACTTCAAGGGAGCTTATCAAAGTATAAATATAACGCGATAATTCTTGCACATCCGGTATGACCAATTCGGCAGCCTGCGAGGGAGTGGCGGCCCTACAATCAGCAGCAAAATCCGCCAGCGTATAATCGGTCTGATGACCGACAGCGGCTACAATTGGTATGGTAGACCCAGCAATTGCCCGAACCACCTGCTCTTCGTTAAAAGCCCACAATTCTTCCATTGAGCCGCCGCCACGCCCCACGATGATAACATCTACCTGTCCCCATATATTCATTTTGTCAATAGCCTGTGAAATCTGGAGAGAAGCGTCTGGACCCTGCACTTGAACAGGAAATAATACCAAGGGAATTCCAGAATGACGACGTTTAGAGACTGTAATTATATCTCTGAGGGCAGCACCTGCAGGGGATGTAATCACACCAACGGCTTTGGGTAAGAGGGGAAGCCGTTTCTTGCGTTCTTCCAGAAACAATCCTTCATTGGCAAGCTTCTCTTTAAGCTGTTGAAATGCAAGCGAAAGATCGCCGATACCATCCGGTATGAGTTGTCCGGCATACAACTGGTACTGACCGTCCCGCTCAAAGACTGATATTTGCCCATAAGCCACTACTTTTAAGCCGTTGCGGGGTTCAAACTTTAGATACTGGGCCTGACTTCTGAACATTATACAACGAATTGATGCACTGGCATCTTTCAGTGAAAAATAACAATGACCTGAATGGTGATATTTATAATTGGATATTTCGCCGCGTATAAAGACTGATGCTAACACTGCATCCCGCTCGAAACAGTTTTTTATGTATTTAGTAATTTCGCTTACACTATATATGCTCATGGTACTCCTAAAATGATACATTTATTTTATTTTAAGGTTCAACAGCTAATTGGCAGTTTACACTGTAAATAATAATAACCTATATGAGTAAAAAAAACCAGACAAAAGTCTGGATGAAATTTCAAGAAATTTCAATTTCATATAATAATCATCTTTTATTAAAACCTATGGTTCATATACTTGCAAACCGCTAAACCGCTGACTGCACCTACTATAAACCAGAAAATATATCCCGGGGGAACGATATGACCAATGATCGCTCCCAATAGAGCACCTCCCAAAGCATACGGCCACATTTATGTCACCTCCGGCAGCTGGAGTTTGTGTATTATATGCCGGATGAACTGTACTGGTGAAGTTGTTTTAATGCAAAATAAGCTGCTCCCACCGCGTTATCGGGGCTATAACCGGCTTCAGGAAAATAAAGCCGGGAATTTCCGTTGGCCGCAACGTGCTCAGCAATAAACGCCCGGATAAATTGGTTAGCAGCAACACCGCCCACCATCAGAATGTGGCCAACCTTTGTCTGTTTAATAGCATTCAACAATAACCCGGCTATTGAGCGGGCAATGCACAACTCAACTCCGGCGGCTATTTCGGCAGCGGCTGTTTTTTGATCTATTAGTTTGCGGACAGAAGTTTCCGGACCGGCAAAACTAACCGCAAGCCCTTGGACCGAAATCGGTATAGCTGCTGCCGACCCACGTCCTTTACAGGCCAGTTGTTCTAAATATGGACCGGCTGGAAAGGGAAGTCCCAGCGCTACACCAACCCGGTCAACAAACTGTCCGGCGTGAATATCCTTACTACCGCCTAGTAGTGTAAGTGATATTCCCGCTCCGGAACTGTTGTCTGAATTTACGTGGACAATTTCTGTTGTGCCGCCAGACAAATGGACAGCGAGAAATTCATTAACTTGCGGCCCGCCTGCGGACCATATGCCGGCAAATATGTGGTTCTCCTGATGGCTTAGGCGATAAAGACGGGTAGCAAACATTTTGGCCAGCACTCGCGCATAGCTGTCACCAACTAAAAAAGCCGGCATGTAGGAACCTGGAATTGGCCTGGGGTATCCGGTTACGCCAATTGCAACTAAATCTGCGGGTTGGTGGAACTTACAACATACTTCTTCAAACAACGCCGGCAAATTTTTAGTATGCTGGAAAACCATCTCCGACTGTCGCAGACCTCGCCGGCCTTCTTTTACCAACAATAATTTACGGGCCTCGCCCACCAATTCGCCCGTCTTATTGAGCACTGCTATCGAGGTAGTATAGCAACTGGTGTCTATTCCTAATACATAACTCATATTTTTTTGTTCTTCACCAACGTACCTAAGATTCCATTGATAAATCTTCCGGAATCTTCCGTCCCAAAATTTTTAGCAATTTCTACCGCTTCGTTAATCGCCACCCCGGGTTGTAATGGCTCCGGACTAAATTGCATTTCATAAATTGCCATTCTGGCAATATTACGGTCGACTCCAGCCATACGTTCTATCTTCCATTCCCTGGAAACGTTAGCGATATAGGCGTCAATAGCGATTTTATTGGCAATAGTGCCGTCAATCAAGATTTTAGCATATTTTTTAGCTTTATCAGTTACATCATCCCGTTCAGCAAAAACGGACTCCAACGCCTCGTCCTCACTCACATCAGGATTAAAATCCAGCTGAAATAAGGCTTGTATCGCCATCTCCCGCGCCTTTCTGCGGCTCATAATGTCCCTCTTTTCACTATTTGAGCGTGTTTTAAAAACACGCAACCTTAATTTAGGGAGGCTGGTTCAAAATGTTTAGATGCACCGTTGCATAGGAACTGCATCGTGCCGATTACTTATCTGGTATAGATAAGTTGGCATTAACAGACCGTGGCGCATGGGATTCCGAGGCCGGAGGCGTACGAATTGTGTACGTTGAGGACCTCGAAATCCCATGCAACGAAGCAGATAGGCGTTTTGAACCAGTCTCTATTACCGGTGATAACCAGGTGGCAATAACTTATCCAATATTTGCATAATATCTTCTTTTTCATCAATGCGTTTCCCTATAACATAGCCGGCAATTACACAGAGCAGCACGAACAAAGTACGGAAAAAACCAAGTGTAATTACAAGTATACCGATTACGAGGCCAAAAGTGACTCCGAGAATTTTCCCACTGTGTTGCTGCCAAATCTCTGTCCAGAGCTTAGAGTTCATGATGCCACTCCTTTTTGTAACTATTCACCTTAAGTAGGGAACTGCTTATAAACCGCCATCTGCGGCGCCGCGCCAACTGCGTTGCTGTTATCTGCGACAAGTTATCCCGCGTTGATAACGCTAACGAAATCAGAATCGTGCTCCTGCGGTCCTCACTCCAACCGTTCTGGCCTAGTTAGCCTTTTCCTAAGTAGTCTGTGCGGACCCCCAGTACGCCTCCGTGAGGTCCCCGCACAAACTATTATGCTAAGCCAACGAAATCAGAATCGTCGTCGTGCCTACGGTCTGACTATGATAGTCGAACCGTGATTAGCAAAACTTCACTGCAATAAGTTTTTTTCGTATGCAACGGTATCTGACGATTTCTAAGCAGTTCGTGGCATTTGATATCTTTTTTATTAAATCACTCAACCCTATGCCTAACTTTAAATTCATTGGATATGGTCTCAACCACGATACGGATATCAGCTAATTCCACGCCTACTGTATTTTTTACATATTCGTGGACACGAGTCTGAATGTCCGATGTAACGGTAGGAACATTGCTTTCGGGGCTGACAGCAACCTTCATGTGCACTTTTATCTCTTGCTGGCCGGCAACCTTCACCTGAACCTTAACCCCGCGAACACCACGAATATGCCTGGCAACTTTCTCCACTAAATTTTCCACGGCATCAAGAGAAATATGTATGTCTCCCATATCGTTGTGGTGTATAATCGCGTCTTTATCCTTTTGGGAACGAAGACCTGATAGCAGTAGTCGAATACTGACAAGGAAAAACACCGCTCCAACGAGGGCTGTTTCCCAGTGACCGTATATATAAGCAAGGGTTGTCCACACTAAATCCAAGGAAATCAGGCGTAAAGACAGCAAAATTACGCCCAGGGACAAGAAGGTTAATAAAAAAGTATAAATTGACAGAATTACTCGATCAATAATTCCCATAATTACTCCTCTTTCTAATGCATACTTCTATCTTACCCGAATGTCCTCTTCTTTATCTTCTGGAGCAAACCCGACACCCTGCACGTGAATATTGACCTCCACAACGTCTAACCCGGTCATCGATTCAATGGCGCGCTTAATATTTTCTTGCACCCGCAGCGCAACATCCGGTATTCGTACACCGTATTCAACAATGATATACAAGTCAACAGCCGCTTCCCGCTCGCCGACCTCGACTTTAACCCCTTTGGAAAGGTTCTTTTTTCCCAGCATTTCAGCTATACCACCGACCAAACCGCCACTCATTCCGGCTACTCCCGGTACCTCTGTGGCAGCAAGACCCGCAATAATTCCAACAACTTCATCAGCTATTCGGATAGAACCAACGTCATTATGTTCAGCGGCTCTGTCCATATGATCGCGCTTTTCCACACCAACCCCCCCATATATATTCATTTATTATTTATTAAAAACTAAATTAGTAATTATATCTCTTATAACTTTAATATTATACCAAGCTTTTACCATTTTTACAAATTGTCTGATTAAGATTTCTAAGTGATTTGTTGTACAATCGTTGGATATAATCACATAGATGCCATAGATGCCATAGATGTAAAATTAACCTTTGCGGCCTTTATTCAACACCATCAAAGGTTAATTATTAGACTTATTATCATGGTTTTGCACTCACCGTAATATCCTCTGGTTTTATACCGGCAATCCTGCTAATGACTTCTGCAACTTGAATCACTTCTTCTTTTGATAATGATGACGACTTGACCACCGCGCTTGCAGAACTGTTTTGGGTGAACACCAAGGCATCACCGAAGCCTTTAGCTTTAATTAAATTTTCCATTTCGGACTCTTGCTTTTTTTCCAACGTCATTTTTAAAATAGCATCTTGTGCCTGCTGTTTTGCTTCTTCGGATTTAGCGTTTTTTATTATTTCACGTAATACATCAGTTCGTTCACTCCGTATTCTATCGCGCTCTAAACGGTATTCAGTAAAAAAATCAGGCGTAGTTATGGGGATGATCTGTTCATGGACAACAGGATTACTGACTTGCATAGCATTTGACCGGTTTGCTTTTGCTTCTTGATACTCCAGAAAATAGACCCACGACCAGTAAACTATCATTAAAGTTATACAAAATGATACTACTTGCACAGCTATTTTTCCAACCTTCTGCAAAGATAACACTGAGATTACTGAGATTACTGACGTTATTTTCATAATTCCACCTCATCTTCTTTGTGGTAACACAGTAACTTTATAGGACGGTACGCCTAGTCCTGATTCAATGGCCTTGGTAATATTAGCTTTAACATTCGAATCGTTTGCTCCTTCGGCTACAATCAAAACTCCTTTTATTACCGGTTTGGACTCCCGTACCATGACAGGATGGTCGTTGCCGTTATCCTTACTGAGTAAAATCTGCTCGGTTTCTTTCGTTTCAGTAGTAGTCCGTATCCCTCCCGCTGTATCCTTTTCCTGTATGACCTTTGTTTCTCTGGTAACATTTTTGGCGTGTTCCGACATACCGCTGCTTTCTAAGGTTATGCTTACCGAGACTGTCCCGGCTCCTTTAATTTGCGCCAATGTATTAGCCAGTTTAGCTTCCATAGCTTCTTCAAAGCTCCTGTTTCCCACTGCCGTTTTAGCACTCTCATTTGGCAGGACCACCGGTATTTTAGTTTTCGTTTGCGGCGATTCAAGCAAACCACTTACCAACAGTAAAATAATTCCTATGACTCCTAAGAGAATAAGTCGAAAATTGATATTACCGCCTTTAGTAATTTTTTTTGCTTGCGATAACCAATCTTGTATTGCTGTTCCCAACGCAGCCATACTCAAAATTCCTCCTCAATTCATTTGCCTTATATCGATTTGTTCCTGGCGTAACTGGTATAATTCAGCTATAGTATGTCTTACCTTATCCTTAACTTGATCTGATAATGCCCTATTCCCTATTTCACTCAAATCTTGATTACCGATTGCTACTTTTGTGACCTTCCGGTCTGCCGCCATAATTCCCGGCTGAATGTACACTATAACTTGTTGGATAAGTGCTGTTTTTTGGGACTCAATTTCTTCTTGTAAAATTACCTCTATTTTGGCGTCAGCAACTCCAGCCACAGCTAAAACAGTAGCTCTTATCTGCTTTGCTAAATCTTTACTATACATTTCTCTTGCTATTAGTTCTCGTTTTTGGCTAGCATAATTGACAGCATGGGAAACGGCGCCGTCCATACTATCTGCTTGCGAGCTAAGAGCCGGAATTTGCCGTATATTTATGCCACTATCAATCAAATCAATAATAGGATTTAAAATCGTTAGCATAATAAAAAGCCCAGTAATGACTCTTACAAATCTTTGCATACTGTTATTGGGCAGCAATATTTCAAGAAAAGCGGCAAACATCACTACAAACACTATGCTTTTTACCCACTGAGTTACTGAAGCCATCATTGAAATTCCCCTTCAACCGGCAGTAAATTGCAATAATTAGCGCAGCATCATCGTCATGGTGCCGGTGCCTATAACCATAGTAATAACTAAGAAAAACATTAAGGCAACTGTCAATAAAGCGCCAAATACTAATAGGAAATTGTTTCCTATGCCGTCAAGGCACTTGGCCATGTTTTCATCACCCATGGGCTGGATAAGCGCACCGGCAATTTTGATCATGATAATAAGAGACAAAAGTTTTATCAGCGGTAAGGCGCACAACGTCATAATTACCATTACACCAAATACACCGACGGCATTTTTTAGCAACAATGATGCCCCCATAACCAGTTCAACTGTATCGGCAAACATTTTTCCCACTACGGGAATAAATGTAGCAGTTGCGTATTTGGCCGTTCTCAGGGTTAATCCATCTGCTACACTGCCTGCTGCTCCCTGAATGGTGATGATGCCGATAAAAATTACCATGGAAAGGCCAAGAAGCACCAGCGCAGACTGTTTTATAACTCCGCTGAGGTTACTCATCCTGTATTTACCGGCTAGATAGTTTACACATTCCAGAACGGACGATAAAAATAATAACGGTAGAATCACATCTTTTACAACTAGGCTCATAACACTAACCACCAGCAGCATAAGGGGAGTAAACAGCGCCACGGATGTAACAGCCCCAACCCCTGCCAGCAAGGATAAAAGAAGGGGTAGTAATGCTTCCATGAATCCCACCATATTTCCTACCGTATCTTTGGCCAGCGTCATTCCCTGGTGAAAAGCATTTAAGGCAATAACTGCAAGAAATATGAAGCAAACACAATAAGCTAACATAGACATGGTGGAATGCTCAAAAGAACTATGTAAATTTTGTAATAATGCACATAAAACAGCTAAAAAGAGAAGTTTCCCCATTAAGTTCATATTAACAGCCAGTTCTTTGAATAGATAGTTTAACGCCTTATACCACACCAATTTCCAATCTAAAGAAAGTCCTTGGGCAGCTATTTCTTTGATGATATCGGTATTCAGCAGAGGAAGACCGGTATTCAGTTCATTATTTATATTTGAAATGAATTTGTTTATGTTTGCTATGGAAGTACCGTCAAGCATATCCATAGGGAGCTCTGAAGCGGGTGTTTCGGGTGTCGCTGCCCAGGCGCCGGAATTGAAGAAAAGCATAAACAAAATGATTAGGACTTGCTTTTTCACATATATTCCACCTTATGGAATGAGTCGTGTAATCGTCTGCAATACGAGAGCAATAATAGGAATGGCCATAATCATTACGAGTATTTTACCGGCAAATTCAATTTTACCCGCAACGGCTCCTTCACCGGCGTCCCTGCATACTTGAGCGCCAAAGTCAGTTACGTAGGCAATTCCTATAATTTTTAGTATCGTATTTAAGTATATTTGACTGATATTGGCTTTTTCCGCCAAATCCCTGAACAACTCCAGCACGACTTGCAGTTTGCTTAATACCATCAGAAAAATAATTGTCGCTAATGTAAGACTTAGCTGCACTGCCAGTTCAGGTTTTTGGTATTTAACGATCAATATCAGTAAAGTTACTACAAAGCCAAGTCCAATAATTTGAATTATTTCCATGATACTTGTACTCCTTAAAACAGCTTAAATACATCCTGCACGGTGGAAAACAGCCTCCCCAGCAGTTGTACAACCCATAGCAAAACCAAAGAAAAACCTGCCAAAGTACACAAGTGTGCCATATCTTCCTTTCCGGCTTGTTTCAATGCAGTATGGAAGACTGAAACTAAAATCCCCACACCGGCAATTTTGAACAAGATATCTAGTCCCATATCTTTGCTCCCTCCCACAAACATAAGGCGTAGGCAAATCAAAGCAAAACAATTGCCACTGCCAATCCGCCGCATACTCCTAAATATCGATACATTTTGACATTCTGTCGGCAAGTTGATTCAGCCTCATTTTGTATGCCAATTAATTGTTCTCGCACCATGTTTAGGAACTTTTGCTGTTCTTCCCGATTCATTGAACCCAGATTGGCGCAGAATACTTCAAGTACTTCCCTCTCGGGTCTTTTTAAAACAAGCTGCTCTCCTATTTCTTCTGTAACGTGATTCCATGCTTCGCGCGGTGACAGCCATCTGCTATTTTCTAATACATCGGACATCCTTTGAAATAATATCGCGATAGGTCCTCTAATACCGCTGGTGGATTGGACTAACGCCGCCGGTAATGGGTAGGCGGCGTAGGTAATATAGGATTGAAGCGATGCTATACAGCTTACTATTTGCCGAATTTGTTTGGGACGCTCAATATAACGGGAAGCAATTATAAAACCAAGTCCTGAACCTGCCATGATAACACAAATACTTCCTAGTAATTTCAACCACATATTTTTACCTCATTTCCGCTCCCGCTCCGGCCGTCAAATAATATTTGTTCTGCTTTACCATCAATGATTTTTTCAATAGTACCCGGCCCGAGGCGGCTGCTAAGAACGACATAGCGGTGAAACACCTTCTCTTCGATCAATTGGCTAACGTATGGGCGGCAGCGGATATTTTCCACATCGTAGCCATGAACCGACGCGATTACACTCACGCCCGCATTAACGGCTTCTTTTACTGCCTCGGCATCTTCCGCCCGGCCTAATTCATCGGTTGCTATGACGGCCGGCGACATAGCTCTAATGAGCATTAGCATGCCGCCGGCCTTGGGACAGGCGTCCAGTACATCAGTTCGCGGCCCTAAATCAAAACTTGGCACGCCATCACAACAAGCAGCTACTTCCGAACGTTCGTCAACTATGCCTACTTGAACACCAATAAAATTAAGCTGCGGTACACCCATGCTTATCAAACGGATCAAATCTCTTAGCAATGTTGTTTTACCACAACGTGGTGGAGAAATGATAAGCGTATTCAATACTTGTTTTTTATTTCTTAATAAGTAATGAATGATGTTTTCCCCATTGCCAGGGATTTCTCTGGCAATTCTGAAATTTAGTGCATTGATATGTTTCATAGCTTTTAAATTGCCGTTTTCCATAATTGCCTGTCCAGTTAACCCAACCCGGTGTCCACCTGATATTGTGACATACCCTGATCGTAATTCTTCTTCTAAAGCATATAATGAATTTCTGCTAATCATCTGAAATGTTCTCTTTATGTCGTCGTTACTGCAATGATATGCTTTATCCAAGCTAACAACCGGTTGGCCATCTAAACCAACCATGATATCTTTAGTATCCAGCACTATTAATAGCGGTTGCCCTACTCTAAGCCGTATCTCAGATATTTTGTATAAAACATTATCTCGCAACTTCTCAACTATTTCGGCTATTCGGGGCGCTAGAACGGAGCATATTTGAATTTTAACTGTCGATCGGAAATCTTCCATTTTATTCCACCCTAAAAATATACTAACTTACTACATTAAACAAATTTATTTATTGTTCTTTCTTTACATAGATATGTTAAAAATTCAACTTTATACCTAAGAAAAACGCGAAGCGGTTATAAATAATACCCAAAAAAAATCCCGGAATATTCCGGGATACATCAAGAAGATTCCCTTAGACTCCAGGATGCATAATATGATTTGAGTCCCGCATCACGCGCGTGCCGGTATCGGCAATGTCCAAGGCATTATCGTATACCACTTGTCCACAGTATGGACAGGTTACTTCTATGTCCTCTTCTTCATCTAAAATGTTTGATTCAAAAGTGACCAACTCGTGACAGGAAGGACAGGCCATTTCGACCATATCGTCGTCATCATAGGCTTCATCATCATAGGCTTCATCATCAGTGTCATCATCAACCTCATCAACACCATCACAATCTTCGTCATATAGCTGTTCTTCCAGTCCAGTTAAGTCTTCATCGATCGATTCTACGTACTCTTCCAACTCACGCTGGGCAAGATTAACATTATATACTTCTTCGGCAAATGAATCCAATACATCGATAATATTGAGCAGTAGTTTTCCTTCTGCCGACTGCTCATTAACATTAAGTCCCTTTGTTAAACCTTGAAGATAAGCTACTCTTTCTTTCATATTTCCCATAATAGTAAACAACCCCCCTTTTCGCTATGTTAGCTGTGGCTACTACTTACTAAATGTAGTATGTCCAAAGCAGCCTAAATCATAACTAAAATGGGGGCCTATCAATAGGGCACGGTTATGCTCTTTCTATGTACTCGCCGGTGCGCGTATCCACTCTAAGAACTTCGCCAACTTCGATGAACAAGGGTACTCGTACCACATGGCCGGTCTCTAATTTTGCCGGTTTTGTACCACCGGTGGCGGTATCACCACGGATACCAGGATCTGTTTCAACTACTCTTAGCTCAACTGACATAGGCAAATCAACGCCAATTACTATCCCTTGAAAAAATTGGACAGCAATGTTCATATTTTCTTTTAAGAATTTTTTGGCATCCCCTAACTGGTTTTCCGTCAAAGAGATTTGTTCAAAAGTTTCGTTGTCCATTAAATTAAACATGTCGTCACTCTCGTACAAAAATTGCATTTCCCGGCGCTCCACATGTGCTTTGGGAAGTTTTTCACCAGCATTAAAGGTACGTTCAACGACAGCGCCGGTACGTACATTCTTTAATTTTGCCCGAACGAAAGCGGCTCCTTTGCCTGGCTTAACATGCTGAAAATCAACGACTTGCCATACGTCGCCGTCAATTTCGATGGTTACACCTGTACGAAAATCATTACTGGAAATCATTCAATAGCCTCCCCATTATTATATTAACTACAATAATTCTATAATTCTATAATTCTATAAGTTGTTTATTACTGCCAGTCAATATTTTACAGCCGGACGCAGAAACTACAACAACATCCTCAATCCGAACGCCACCCCATTCCGGCAGGTAAATCCCCGGTTCAACCGTTACCACCATATTGGGCGCAAGGGGAATAGCGCCGCTGGGTGAAAGTCGCGGGTCTTCATGAATGGCCAATCCCAGCGAGTGCCCCAAACCATGCCCAAAATAATCACCGTAGCCGGCATCATGGATAATTTTTCTTGCCGCCGCATCTACTTCTTTGCCGGTTTTTCCGGCAATTACCGCCTTAATTCCGGCAATTTGAGCAGTTAAAACGGTTTTATATATCTGACGTTGTTTATCATTCGCCTTTCCTACAACTACCGTTCGGGTGATATCTGAATGATACCCTTGATAAACAGCGCCAAAATCCATGGTCACAAAATCCCCGGTTTTGATATGTTTATCTGAAGCCTGACCATGAGGTAATGCCCCGCGGTAGCCAGAGGCTACGATGGTATCGAAAGCCGGCTTTTCAGAGCCAAGTCCGCGCATATGATGTTCAAGCTCAGACGCAATATCCCGTTCTGACACCCCCGGCCTGATATACTCTAAAATATGGCTAAATGCCTTGTCGGCGATAGCGACAGCCTGTTGAATTAAACCAAGTTCCTCCGGGTCTTTCTCCATTCGAAGGAGATCAAGTTTAAGCGGAATTAATTCATCATTAGGAAAAACTTCACGTAACTTGCTATGTACTTCCCAAGTAACAAAATCGCTTTCAAAACCGATACGCGCAGGACTGGTTGCCATCTCTCCCAATATTTGAGTCAAAGTTTCAAACACCGATACTCCGTGTTTAATAATGTTATAGTCCGGTGCCTGGATCTTTGCTTGCTCAATATAGCGAAAATCTGTAACCAGTGTTTTGGTGTTCCGGCTTATCGCCAGTATACCGGCCGACCCGCGAAATCCGCTGAAATAACGCCTATTTTCCGGCTTGCTGACAAGCACAATGTCAAGTTGATGTTTATCTCGCAGTTGATTCAGTTTGAGCAAGCGTTGATTCATGCCTTATCTCCCCTTATTAAACAATCGGCGGCATAGAGAGCCATTATGTAGCTCTCGGCGCCAAAGCCGGCAATTTGCCCAACAGCTACAGGCGAAATAACTGAATGGTGACGAAATTCTTCCCGTTTATATATGTTTGACAAATGAACTTCAATAGCCGGAACGTTCACGGCGGCTAAGGCATCGCGAACAGCAATGCTGTAATGAGTAAAAGCGGCAGGGTTTATGATAATAGCGTCAAATCTGCCTTCCGCCTTTTGGATTTCCTCTACCATAACCCCTTCGTGGTTAGTTTGGAGAACTGACACGTTTAGATTTAGCAGTTCTGCTTTTTCGGCTAACTTAGTATTGATTGTATCAAGTGTAATATTCCCGTAAACATGGGGTTCACGCCTACCCAACAGATTTAGGTTGGGCCCGTGAATGACCAGCACTTGCCGCTTTTTTTCTTCTTCCATCTATGATCATCTCCAACGAATTGACGGGTATATATTCTAACTTTTACATTTTAGCATAATTTTTATATTTTGACTACGTTAGAATTACGTTAGAATTTTAAGGATTAAGCTTCATAAGTTCACTAGCAATCTCCTTGAATACCGGTGCTGCAACATTGCCGCCCGACATCCCTTCCTCTATAAATACTACAATAACGTATTGAGGATGAGCCAAAGGCGTATACCCCGCGAACCATGCATGACTGATACTTTTACCCGCTGAATCTATTCGCCCTGTTTCTGCTGAACCTGTTTTTCCTCCTGAACCATCATTTTCTACATATGCTGCTTTTCCGGTACCATACCGGGTTACGGCAGCCATCATTTCTTTTAATTTTTCGGCAGTTTCCCTGGAAATGACCCGTTGACCGGAAAACATATCCTGGCGATACTTTTTTACGATTGAACCGTCAGGAGCGGTAATCATGCTGACGATGTAAGGGTCTGCCCTGACTCCATCATTAACGATTGTTGCTATCATTTGTCCTATTTGTAACGGTGTAGCCTCACAGACTCCCTGACCAATAGCAAGATTAGCCAAGTCAGCAGGGAACAGTTCGGCAAGTTCCGGCAGATTTCCTTCAGCTTCTCCGTAGAAATTGAGCTTTGTTCGCTGGCCAAATCCCATTTTTTTCGCCATGCTCATGACTTTTTCAGCACCAAGTTTCAGGGCAATTTGAATTAATATTGGATTACTTGAATAGGCCACTGCATCGGTAAATGTCATCTTTCCTCGCGGTCCTTGTTCGTAATCCCATCCCTGAAATCGTACGTTATTTACGTCAATATACCCGGCATCAAAAAATTTATCATCAGGTTTAAAAATTTTGCCTTCCAAAGCAGCAGCGGCAACTACAAGTTTGAACACTGATCCGGGCGGGTATGCGACAACAGTACGATTTAACAGCGGCGCAGATGGATTTTGTAAATAATCACTCAAATGATCGGCATCAAAGTTTGGTCGGGATGCCATTGCCAGAATTTCTCCTGAACTGGGTTTTAATATTATCACTGAGCCCTTGGCAATAGTTCGATCCATAATCTCTTCCACCCGCTGCTGAACCTGTTTGTCAATAGTAAGAATAATATTATTATGGCTAGCGCCGGAATCTAATTTTACTCTTTTATATCCGAGACCGGGTATGAGTTGTTGACTCGCATCGACAAGGGCGGCAATATACTCAGGCTGATTGTCGCGTAAAAAATCGTCATACATGTTTTCAATACCACTGACGCCTTTGTTGTCAGTAGTATTTATGTATCCAACTATGTGAGCTGCCAGTGCATAGTTGCCATAACGTTTACTTTCTGCTATAGCTATGATCCCTGGCAGACCCAAGTTATTAATCTTGGCAGCTGTGCGGGAGTCAACTCCATTCTGTAAGCGAAATGGAGGTACATGGCTGTCAATTCGTTCCAAATTAAATTTGTCCTCATTGGAAAGCCATGTTACTCCGGCTAATTGGTCGACGTAATCCACTGAGGGCGATAATTGCGAAGGAAAAACCAAAACACTATGCTTAACAGACGTATTGGTTAACGGATACCTATTTCTGTCCAGCACTTCTCCCCGGGCAATACTTATGGGAACTTCCTGCGTCCTGATGCTTAATCCCTCAAGCGCCAGCTGATGCCCAGACATAATTTGTAAATAAAATAATCTGACAAGCAATAATACAGATAAAATAAAAAAAAATATAGCAAGCTTTTCAATGCGGGAATTGGAAATTGCCATACCCTTGCACCCCGTTTTGCTTGATCGTATAAGAAATAGCCATGTATTAGCAAGTTATCAAGCATAAATAGTATGGCATTATATCAGGATACCTTATACTAATTAACTGTTCCAGCTATTTTATATCTTTAACATCTTTAACGTCTTTAACATTAATAGGAAGAGTGGATAATATCCGGCGGACATCATTTACAGTGTCCGGTGTGACCCTGACAACCAATATCCCTTCGGCACGATTTATAGTACTGACGACACCGAGGTATTCATATCCTTCCATGATTTGATTTACAAAATTAACATCCCTGGGCTCGACACGAATCATTATTGAACAGTCAAACTGTTTCATATTTTAACACCTACAACTCGTTATAGTTTTTTTTATTCACTTCCCGCCGAAGCATTGCATACGGAACTACTGGCTGCGCAACAGGCATCGAAATAATCTGCTGCGGATGTGGAGCCACAGCAATGGGATTGCCATCTTCGTCAAACAGGGCCTGGATCTCTTGAATAAATTTTGGCTTACCTGGCTGCATTATTTCAATGGTTTCACCAACTTTTATATTATTTCGCTGCTCAATAACCGCCCTTTTGGTGGCAGGATTATATTCTTTAACCAACCCGATAAAATCATGGCTCTGTTTGTAACTGGAAGTACCATAAATTTGGGTATTCTCAGATGTTTCTTTTAAAAAAAAACCAGTCGTATAATCCCGGTGGGAAATTTTATTCAGTTCATCGAGCCATTCCGGTTTAATTTGAAAATTATTGGGATTCTTCATGTATTGATCAATAGCTTCCCGATAAACTTTGACAACAGTAGCTACGTAGTGAACACTTTTCATACGGCCTTCAATTTTAAAACTATTTAACCCAGCGGTTATAAGCTCCGGAATATGCTTAAGAAGGCATAAATCTTTCGAATTAAAAATATATGTTCCCTGCTCATCTTCCAACACCGGATAGTATTGATTCGGCCGGGTTTCTTCCATTAGATAATACTTCCAGCGGCAAGGCTGGGCGCATTCGCCGCGATTGGCATCACGAGCGGCCAAATAGTTGCTCAATAAACACCTTCCTGAATATGAAATACACATAGCGCCATGTATGAAAACTTCTAATTCTATTTTGGTTTTTTCCCGAATCAGCTTTAGATCAGCGAAAGAAAGTTCACGCGCCAGTACAACCCGGTGAGCTTCCAAATCTTCCCAAAATACCACAGTAGACCAGTTAGTGGAATTAGCCTGAGTACTAATATGTATCGGAAGATTTGGAGCATTAACTCTGACCATGCGAAAAACTCCAGGATCGGCAACGATTATTCCATCGGCGCCAAAACCGGCAATTGCGCGGATATAGCCGGGCAACTCAGTCAAATCATCATTATGAGGGAAAATATTTACGGTAATATACGCCTTTTTTCCTAAAGAATGGGTAAAGTTAATCCCTTCTTCCAGTTCAAATAACTCAAAGTTGTCGCTGAATGCTCTCAATCCAAATGATTTGCCTCCCATATAGACTGCGTCCGCACCATAAATTAAAGCCATTCTAAGTTTTTCCATATTTCCCGCTGGAGCAAGCAGTTCCGGCCTCTTCATCCTAGTTTTTCTCCTTTCCCTTATAGTAGGAAATAGCCATACCATCGCCGTCGCCGACAGGGAATATCGTTGTGTCAAAGCGACTATCATTCATAATAAAGTCAAGATAAGCTCTAAGTCTTTTTACAATTGTTCGGAATCGTCTAGGAGTATCCTGGTTTGACCCGTAAACCCAGCCGCGAAACAGGATATTATCTGTAACAATTGCTGCCCCTGGCAATAGCATGGGGGTTGCCTTATTTAAATAATCCAGATATTGCCCTTTAGCGGCATCAATAAATAACATGTCAAAATCAGAATCAAGCCGGGGGATGATATCCCCGGCGTCACCTAACAGCAAATCAACTTTATCGATAATTCCGGCAGCAAATAAATAATTCCGGGCAAGTTCGATCCGCGCCGGATTTATTTCAATCGTTGCAATTCGCCCGTTCGCCGGCTGATTTAATGCCATATGCAAAGTGGAATAGCCGATTGCAGTACCGATCTCCAAAATGGAACAAGGCTGCCGTTCAATGACTGTCTTCGCCAGCAAGGCAACTCCTTCTTTGGTTATTATCGGTACATTATACCGGACGGCATAGTCTTCCATTGCGGCAACTATTTCTTCGCTTTTATTCATTTTACATTTGCACCTGTTCAATTGCAGCCAGGTGTTCTTCATATGTCTTGCTAAAATGATGTTTGCCGTTTTTGTCAGCCACAAAATACAAATACTCTGTGCCATTAGCGTTAAGCACAGCTCTTATTGCCGTCATTCCGGGATTGGCAATCGGTCCGGGAGGCAATCCCATATTCTGATAAGTATTGTAAGGGGAAGGGATTTGGGTATCCTCAATTGTAAGTTCAGGCTTCGGGTATCCAAGAATGTATTGTATAGTAGCGCAAGACTGCAAAGGCATTCCTTGTTTTACCCTATTGGCAAATACACCGGCTATTATAGGTCCCTCCTGCTCTAATTTAGCCTCTTTTTCGACTAAAGATGCCAAAATAACTACCTCTCTTATGGTCATACCTCTTTCTTCCGCTTTCTCCCGCATAGCAGCGGTAAATTTAGTATCGAATTGTTTTACCATCATTGCTAGAATTTGTTCTTCCGTCATACCTTTGGCAATCTGGTAAGTATCAGGAAAGATAAACCCTTCTGCTTGATACTGGATTAAAGGATTAGCTGTCATATACTGGTACGGTGCAAAAGTTTTGGCTAACGACTTAAATTGGTCCGCTTTAACCAAATTTTTTTCATTCAGTAAGGCGGCGATCTGATCTACGGTATATCCTTCCGGAATAGTAACCTCTTGATAGGCGTTCTGGCCTGCGGCTAACGTTGAAACAATTTTATTAATCGACATATTCGGACTCAGTTCATACTCGCCAGCTTGAAGAGAATTTTCAAGTTTCTCCAATTTTGCGGCAATCCGAAATACAAATACACTTCGGATCAGTCTCTGTTTATATAATAATTGTCCAATGTCTTGAGTTGACATGCCGGATTCAATATTTATAATAATCGGCTCGTGTGCAGCCGATGAGACAGGCAGGATCATTGAACAAGCATATAGTATGCTAGAAATTAACATTAACAGTGCTGCTGGTATGGCAAAATATATTTTATACCTGTTAGGTACTCCAAAAGGCAACAATATTTTCATTATTAGAATTCCCCCATAATTATAGAAACTAAATTGTAGATTATAGATTCTAGATTCTAGATTAATGTGACAACATTATATTACAAAATTGCACCTTGATCAAACTATATATGTCGCATTAAAATTTTACATCCGGGTATTAGGATAAGCTGAGGTTAAGCGACAGCGGCGAAGCCTTCCTACTAAACCCGGATATATTTCAATGCGTTCCATATAGTCAGAAAAAAAGAAGCCTTGACGGCTTCTATGCTTCTATCTTTTACTCTTCGTCTTCAAACATCATTTCTTCATAGGCTTGGCGAACTTGCTCAAATTCCTCATCCGTTGGGTCTACATATACTTCTTCCCCATCCTCTAAGTCAATTCGGGCGATGAAAACATCTGTTTCTTCCGCTTCACCGCAGCAATCGCATCCTTCATCATGGCATCCGCAATTACCATCTTCATCAACTTCGATTGGCACTAAAATGGCATATTTTTTTTCGCCAATTGGTATGATCATTTCTTCGTGATAGTAGTATTCGTTTCCATCCTCATCGGTCATAACAATAACTGGTTCTCCATCCATATCCACAACGTCATCTTTTTCCATATCAGCCATTCTGCTCACCTCTTTTTTCAACTGCGAAACTGTATTGTAATTGTATACTAGAAAACTTATCCTGTCAAGGAAACGGATGTAAATTTTTGTAAACCCTAATTATTTGGATAAACTATCTAAATATCCTTGTAAAATAAACACCGCTGCCATTTTGTCAATAACCTGGCGGCGCTTAGCCCGGCTTACATCTGCAGCTATTAGTGACTTTTCAGCGGCAATCGTAGATAACCGCTCATCCCAAAGCCTAATATTAATTTGGGGAACAAAGGCGGACAATTGTTCAGCAAATTGTTCCACCAGCTCGCCCTGGGGGCCAACAGTTCCATTCATATTTTTGGGCAAGCCGATGATGATAAGACGTATCTCAAACTGTTCAATCAGTGTCCGCAGGCGAGTAAAATCTTTTTTAATTCCTGCTCGCCGAATAACCTCCACTCCTTGCGCAGTCAATTTCAATTCATCACTTACTGCCACACCAATTGTTTTGTCACCTACGTCAAGAGCTAGTATACGCATATTGCCCCCCGTCTATGATACAACTAAATTATTTTCAAACAAAAATTAGGACACGCCGCCCCGCAATAGCCGCACAAAATGCAACGCTGAGCATTCACATTTACTTTTTCATCATTTATATAAAGAGCCGATGCCGGGCATCTTTGCAAACACGTTCCACACCCCGCACACCCTTCCTCAACTATCAGGTGTCGTTGTTTTGCAGATACTTTATCAGACAGCTCCCTGCTTACAGGTTTGCCGGAAAAAATAGCTGTGTTTAACAATACTTCTTCCCTGGATTGCATGCCGACAGCAACAGACGCAACCCCTTGTTGCGCAAGAACCCAATTGAAGGATTCAAGGGCTGAGCCGCATAAATGTCCGCCGCCGAGAGCTTTCATGGCATAAATTCCTTTTCCCATAGCAGCTGCGGCATGGATGGCTGTCAGCATATCAACGACATTTCCGTCTGCAATTCCAATACCACGCATGTTTAGTATTGGATGGATAACATCAATTTGTTCCATAGCAGCGGCAGCCTGAACTACTTCGACAGCATGAGTGGATACGCCTACCGCTTTTACAAGTCCTGCCGATTTTGCGTTAAGCAAAAATTGTAAAGCATCTCTGTGCCCTTTTAATGTTAGGCGGGAGCTTTGTTCGTGAAGTAAAAAAATATCAATAAAGTTCCGGTTGAGTTCCCTGCAAGCCGTTTCGACGCTTTCCCGCATACCCTCATATGTATAAGCATATGACTTCGATGCAATAACGACATGAGGCTGATTCGTCCTTGCCAACGCTTCGCGTATATATGGATAAGTTCCATATAATTCCGCAGTATCAATAAAATTAACCCCTGCATCAAGTGCGGCCTTTATTACTGCGGCTCCTTCCGATAAAGACAGCTTTGATTGCAGGGGACCAATCGTAAGAGCACCAAAACATAGGCGAGATACCTTAAGACCTGTACAACCCAGTTCGCAATAATTCATTATTTGTCTTTCAAATAAGCGCGCACCAGTTCTTCAATAATCTCGTCGCGTTCAAGTTTTCGGATAAGAGAACGCGCATTGTTGTGACTGGTGATATAGGTAGGATCACCGGATAAAAGATATCCAACCAATTGATTAATTGGATTGTATCCCTTTTCTTGCAAGGACTGGTAAACGGTAGTGAGAATTACTTCAGCCGCATTGGTCTCTTCGTTATTTACTTTAAACATCATCGTTTCTTGGGATGTATTGGTCATGAAGCCTCCTCCTCCCCTTTATTATCTGCAAAATAATAATGTATATATTCTATTCTCGACTATTTTTTCCTGTCTATGAGAGAATAATCAAAAATAAAATTATGCGGGCAGGTAAGGCGGCTGCCTCCACTATTTAACTTGAGACTGGATTGCTAGCTCAGCTACTCTTAGCGCATCACCTATTTTCTCCGGTAATTTGCCGCCTGCCTGAGCCATATCCGGTCTGCCGCCGCCGCCGCCGCCGGCAGCTTTGGCAGCTTCTTTGACAATATTGCCGGCATGAATGCCCTTTTGAACAGTATCACCGGTAGCCATAACGACAAAGTTAACTTTATCGCCGAAGACAGCAGCAAGTACTACGACACCGGAGGATAAACGGTCCCGAATCATATCCCCCATACTACGAAGATTTTCCATATCAGACGCGGCCACTTGTCCAATCACTGCCGGAATGCCGCTGATGTTTTTTACTCCTGCTACTAAATCCTGCACTTCATTTTTAGCAAGCTTGGTTGTCAACATCGCAACTTCTTTCTCAAGTTCCCTGACACGTCCGTTTACTGCTTCCATACGAATTATTAGTTCTTCAGGACGGGTTTTCAGTATTTGAGCGGCTTCACTTAAAATTCGCTCCTGAGTTTTTATATATTCATGAGCGCCATAACCGGTAACTGCTTCGATCCGGCGTACACCGGAGCCGATACCCGCCTCACTAATGATTTTTAATAATCCAATTTCGGCAGTAGCTCCTACATGAGTGCCGCCACATAATTCCCGGCTGAATTCGTCTATTATGATAACACGCACGCGTTCGCCGTATTTCTCACCAAACAGAGCCATGGCCCCCATTTCTTTTGCAAGATCTTGAGTAGTTTCAATTACACCTACACTACTGTTGGCAAGAATAACGTCATTTACTATCTTTTCCACTTCTTCCAGCTGTGGACCTGTTACAGCGGCAAAATGAGTAAAATCAAAGCGTAATTTTTCAGCGTCAACAAGGGATCCGGCTTGGTTAACATGTTTACCTAACACTTGTTTTAATGCAGCATGAAGTAAATGGGTAGCAGTATGATTGCGGGCAATATGGCGACGTCTTGCAATGTCAACTGCCAATTGTACCGTTTCGCCTGTCTTAAATGATCCTTCTACGATCTGACTAAGGTGGTAAATGGTGCCATCGGGTAGTTTTTTAGTATTCAGTACGTCCATCCTGCCTAGAGAACCGGCAATTGCCCCTATGTCACCGACTTGGCCGCCGCCTTCGGCATAAAACGAAGTCACATCCAGAATTACCGCTACTTCTTCTCCATCCAAAGCTTCCGTTACAACTTTCCCATTCTTAAGAAGCAGCACGATTCTGGCGACAGTAGCATTTTCGTCATATGATAATTTAGATAATTCATCTATAACCAGACCTGATAAATCAGGAATAATAACTTTTTCATCAGTTTCCAGCCGGGCGGCGCGAGCCCGTTCTCGCTGTTCGCTCATTGCGACGTCAAAACCGCGCCTGTCTATTTCGAAATTATGCTCGCTAAGTATTTCCTGGGTTAATTCCCAAGGAAAACCGTAGGTATCATAAAGTTTAAAGGCTACTACCCCATCCAGTACCTTGATATTGCTTTGAATTAATTCTTCGATGTGCTTGTTAAGCAGTTCCATTCCTTGGATTAGAGTTGCCTGGAAGCGCTCCTCCTCTAATTGAATGACTTTCTTTATATATGCTATTTTCTCTGCAATCTCCGGGTATGGTTCAGCAAATATGTTAGCAGCAATGTCTACAATACCAACCAAAAAGGGCTTTTCAATACCCATCATTCGTCCGTGGCGAACAGCTCGACGCAATATACGCCGTAATACATAGCCGCGTCCTTCGTTGGCCGGCAAAACGCCGTCAGCTATCATGACAGTCATACTCCGAGCATGATCAGCAATAACCTTTAACGACACGTCGGTCTTGGCAGCTTCTCCGTAATGCACTCCTGCAATCCGGCAGGCATGCTCGATGACAGGAAAGAGCAAGTCAGTCTCAAAGTTTGAAGCTTTATTTTGTAAAACAGAAGCTATGCGTTCGAGACCCGCTCCGGTATCAATGTTTTTCTTAACAAGAGGAGTATAATTTCCTGCCTCGTCACGATCAAATTGAGTAAACACCAAATTCCAAATTTCCAAATACCGGTCACAATCACAGCCGACGGCGCAATCGGGTTTACCGCATCCACGGTCTTCCCCTAGATCAAAGTAAACTTCAGAACAAGGTCCGCAGGGACCAGGTCCGATCTCCCAAAAGTTATCTTCCATGCGGATGATACGCTCAGCAGCAATATTGATATCTTTATTCCAAATTTCAAACGCTTCGTCGTCACTGGTATGTATGGTTATCCATAACTTTTCTTTCGGTAATTCAAGATGTTCAGTTAAATACTCCCATGCCCAGGCAATTGCTTCTTTTTTGAAGTAATCACCAAAAGAAAAGTTACCCAGCATTTCGAAAAAAGTATGATGACGGGCCGTACGCCCCACATTTTCGATATCGCCTGTACGTACACACTTTTGACTGGTAGTAATCCTGGGGTGAGGCGGTTTCATTTTGCCGGTAAAAAAAGGTTTGAAAGGTGCCATTCCCGCGCCGATAAGCAGTAAGGACGGATCGTTATCGGGTATTAAAGAATGGCTGGGTTCCACAAGATGGTCTTTGCTGGCAAAAAACTGCAGGAAACTTTTACGCAGTTCATTTCCGGTCATTTTTTTCAAAGTTGATCAACTCCCAATATACACAAATAAAGCCCATTATTCCGGAATTATAAGCGCCATCTGGCCATCTGCGATGACGATTTCTAATCAGACCCTCATGCCAATATATTGGCGCCGCAAGGAATGAAAATGGAGAACGCTTTACCACAGAGGCACAGAGGGCGCAGAGAAACGCAGAGGGATTAATTATTTATGTTTTTTCAACGCTCTTCGTTATCCTTTCTCTGTGGCCCTCTGTGTCCTCGGTGTCTCTGCGGTTCCGGTTCCTTTGTCTTAGGACGTTTTAGTTTTCAGGATAGTTCGTGGCAATGCCGACCTGCATAGTTACTTGGAATTATACATAATTTATTAGACAGTGTCAATATTAGGTGGAAATTGCAATCTTGTCCCCTTTGTTTCAGACAAGAAGTTTAATACAGTGTTTAATGATCACTTTCGCCACTGCTGCCAGCGGCACACCCAACAGCATTCCGATTAAACCCCAGAGTTCACCGCCTGCAAACAGAAAGAAAATAACTGATAATGGATGCAGGCCAACACTTTCTCCTAATATTTTTGGTCCAATAATGGTTCCTTCTAACTGATGTATAACCAAAAACAAAAGCGCTACTTTTACGGCAAGCCAGGGAGATTCCAGCAAAGCAATGGTAACCGCAGGCGTTGCGCCAATAACAGCCCCAAAGTAGGGTATTATATCCAGGAGACCGGCTAATATACCAATTAGTAGTGCAAAAGGGACTTTAAGAAAATACAAACCACTGCTTACCAATATCCCAACAATGATTGCCACTGTAATTTGTCCGCGGATTACCCCATTTAAAACTTTATCTATATCTTTGGCGATCAAGACGGTTTCATGCCGCCAATGACCTGGCAGCATAGTTAGTAATTGTTCTCTTATCTCTCGCCAGTCATGTAATAGATAAAATGCAAGAATGGGGGTAATTGCCAATCCCACGGAATGACTCATCAAGTTTACAATTCCATTGGCAACATCCGTAATTACCAATTGAATATCACGTTCAAATGACATAAGTGAGTTATCGATTGCCACTCGCATCGAATATGGCAAGGCAGAATTTTGATACTGGTTTTGCAGCAAATATATTAGTTCCTCACTCTTCGACATAATTTGCGGAAGATCTCTGGCGAAACTTTCCAGATCTTTCATTAGTAACGGAACTAACCAACTTCCTCCTAAAACCAGGACAGCAAATAAAATTATATAAATAAATATTATTGCCAACAAACGGGAAAATCCTTTTTGTTCCAGATAACAAACGGCAGGGTTTAAGAGATATGTCAGCAACAAAGCTAATATAAAAGGATATAAACCGGATCGTACCAGCCACAAAAAGTATAGCGCCGCTAAAACCAGGCCAATAACAAAAGATAATCGTACGGCTTTTTTCGTATCGACCATGCACTACACCTCCTAAGTTCCCAATAATATTTTGGTATATAAAAGACTTGGCTTCCGCTAAGCGAAACTAGCGGAAGCCTAAGTCGCAATTTCCGGCTTGATACTAATCCATTTTTTTCATTAACCGCTTACGGGCGCGGCGTGCACCGCGCATAAGGTCGCGAGTAGTATCAGTAACTGCCGCCGCGCTTCGTTCCAATAGCGGTTTTCTTTTCGCTTTCGCCTTGGGACCTATGATGGCGCCGAGTGCAGTTGCTACAAGACTACCCCAAATCAATCCTTGCCAAAATTTACTGCGCATCATATCACCCCTTTTGTACCTCTAAATTAGCAGTATTTTGCAAAGGATCGCCATATAGCGTCAGAGTGCCGTCCATTTCAACATTAAAAATTTTAATATCGTTTTCACCCAGCGTGAACTCTACACAGCAATCCCAGCAATAATACTGGCCGGCACCGACTTTTCCTATCCCCCGTTGTCCGCAAACCGGACAGGTTATCATACATAACACCTCTTGTTGTGGTTGAGTCAGGAATGTAATAATTTCGCCATAGTTTCAGGTACAATCAGTTTGTCCTGACCAATAACCTGCGCCTGAGGCAGCGGCATAAGTTTGCGCCCGAAAAGTAAATCAGAGAATAACCCGTCCGATACTTCATATGTTGTAATTTCACCTGTTGTCTCATTAAAAGCGATATCAACAAGAATGCCTAATTGTACTCCGCTTTCGGTATAAATCTGCTTATTACACAGGTCGTAGGGAAAATGAAGTACCTGAGGCCGGGAATCGCACCTTAACCTTCCAACCACATTGCTGTCACGAACCAATATGGCGTCTCGTCCAATCCGATACAAGTCTTCAAACATAATGCCTTGGTCATAAGTGAACCACTTACTGCCTGTGACCATAATTCCAAGTATAACGGCTTGTTCCAGTTCAACCAATATTTCTTGAACTTCAGCAATCTGTATGCCGGTCTCCAGAACTAATACCGGCAACCCCAGCAAATCCATTAATTTGGGCATTTTTGGCCTCCCAAATAGATTCATCATTATTATTGCCATAATCCAAGTTTTTTATAATCGTTTAATAATCACACCGCCGCCAACAACTATATCCCCATCATAAAATACTATCGACTGGCCGGGAGTTATCGCCCGTTGCGGCAATGAAAATTTAACCCGCACTTTATCTGTCTCATGGGAAAGTGGGATTATCATTGCTTCGGCAGCCTCGGCACTATAACGGATTTTAGCTGTAACCTGAAGACAATCCGTTGGGCTATCGACGGTAATAAAGTTTAGATCGTTGGCAATAAGTTCATCGGCAAAAATGTCGTGGTTATCGCCAACAATAACTTTATTGCGTTCATCATCCAAAGCCACAACATAAACTGGTCTTCCCATAGCCAGCCCCAGTCCCTTTCTCTGCCCCACTGTATATAACTGCAGTCCTTGGTGGGTTCCGAGAATGCGCCCGGAAGTGTCGACTATGTTTCCCGGCTTTAAAGACGCCGGAATCCTGTTTTTTAAAAATGCTTTGTAATCGTTGTCAGGAACAAAGCAAATTTCCTGGCTGTCAGGTTTATCAGCAACAGGCAATCCCATTTCTTTTGCCATTCTGCGGGTTTCAATTTTAGTATACTCACCAAGTGGCATTAAAAAATGGCTTAAGGTATATTGGTTAAGATGATATAAGGCATAGGACTGATCCTTTAATTTATCAATACCTTTGCATAAAATATATCGCCTGCGAGTTTCATCATACGAAATTCGCGCATAGTGACCGGTTGCAACATATTCAGCGCCCAGCGCCAATGCTTTTTGCAGCAATCCCTCAAATTTCACGTAACGGTTGCAAGCGATGCAGGGATTGGGGGTCTTGCCTGCGGAATATTCCCGGATAAAATATTCTACCACCGTTGCCTGAAACATCTCGCGGAAATTCAATACGTAATAGGGTATTCCCAACTTATCCGCTACCCGCCTGGCATCATCCACTGCCGCCGAAGAACAGCAGCCTCGATCCTTTGAATCGTCATGCCCGCCGTCTTTTTCCCATATTTGCATGGTTGCCCCAACAACATCATAACCTTGACGAACAAGAAGGGCGGCAGTTAATGAACTGTCCACCCCTCCACTCATGGCTACAACCACTCTTGGTTTTTCGCCCACGAAAAAATCACTTTCCCTTTTTCTTAATATAGTCTTTAATTGCCTCCTGCAGCGCGTCAGCGGCCAAATTCGAACAGTGCATTTTGACAGGCGGCAAGCCGCCCAATGCTTCCGCTACCGCTTGATTGGAGATCTCCAGGGCCTCATTTAGCGTTTTTCCTTTAACCATTTCGGTTACCATGCTACTGGTCGCTATTGCAGCGCCACAACCGAAGGTTTTAAATTTTACATCAGTAATGACATCGTTCTCGTCAACTTTTAAATAGATTCTCATAATATCGCCACATTTAGCGTTGCCAACTTCACCAATGCCGTTGGCATCGGCTATTTCTCCGACGTTACGAGGATTAGTGAAATGATCCATAACTTTTTCAGTATACATATATATTCTCCCCTCATTAATGTTGAGCAATTTGGTGGTTGCAAAGATTACAAGGATTGGATGCCAGAGTTTCTGTATTTTGGCCGTACAATGGCGACATGCTGCGCAGTCGTTCTAAAATTTCAGGGAGCACTTCCAGGAAGTAATCAGCTTCTTCCGCAGTATTGCCCCGGCCCAGAGTAACTCTCAGCGATCCGTGAGCAACCTCGTGGCTTAATCCCATTGCCAGAAGGACATGAGAAGGATCCAAGGATCCTGAAGTACAAGCAGACCCACTGGAGGCAGCTATACCCTTTAAATCAAGGTTGAGCAGTAAGGATTCCCCCTCGACATATAAGAAGCTAAAGTTTACGTTACCAGGCAATCTCATAGTTGGATGACCGTTTAATTTCACATGGGGTATCTTTTCCATTACTTCGGCAATCAATTTATCTCTCAAGCCGGTAATGTGTTTAATTTTTATATCCATGTCGCGCTGAGCAATTTCCGCAGCTTTTCCCAGTCCAACGATACCGGGAACGTTTTCCGTACCTGCCCGCATATTGCGCTCATGTGCGCCACCATGCTGAATTTCTTCAATTCTAACTCCCCTACGGATGTACAAAGCGCCCACGCCCTTGCCGGCATGGAACTTATGGCCCGATAAAGACAATAAGTCGATATTCATTTCTTTCACATCAATAGGATAATTGCCTACTGCCTGTACAGCATCAGTATGGAAATAAATGCCTTTGTCTTTAGCAATTTGCCCTATTTCCTTAATGGGCTGAATAGTGCCAACTTCATTATTGGCAAACATGATACTGATTAGTATAGTTTTATCCGTTATTGCATTTTTCAGGTCTTCCAGGCGAATCATGGCATTCTCGTCAACAGGTAAATAGGTAACGGTGAATCCATTCTTTTCTAAATATTCACAGGTGTGTAATATTGCGTGGTGTTCAATTGCCGTTGTAATAATGTGATTGCCCTTTTTGCGGTTGGCATACGCTACTCCCTTGATCGCCCAATTGTCCCCTTCCGTACCACCGCTGGTAAAAAATATTTCATTTGACTGAGCACCAATTAATTTTGCCACCTGTTCCCGAGCTTCCTCAACCGCCTTTTTGGCTTCCCGTCCAAAACTGTGAATACTGGAAGCATTGCCAAACTTTTCGGTCATATATTCCAACATGGTGTTAGCAACTTCCTGATCAACAGGGGTGGTTGCCGAGTGGTCAAAATAAATACGTTTTACACTCATTGTTTACTCATCTCCTTGTCCTTTGTCTTGTTTGCACAAATCAGCGAGAGATATTGAATTCAGAACGCTGTTGATACTATCCCGCACCTTGGCCCAAACATCACGCGTAACGCAGATATTTGCCCGCTTACAGTAGGTATTCCCAACCGCATCGGTAAGTAAACAATCTACTGGAACAATAGGACCTTCCATGATGCGGACAATGTCACCAACAGAAATATCAGCTGGATTCTTGGTTAACGAATACCCTCCTTGCGCTCCGCGAACACTCTTTACATAGCCGGCGTTACGTAGTGTTCCCATTAACTGTTCCAAATAATGTTCAGAAATTCCTTGACGTTGGGCCACACTTTTTAAAGAGATTGGACCTCGTCCATAGTGCAATGCCAAATCATACATAGCTGCAACGCCATATCGTCCTTTTGTCGATAATTTCACGTTAATCTCTCCGCTTTTCCGAGTATTACGATTGGAATTCTTCAATATAAATATAGCAAAGTCTGGCCAAAATGTCAAAAGAAATCAATGGGTTTTTTATTATTATTTTTTCCGGCGTAAAGCCTGAAGCCTTTCCCGCAATATAGCTTCATAACCATGCTGGGTAGGCTGATAATAGGATTTATTTGCTATCTTATCAGGTAAATATTGTTGTTCAACATAGCTATTGGGATAACTGTGGGGATAAAGATATTCCTTCCCGTGGCCAAATTGTTTTGCTCCTTTGTAACTTGAGTCTCTGAGGTGAAGCGGTACTTCGCCGCAGTCTGTCCGGCGCACGTCTTCGATTGCCGTATCAATGGCAGTATATGACGCATTGCTTTTTGGCGCCGTTGCAATATAAGTCACTGCTTGCGCAAGCAAAATCCTGGCTTCAGGCATGCCGACAAATTGGACTCCCTGGGCGGCCGCGGTAGCTATGACTAAGGCCTGTGGATCGGCGTTGCCCACATCTTCGGCAGCACATATAACAATTCTGCGGGCTATAAACTTAACGTCTTCGCCTGCGACAATCATACGGGCCAGGTAATGCAGCGCCGCATCCGGATCCGATCCCCGCATGCTTTTAATAAATGCCGATACTACATCGTAATGATTATCCCCTTGTTTATCGTAGACCTGTATTTTTTCACCAGCGACGGCCGCGACAATTTCAGGTGTGAGAATATTATCAGGGCCCAGCATCAAGGCCGTTTGCTCCAATATATTAAGGGCAACTCTGGCATCACCACCGGAAATTTCGGCTATGGTCATTAACGTTGCATCATCATATTTAATGTTGCTTGAGCCAAGCCCTCGTTCCGGGTCATTGATAGCCTGGAATAATATTTTGATGATTGCATCTCTAGCCAGCTTTTGCAGGCGAACTATTCTCGTTCTTGATAAAAGCGGCGAGTTAACCTCGAAATAGGGATTTTCTGTTGTAGCGCCGATCAAAGTAACTGTTCCGTTTTCTACATGCGGCAGAAGCGCATCTTGCTGGCTCTTGTTAAAGCGGTGAATTTCATCTATAAATAAAATCGTGTGTCCCTGATGCAAGCGCAGGCGTTCGCGGGCGGATTCCACGATTTTACGAATATCGGCAATACCAGCGGTAACGGCATTTAATTTTTCAAATCTTGCTCCGGTTGTCTTGGCAATAATAAGCGCTAAAGTCGTTTTACCTGTTCCCGGCGGTCCAAACAAAATAATTGAAGGCAGGTTGTCATTCTCAATTGCCCTTCGCAAAAAAGTCCCGGGGTTAAGCATATGCTCTTGGCCGATAAATTCTTCCAGGCTCCTGGGACGCATACGAACTGCAAGCGGCGAAGTCCGGAAGTTTTTATTATTATTGTCTTCGCCAAAAAGGTTGGTATTGAACAAATCCACTCTATCACCCTTTTAATGAATTAGCTATTCAATAACATTCTAACATTCTTTCCATGAGACTGAAAATCCTTGTAAAAAATATAGCTATCCAATATCCAACTTATCAACTGCCACGAACTGCTTAGAAATCGTCAGATGCTAGGCGTGACGAGGACCGGAACGGAGGCGTACTGGGTGGTACGTTGGAGTGAGGACCGCAGGAACAACGACGCAGATGGCGGTTTCTAAGCAGTTCCCAACTTAAGGTGAATAGCTCAAAAAATAAACACTAACGTTTTACGTCAGTGTAAAAATAATCCCCACCATGCCGTAGGCCCGTGTTTTGAACCTGCCCTCGGCAGGTGGGTGCCCGCCTGATTATTTTGTGTTACCCCCAGGCACAGAGGCTTACACGCCATAGTCAGAGACAAGCTCCCTTAGTAAATGTGTTGGCTCAAAACATTAGGCTTTACACGCACACAGCAGGGCTAACTACCTGTTATATTTTCGGTTTAATATTATCAAAATAAGCAGAGATTTGCAAGCGGAGAATAAGCGGAATATTATGGGATTGACTTCATTTTACTTAAATGTCTATTTTTTGCTCAAAACTTCAGCCTTAATAAATAATTCTTTTAACTGCCGCGGTGAAACTTCCGACGGAGCTTGCGTCATAACATCAGATGCACTCTGGGTTTTCGGGAAGGCGATAACATCCCGCAAAGAAGAGCGTTTGGCCATCAACATAATCAGACGATCAAGGCCAAAAGCAATACCGCCATGGGGTGGAGTACCATATTCAAATGCTTCCAGCAGAAATCCGAACTTTTCTACAGCCTCTTCCGGCGACAAGCCAATAGCGGAAAATATTTTTTCTTGCAAATCGCGGTGGTAAATTCGGATGCTGCCGCCGCCGAGTTCAATGCCGTTTAAGACCATGTCATAGGCTTTAGCTTTAATACGGTCCGGCTCGTGGCCCAAATAGAAAACATCTTCCTCCCGGGGTGAGGTAAAGGGATGATGCATGGCTACCCAGCGTTTTTCTTCTTCATCAAATTCAAACATGGGAAAATCAATTATCCACAGGAAGGATAACTTATTAGGGTCAATTAGATTCAAACGGCGGGCCATTTCCAACCGAAGCTGTCCCAAAGCCGCGGCAATAACTTTCGCCTTATCGGCAACAATGAGCAGTAAATCTCCCGTCTCTGCTGCGGTCAGTTCAGTAATTTGGTTGAGGGTTTGCTCGTTAAAGAACTTAGTTATCGGCGACTTAATGCCTTCTTTGGTGTAGCACATCCAGGCCAACCCTTTTGCTCCGTAAATGGCAGCATAGTCTACCAGGCCATCCAACTCGCGGCGGGGAATATTGGCATTGCCTTTTACATTTATAGCCCTTACCTGACCGCCATTGGCTAATACATTGTCGAATACTTTAAACCCTGAATTACGTACCGCGGCGGAAATGTCTTTAATCTCCATTTCAAAACGGAGATCGGGTTTATCTGATCCGTATTTTGCCATGGCTTCATCATAGCTAATTCTCGGGAAAGGCGTAGGCACATTAATATCAAGACTTTCTTTAAAAATATAAGCGATCATTCGCTCCATCAAAGATAGAATGTCTTCCCGGTCAATGAACGACATCTCAATATCCAGTTGAGTAAACTCCGGTTGGCGGTCAGCCCGCAAATCCTCATCACGAAAGCAGCGAGTGATTTGGAAATACCGTTCCATCCCTGCAACCATAAGCAATTGCTTGAAGATTTGGGGAGACTGTGGCAATGCATAGAACTTGCCGGGGTTGACCCGGCTAGGCACTAAATAGTCTCTGGCGCCTTCCGGCGTACTCCGGGTTAACATTGGCGTTTCAATTTCAACAAATTCGTGTTTATCGAGAAAATCCCTCATAGTTTTGGTTACCCGGTGGCGCAGCATTAAATCCCTTTGCATTTCAGGGCGACGTAAATCCAGGTACCTGTATTTCAAGCGCAAGGTCTCGTCCACGTCAATATTATCTTGGATGTAGAAAGGTGGAGTTTTGGCGGTGTTCAAGATTCTTAATTCATGGCCATAGACTTCCACTGCCCCTGTAGCCATATTGGGGTTCATTGTACTTTCGGATCTAAGTTTTACTTTACCCCGCACAGCCAGTACATACTCGTTGCGAACCGTTTCCGCTTTGTTAAAAGCGTTTAATTCAACTTCCGGTGAGAACACAATTTGTATGAATCCGGAACGGTCCCTGAGGTCAATAAAGATCAGACCGCCATGGTCTCGACGGCGTGAAACCCAGCCGCATAAAGTGACTTCCTGCCCAGCGTGCTGCTCCCGTAGAGCATTGCATGGATGGGTACGTTTTAATCCTTGTGGCAAATCAATTGATGATTCACAGCCAACTGTTTCAATTTCAGCCATTATTTCTCCATCCCCTCTTTGATCATGCGTATTATATCTTTAGAATCAGTTAATTGCTGCTCACCGGTAGCCATGTTCTTAAACATGACTTTTCCCTGGGCTATTTCATCCTCACCTATCAGGGCGACGTATTTGGCCGGATATTTATTGGCATATTTCATTTGCGCCTTTAGACTGCGTTCCATATAGTCCATATCACAGGTAACACCCTGTTCACGGAGTTTTACCAAAAGTCCAAATGCCATAGCTTGAGCCGCTCCGATAAGAGGCGCAACAAACACATCAATGGCAGTATTAACTTCAGGCAAAAGCTTTTGTTTTTCAAGAGCCAGCAGTACTCTCTCCAGGCCGATGGCAAAGCCAATACCGGGGGTAGGTTGTCCGCCGCATTCAGCAACCAGGCCGTCATATCGCCCTCCCCCGCAAACAGCGCTTTGCGCGCCAAGTGGCGGGTACTGAATTTCAAATGCGGTTTTTGTATAATAATCAAGGCCTCTAACCAAGCGAGGATTAATTATATAGTCAATTTGGGCAGCGGTTAAGAGTTGCTTTAATTGAGAAAAATGCGTGCTGCAATCTTCACACAAAGATTCTACCATATGGGGAGCATTATTGGAAATTTCAGCACATTTATCATTTTTGCAATCAAGTATACGCATGGGGTTGCGTTCAAATCTTGACTGGCAGTCCTCACATAAAAAAGATAGTTTTTCGTGAAAAAAATCTTTAAGTTGAGTCCGGTAGACCGGTCGACATTTAGGGCAGCCAACGGAATTAATGTATAGCATTAACTCATTTAATCCAAGTTTCCGAAAAAACAACACCGCCAGGCTGATAATCTCGGCATCAATTACCGGCCCCTTCGCGCCAATTGCTTCAACGCCAAACTGATGAAACTGACGGTATCTGCCTGCTTGCGGCCGATCATAGCGAAACATGGGGCCAATGTAGTACAATTTGGACGGTTGGAGGTCGGCGTAAAGCTTGTGTTCAAGGTATGATCTGACCACTGCGGCTGTGTTTTCCGGCCTGAGGGTTATGCTGCGTTTACCGCGATCAATAAACGTATACATTTCTTTTTCTACAATGTCGGTGGTTTCCCCGATTCCCCGCAAAAACAGCTCGGTGTGCTCAAATATCGGCGTTCGAATTTCCTGATACACTGACCGGTTGCATATATCACGGGCGATACTTTCGATATACCGCCAGTGGGAACTCAAGTCCGGCAATATATCTTTAGTACCGCGCGGTCCGGTAGTTAACATCCTATTCTATTCCCCTTTCAAATCGCCAAATAATCTGGTAAGCAATGTATTTCTTTCTTGCAGATAGATATTTAAGTTATTAATATATGTATTAACATCTTTGGGATTATAACAACTTTGCAGTCGCCAGTTTACCGTATTTACCGCTTTGGTTCCGGCCGCCGGTCCAATACCGATAATAGTCTGCCTCTCCTCCATGATCCGAATGTTATAAAGGCAATCGTTGCCTTTTTTGGCGTAACCTACGTTTTCCAAATTACCGGTCATATACTTTTGTCTATATAAATAATAAGGATGCATGTTCATCTTGGCCGTATAATCAGCGGCAATTGCCAGCATATTGTTTGTCGTTTCTTCATCCGGCAGGTCCACTTGGACCTTTTCCGACATAGATGACATAGATGATAATGAAGATTTTAGAAGTGACCCTCGTTTTATGGCTAACGTATGGACAGTAATGTTTTCGGGTCCCAGCCGGGAAAGCTGGTGCATGGTGTTTTCCATATCCGTTTCGCTTTCGCCCGGTAGTCCGGCGATTACATCCATATTGATTACCGGAATTTGTGTACGGCGAATTTTTTCGAACGTATCTATTATATCTTGGACGGTATGCCTGCGTCCAAGATGTTGCAAGGTTTTTTCCTGCATTGTCTGAGGATTAATACTTACCCGGGTAACGCCATAATCTCGCAAAGTTGCTATTTTTGCATCATCTAAACTGTCAGGGCGTCCTGCTTCCACTGTAAATTCAATTGTATTGGCAGAAGTATAAGCTTCTTTGGTCATGGTAAGCAAGGCAGCCAAATCATCGGCCGGAAGACTTGTGGGTGTTCCGCCGCCGATGTAGACAGTTTCTACTGACAGGCCAAATTTACTTATTAATTTAGCTGCAGCGTTAATGTCTGTCCTAACAGCTCTCATGTAGGCGGCAAGTTGTTCTTTATCTTTCGGCAGCGTATGGGCGGGAAAGGAACAGTATAAACATCGTGTGGGACAAAATGGGACACTTATGTAAAGACTAACAGCTTTTCCTAGGTCATGAACGTTTTCAACACTTAAGTATTGGCGCTGATGCCGGGCAATGCCAGTGACAAGTTTGGCTTTGTTTAAATGCAAAGCGTAATCACCCGTTAATATATCAATAATATCTTTACTGCCAAAACCTTGATCTAATAACCGGTGAACGATTTTTGTCGGCCTGACCCCACGCAAGATACCCCAAGGACTGGGGTTGATCCCGGTGATATTGCGCATGAACTCTAATACTCCACGTTTGGTTAGACGTTTAATTATGCTTATGTTGTCAACAGTTCCTTCATTTGATGCTGTTTTTGCCGATAATTCCGCCGAATGGCAATATATATTAGGTGAAATATTAAATGTATTAGACGAAAGAACGGGACTTCCAGCTGGGTCTGTTCTCCGCAAAGCCATGCTGTTATCAGCGATACTTTTATGGTAATAAATAGAAATTTTTACGGTATCTTTATCCTGATCACCATATGTTATCCCAACTTCCACTAAAACGCATTCGGGGGAGACATTATCATAAATGTTCGCTGGATGACCCGGTTCGATAGCAGTAACTTTGAACAAAGTCATCACATCATCTACCGCCGTCGTTACTTCCTTATTAGATGTTGATAAAATATAGTGCTTAATGTTCACTTTTTAAACTGCACTCCTGGCAGTGGCCGTAGAATTTTACCTGGTGATCGACAATTGTAAAATTGCTGTTTTGGGCAATTGAGTTTTCCAAATTCTCAAGTAAGTCCTCTTCAAATTCAATTACCTTACCACAGGAAAGGCAAATAAGGTGATGATGGTGATGGGGGGTACTTGTCTCATTAATCTCGTAACGGCTGCGACCGTCACCAAAATCTATTTTTTGCAAAACTTCCAGTTCACTTAAAAGTTCCAGGGTGCGATATACTGTTGCCAGGCCGATATCATTCGATTGATCCCGGACAATATTATGGATATCCTCAGCACTTAAATGCTTGTCCTGATTATCCAGAAAAATTTGTAATATGATTTGTCGTTGCGGAGTCACTTTATACTGGCGTTCCCGCAATTTTTGCCGCAAACCGGTCATGTCGATTATCATACACTGTCACCTGTCTTTACATATTATCTTCATAATTCCATAGGTGTTTCAATAATACACGCAAAAGGGCTGTGACGGGAACCGCCAAAATCATGCCGGCGATTCCAGCCAATTGTCCACCAACCAATAAACTTATAATAATAATTACAGGATGCAATTCGATGGTATGCCCCATAATATTTGGCACAACCACGTGGTTTTCAATCTGATGGATGGCGATATAAAAAATTGCAGCCTTAACAGCCAGAGCTGGAGATATGATATAAGCAAGAATAACTGCCGGTACCGCACCTATAATCGGACCAATAATCGGAATTGTTTCGGTTAATGTCGCCAGCAGTCCCAAAACTACAGGATAGTCAACTTTCAAAAGGTACAAACCGCTAAAAACAAGCAGACCCATTAAAACACTGATAAGAACCTGTCCCCGTATATAGTTGCTGATGACTGTGGCCATTTCTTCAATTATGGTGCTCACTTTATCCCGCATAGCAGAGGGAAATATCGCTACAACCCCCCCTTTAATCTCACGCCAGTCCCGGAGAAAATAATAAGTTAATACAGGGACAACAACCAATTCAACAATTTGAGAGGCAAAATTCAATACTGCATTTACCATACTGTGTAATAGGCTTACACCATAGGCGGCAGCACTGGAAAAAGCATGTTCAATCGGACCCCTGGCATTTCCAGACAGTTGAACATTACTGGCCCTTTCTCCGATTAGTGTTGTAACATTTTTTATTTTATCAATCAAAGTCGGTAAATCCACTACTAATTTATTAAATTCCTGAACGAAAGGAAACAGAACAAAAGTGACAATTACCGAAAGTATCAAACCTGCAATTACAAAAGCAATCAATATAGCTACTCCGCGGGGTATTCTATACTTTGCAGATCCTATGGGAATGCCCGCGATCTTATTAACCAATGGATTTAACACAAAAGACAGGACCATTGCCAAAATAACAGGCAGGTAAATGGAAGATACTTGACTTAGAAAGTATAATCCCGCAAGCAAAACACCGACTTTAATCCAAACTGCAGGGGATTTAGTCATCCTTATCATCCTTACCATCATCTCCCGGTATTCTGGTATTACTGGATAAACGGATTCATTTTACGTTCCCGTCCTATCGTAGTGGCAGGTCCATGGCCCGGCAACACTTTAATCTCATCCGGCAGAGTCAGCAGCTTATTTTTGATGTTTTGAATCAGCTGACTATGAGATCCTCCGGGGAAATCCGTTCTACCGACAGATTCAGCAAACAAGGTGTCACCGGCGAATAGTGTATCTTCCACAAGCAGGCATATTCCGCCCGGGGTATGTCCAGGAGTATGAATTACCTTAATTTTGCTATGACCAATCCCGATGTTGTCGCCGTCATTGAGCAGTTTGTCTGCCGGCTCACAGGTGATGCCTGCTCCAATGTATAGAGATAGATTCAACTGAGCGCTAGTCAACATATCCGCATCGTCAGCGTGAATAAGGACAGCAGCACCTGTCACGGACTTTATCCTTGAATTTGCAGCTATATGATCTGCATGGCCATGCGTATTAATAATATACTTTACATTAAGTTTTTCACGGTTTATTACGGCAATAATTTCTTCGGCATCTCCCCCCGGATCTATAACTGCTGCCTCTAAGGTATCTTCGCAGCAAAGAATGTAACAATTGGTTCCAATCTGTCCGACCTCCATTTTAAATATTTTCATATGTATTCACCAACTCCTTATTGCTAAAAAGTACGTTTGCTGTCAAGTAACATGGTAACAGGACCATGATTGGTAAGATGCACCAGCATTTCTGCTTGGAACTGTCCGCATAAAGCGTTAACCCCCATTTGACGGCAAAGCTCCGAGAATTTTTCATACAGCGCTTTCGCTTCCAATGGCGGTGCAGCGCCATCAAACCCGGGACGTCTTCCCTTGCGGCAATCCCCAAACAGGGTGAACTGGGAAATCACTAATATGTCACCCTGAACATCTTTAAGGGATAAATTCATTTTGCCCGCCTCATCAGGAAAAATGCGCAAATTAACAATTTTTTCCGCCAGATAAATGGCATCCTGCTCAGTATCCCCCTGCCCTATGCCTAAAAAAACCGTTAATCCTTGCTTAATTCCGGCAATAATCTGACCATCGACAGTCACACTGGCTTGGTCGGTCCGCTGAACTACCGCCCGCATTATCCAACCCCTCCTGTCTGCGTGGTTCGGTGCACATTATAAACATCCACAACTCGCCGCATCTTCGTCATAATGTATTCCAGTTGCAATAAGTTAGCTATATCCAAATCTATATTAATAACCACAGTTTTATTTTTCTGCACTCTGGCATTCAACGAAGTGACACTTACCTTGGAATCGGCGGTAATCATCATGATATCGGATAAAAGATTGGAGCGATCCATACCGACAATTTCAATGGATACTTTATATAAGCTATTGCCGGTCAAATCCCAACTCACTTCTATCATACGCTCATATTCTTCAGGATTATTTAGAATGTTCGGGCAGTCGGCACGATGTACCGAGACGCCTCGGCCTCTGGTTATATAACCGACAATCTCATCTCCAGGCAAAGGATTGCAACATCTGGCCAGTCGCACCATTAAGCCGGATTCGCCTTTTACCAGTATTCCATGACTGGCCTTACTCTTGGTGCGTTTAGGCTTTAATTCAGCTAAAACAGCGGAAATATCCGGCGGCGTCTCTTTTTTAATTTCTTTTTTATAGGCTTCGATAAGTTTCGTCATTACTCCATGAAGAGTGACACCACCGTACCCTAGTGCCGCCAAAAGATCATCCGCACTGGCGATATTTGTTTTTTTCGCAACTTCATGGAGCCCATCGCCCTTAATAAGTTCCCGCCAATCATAACCGAGCTTCTTGCTTTCCCGTTCGATCATTTCCTGGCCTTTGGCGATGTTTTCCTCCCGTTTTTCTTTTTTAAACCATTGTCGAATCTTGTTCCTAGTTTCGGAAGACCCGACTACATTTAACCAATCCCGGCTAGGTCCGTTACTTTGCTTGGAAGTTATGACTTCAACTATATCGCCGTTTACCAGTTTGTACTCAAGCGGTACGATTTTACCATTAACTTTCGCGCCAACACAACGATGTCCCACATCTGTATGGACACGATAAGCAAAGTCAATAGGCACCGATCCGGCGGGTAAGTCAAGCACATCACCTTTGGGAGTAAAAACAAATACCTCGTCGGCAAAAACATCTAACTTGACTGTTTCAATAAATTCTCGCGGATCGCGTATATCCTTATGCCAGTCCAGCAACTGGCGGAGCCAGGACAATTTTTGATCGAAATCTTTGCTGCCGCCTTTACCGCCTTCCTTATAACGCCAGTGAGCGGCAATGCCATATTCGGAAATCCGGTGCATCTCATACGTTCGTATTTGAATTTCGAGAGGCTGGCCGGACTGCCCGATAACCGTTGTATGTAATGACTGGTACATATTAGACTTGGGCATGGCAATATAATCCTTAAATCGCCCAGGCAATGGTTTCCAAAGAGTATGAACAATCCCGAGGGCGCCATAACAATCTTTAACGGTTTCCACAATAACTCGAATCGCGGACAAGTCATAAATTTCGCTTACGTCTTGTTTGTGGTTTTTTTTCATCTTTTTATAAATACTATAAAAATGTTTGGGACGCCCCTGTATTTCCGCTTTTATGCCAACAGCTTCCAGGCGCTCAGACATAAGCTGGATTGCGTCGGTAATGATCGCTTCTCTTTCTTTACGCTTCTGTTTAACCTGCTCTACCAGCTTGTAATAGTTGTCCGGTTCTAAAAATCGAAAAGAGAGATCTTCCAGCTCCCATTTTATACTTGAAATTCCTAAGCGGTTAGCTAATGGTGCAAATATTTCAAGGGTCTCTCTGGCAATTTCCTGCTGCTTATGGGGCGCCATGAATTTCAATGTCTGCATATTATGCAAACGATCTGCCAACTTGATTAATACGACGCGAATGTCCTTAGCCATGGCCAGAAACATCTTGCGATAGTTTTCAAGTTGTTGTTCTTCCTTGGACTTATACTCAATTCGGCTAAGTTTGGTTACTCCGTCAACAAGCATTGCAATTTCTTTGCCGAATTCTTTTTCCAACTGTTCAAGAGTAACTGTAGTGTCCTCCACTACATCATGAAGAAGGCTTGCACTTATTGTAACGGCATCAATTTGTAAATCAGCTAAAATGTGGGCTATCCCTATTGGGTGACAAATATATGCTTCGCCGGAAACCCTTAACTGACCGGTATGAGCCTGGCAGGCAAATTCATATGCTTTTACAACCAAATCAATTGGCGCATCTGGTTGATAAATTTGAATTTTATCTAATAGGCCGTCAACGTTTGGTATTCTCTCCTTTTTAGCCTCATTTTCGTTATTTTCATTATTCTCATTGCCCATGACCCACCTCAAAACTGGTGCATTTATAGTAGCGAATAGTTAGTCTGAATACTTTACCAATGACGTAATATCATAACCTGGTAATACTTGACGTCCATGTAAGAATTCAAGTTCAATAAGAAATGCAAGTCCTACGACTTTGCCGCCTAAAATTTCAACCATTTTTACCGTCGCCAAAGTAGTACCGCCGGTTGCCAGCAAATCATCCACAATGAGTACTTTGTTTCCAGGCTCAATAGCATCTTTGTGTATCTCTAAAACATCTTTTCCATACTCTAAAGAATATTCCAGACGAAGTGTCTCGGCCGGCAATTTACCAGGTTTGCGTACGGGAACAAAACCAGCTCCTAAAGCGTAGGCAACCGGTGCACCCACGGCAAAGCCTCTTGCTTCCGGACCCACCACAATATCAATATCTTTATCCTGAAATACCTTAGCCAGAGAATCAATCGCCATATGGAAAGCATTGCCGTCTTTTAGTAAAGTAGTTATATCTATAAACTGGATTCCCTCATGGGGGAAATTAGAAACAGTACGGATTTTTTCACTAAAGTCAAAACACATGTGCAACCCTCCCGGTTTGTCTTTATCCATTCACTGCGGACCTTGATTTTTATACTCGATACTCGCGGTATGTAGCCGATTCATTCAAATTAAGCTTTCGGGGCGGAACAGGCTGGAGACAAACATAATATAAGTTGTTTCTTAATTCATACTTGATCAAGTTAAGTTCCTGCAATACAGTTAGCGATAGTTCAACACTCGGCAAATCAATTATGATATTACATTGTTCCTGGAACCAATTGGTAAAAAAGCTGCTGCTCAACTTAATTGGCCGACTGTTTTGACATAATTTTTTTAGTAACAGATATATTTTTGCGATTAGGCTGCGGTCAATCGGATGAGAGCTGGGCTTTTCACTAAGGGGAGAAGCAGATTTACTTATCCGGACGTCGTGAGCCAATAGTTGTATATTTTTTTCCCCTTGCCAGACATTATATTTTGGATAAAAAACTACATCGATATTTTTGTTGCATTGAAAATCATTAATAAGTTCACCTAAGTTCCAAACGATAACATCATTGGCTTTATCATATTTCTTCACTAACAGCTTTAAATGACGCCCGGTCCGGCCAATCACCCGCTTATCCGCCAAAACTAATTCCTCACAAATAAATACAGGGTTGGGATTGCCGTAACCATGGGGAGCCAAACAGGCTAATTGTTCAACAAAAGCATCCGTAATTTCTTCAAAGGGTACAAGGGAATCAATATTTAAAATAGGGATATAATCATCAACTGTTAAAGTCTGGGAAGCAATTGCGCTCATTTGCTCTTTCAATTCACCAATTAGGGAAGCAGCTATTGTTAGCCCTGCAGCCTGATGGTGACCACCAAATTGTATTAATATATTCTGGCATTGGCTGAGAGCAGAATACATATCAAAAGCCGGAATGCTGCGGCAAGAGCCCTTGCCGATGCCATCGCGAACACTGATCATGATCACCGGACGGTAATATTTTTCTACCAAACGAGACGCGACAATACCGATGACGCCGGGATGCCATTCTTCTCCCGCGAGTACCAGCACTTTGGCTTCGGGTATATTTATACTTTTCAACTGCTCTTCCGCTTTAGCGGTAATATCTTTTTCAATGGCCTGGCGCGCAACATTCTCATCATTTAACATTATAGCCAGTTTCTCTGCTTCTTGCGCATCTTTCGTTATTAAAAGTTCTACCCCTATATTGGCATGACTAATCCTGCCAGCAGCGTTTAAACGGGGGGCGATAAGAAACCCTATGTTGCCGCTATCGATATTTTTGCCTGCCAGACCACAGACGTTAATCAATGCTGTTAAACCGACGTTGGTCGTTTTTGTAAGCTGTTGTAATCCGAGCTTGACTAATAGCCGGTTTTCACCTGTCAGCGGAACAATATCAGCGATGGTACCTAAAGCTACAATATCGACAAGCTCCAATAGCAAGTGGGTATTCCCATGATAATGCTGCCATAGTGCTTGACAAAGCTTAAAGGCAACTCCTACTCCCGCCAAGTTTTTTTCAGGATAGGTACACCCGCTCTGCTTCGGATTAATTACTGCATAGGCGGGAGGAAGCCGTAATGGCGGTTGGTGGTGATCAGTAATAATAATATCAAGTTTTTGGCGAACTCTCTCCACTTCACAAGTTGCACTTATACCACAATCCACAGTTATAACCAGTTTAGTTCCCGTATCTATCAAAGAATCCAATGCAGTTCCATTTAAGCCGTATCCCTCATTCTGACGATCGGGGATATAGTATTCTATGTCAGCTCCCAAGCGTTTAAATGTTTTACAGACAATGGCGCAGCACGTGATGCCATCCACGTCATAGTCTCCATATACTGTTATTTTTTCTTTCAGTTCAATGGCACGGACTATACGTTTTACCGCCGTCTCCATATCTTTTAACAGCAAAGGATCTGATAAATGATCTTCGCCGGCATATAAAAATTCTTTAGCTGCCGAATAGTTTTCTATACCGCGGTTAATTAGCGCTTTGGCTATAAATTCTGATATGTTCAACTCTTGACTCAACTTGCTTGCTAATTCATCTTTTACAGGAAGCAATCGCCAAGATTTCTTTACCCTGCCCATGTCATGTGATTACCTCCGAACATATCGCATTGAAATAATTTTAGTACAATCAAACCATTTTTGCAATCTTTCCGCCATTACTCCGTTTGGTTGCCTGTAAACTTACTGAGTTCTTTTGCCAGTTGAATTCGGAGTTTCTCATTTTCTATTTCGAGATCTTTCTGCAATTGTTTGCTTTGGTGCAATCTGCGCTGCAATCGAAATTGTACAGGCATAACCAATGACAATACGGTCAATACCCCAAAAATTGCCGCGGCAAGAATTAGAATTACAAGTGACGTCTGAAAGCTCCAGGCAAAAAAACTAACCGTCACGGGGAATGAGTTCTGGACTGCGAAAACAGACACTAAGAGAGCGAATAAGAAAGCAAGTAATAAATATTGCAAGTTACCCACCTCCGCAATGCCGTAATGCCGCCGTTTTCACCTAATATTCTCGCCCCTTGCATAATAATCCTTTATTTTGTACAATAACATCCAAAATATAAACAAAAGAAAACAGGCGCTACAGTCGTTCTTGAGGAAAGCCTGTTTTCTTATATCTTTTATATAATTAGATATTTTAGAATTAAAATAATCATTATTAAGCCGCATAGGAATCGAAAAAATGCAACACAGGCAAGCCGGAACAATATTGTTGAAATTGTATCTACCCGAGGTAAAAAAGTTTTACCGATAATAAATTCCCAAAGAATCAATCCTATTGTTGGACCCAGCAGAGCGTCACACGCAACAATACCTCCCGACTGCGCTACTAAACTGTTAATACTAAATTCCTTAGAAATTTCGTAGCCTTTGGTTAGATATATGCGCAATAATCTACCGCCCACTTCCGCTGTTATTGCCAGCAATATAACAGTTGTGACAATCCTGCTATCCAGCGGCAGAAAATTTGTAACGACATCATAGATAAAAACACCGGCCAAAATGATGAGCGTCCCGGGAAATTTATGAGTCAGGGTACATATGAGGCCTAGCAGCATAATCAGTACGACAAGAAATTTAATTAGCAACACAAAAGTAACCTCATTTCCAGATTTATCGCCTTTTTATTTTGTTTTCTTTAAGCTTTGTTTATGTAAAAAAATACACAGATAACAGGATCAGATAGCGAGTCGGAAAATAAAAGGACTGGAAGCCCAGTCCAAAAATTTATCATCATCATCATCATCATTATTATTATTTATTATTTAACACCTTTCGTTTTCATTTCAATACGCTTTTTTTCATCATATTCTTTCCAGGTAACCCATATTGGACTGGCATTGAATATAGATGAATACGCACCGCTGGTGACACCGATTAAAAGTGCAAGCGAAAAGTTTTTTGTACTTTCGCCGCCGAAAAAATAAAGAGAAGCTGTAGCAAATAGTACGGTGAGCGCGGTATAGATTGATCGAGTCATGGTCTGCCAGATGCTGCGATTGACCAATTCTTGAAATCCTTCTCCTTTACGGTACGTTTTCAGGTTTTCCCTAATTCGGTCGAAGATAACGATTGTGTCGTTGATGGAATAGCCGACGATTGTTAGAACAGCCGCAACGAAGGAAGCATCAATTTCTATTTGCAGTAGGGAGAAAATACCTAAAACCACAAGGACGTCGTGTATCAGGGCGAGAATTCCGGAAACTGCAAACTTAAATTCAAACCGGTAGGTAATATAAATTATTATCAAAACCCAAGAGGCAAGAAGCGCTAATAAAGCCTGTGTGGTAAGCTCAGAACCGATAACGGCCCCAACCTTTTCAACTCTTAATATCTCAAAGGCTCCCAGTTTGGTTTCCAGACTTTTTAGTACGTCTTTACGCTCTTCTTCCGATAACACCTTTGTTCTGACAAATACGTTTGGTGATGCTTCCGTTTGTCCGGTAGCAGCCAGCTGAATTGTGCTATTCTCCAAATTATGTTCTTTCATAGCCTCCCGTATTTCCGCAACAGTGACCGGCCGGGCGAATTTCAAATCCAATAGGGTTCCGCCGGTAAAATCAATCCCCAGATTGAATCCTTGCACAAAAATGGAGATAATACCGGGAATTAATACTAGGGTGGAGAGCAAAAACCACCAGTATCGTTTGCCAACAATATCAAATTTCATATTCTCTCCACCTCCTAAGCCCCAAATAATTTGCCATTTTTTATTACATTCGCCTGAATAAACATTTTAAGTATATAGCGGGTAGCTGTGATTGCCGTAAACATACTGAGTATTATCCCCAGTCCCAAAGTTATGGCAAATCCTTTAATTGCGCCTGAACCCAGGAAAAATAATACTACTGCGGCAATCAAGGTTGTCACGTTTGAATCCAGAATTGTGGCAAAAGCCCGGTGAAAGCCTGCATCCATCGCCGTCCGCAGGGTTTTCCCGGCCCGGTATTCTTCTTTAAAACGTTCGAAAATTAATACGTTGGCATCAACGGCCATACCCATTGATAAGATAATGCCGGCAATGCCGGGTAATGTTAAGGTGGCATTAAGCATTTTGAGAGAAACAAGCAAGAGCAATACGTATAGTATCAGCGCTACATTGGCCACAAAACCGGACAGCCGGTAAAACAGCAGCATAAAAACAACAATGGCGGCAATGCCGATCATAAAGGCCTGGATGCTTTTATCTTTGGAATCCTGTCCTAAAGTCGGTCCCACTGTCCTCGTTTCCAGAATGTCAACTTTAACAGGCAGCGCGCCCGACCTTAGAAGAATTGCCAGTCTTTCCGCTTCTTCAATACTTCTGTTACCGGTGATGACAGCTTTGCCGTTTGGTATGGCTTCCTGAACAACCGGACTGGTCAATACTTGCTTATCTAAAAGAATAGAAATATGTTTACCGACATTTTTGGCTGTCAGGTCGGCAAACTTCTTTGCCCCTTCGTCCGAGAACTCAATGTCAACCAAATTTTGTTTCCTTTGATCAATATGCGCTCTGGCATCTTTTAGATCTTTGCCGGTCAGCACCACAGCGCCGCTTTCATCCTGGAATTCCAAAAGCGCTGTTTTGCCCAATAGTTCAATTGCTTTCTCAGGATCTTTGACCCCGGGAAGTTCGACGATAAGCCGCCTGTCACTCTCCCGTTGAACAAGCGGCTCGGTAAGTCCCAGTTCATTTATCCTGTGCTCAATTATTTGCTTTACCCGTTGCATGGCATCCTCGTCAACCTTTGCTTCCGGTGTATCGGATGCTTCTAATATAATATGGGTGCCTCCCTGCAAATCAAGCCCTTGTTTGATAGAAAGGGCCAAGGGTAACATATAATAGCCGGCGACAACCAGTATAGCTATGACCACTAACAAAAACCTGGTCAAATTACCCCATCTCAAATATTTCTCCCCCAATCTATGTGTTTACATATTTCGGAACGAATTAATTATATCCGGTAAGCAAATTACCGTCAACAAAGAGACTAGTCTGATGATAGTGCAAATTCCATTACAGCAGCTCATTCTCGTTGATGACAAGTTTAAACCGGCATTCTAAAAATTCCGCAGCCCGTCGACACATAATCATGCGTAGCAAAAAGATTTCAAAATACTCCATGACTGGACATATTTTCGTATCAATATTCAATTTTAACGTAATATTACGTATATCTCGATCAATCAATAATTTACTGCTTTCAACAGCATAGTTGACCCGATCGTGAATTTCAAACTTGGCGAAATCAGTATTAGTAACTCTGGTGCGATGTACATCCGATTTGTCAGCCAGTATTAATGCGGCGGCAACATGATTGACCGCGTTACCTCGTTCTTCTTCATGGTTCCCGATAGCGGATATTACTAAAGCAATTTCTTCAGGTATCATCCCGTGGCGGGTAAGCAAATTATAAGCCATTACGGCCCCGTATCCCCCATGGTTATAACGGTTGATCATGTTGGCTATATCATGAAGATAACCGGCTATTGCCGCAAGTTCACAGTCACGCGACGGAAACCCAAGTTCCTGTAATACCTTATAGGCAAGAGCAGACACCAAACCGGCATGCCTCAACCCATGTTCGGTAAAACCAAGACGTTTCAAATACTTCGTACTGCGGGTAAGATATACAGATACCTCATAATCTGTTTTTAAATCGGCGATGGTAATTGGTTCTACAGAAGTGACTTGCACCATTACACCCTCCATATAAAATAATGCAATACACTATAGTAATACCCTTACCATACCGAAAACTAAACATAAAAGTTACTCAGCTTTTACCGCAATTCAATATGCCTTCTTCGGTAAGTAAATAATTTACCGGGCGGTCATGTTCATCAACCGGTACAGAGTCCAATATTTGAGCAGCCCATGCTGCGCCGATCAATTCAGACTTTGAAGCCCGAAGCAAAAACCGGTCATAGTAACCTGCCCCCATTCCGAGGCGTCGGCCGGCGCGATCATACGCTACACCAGGCACAATAATCAGGTCAAGATCGCTAGGATCCAAAATTTTAAGGGTCGCCGGATTAGGTACAAGTAAATCGAACTGTCCCACTACCAAATCGTCCAAATTTTGAATAATGGCTGCATCCATCAACCCGCGGGTTTCATACATGTGCGGCACGCAGACGGTTTTGCCTCCGGCCAGCGCATGGGCAATGACCTTATCCATGTGGGGTTCGTCAGGCATGGCCAGATATAACATGATATTCCTGGCTGCTTGATACTGCGGCCACTTGAACAAATGCTCAGCCAGCTTGTCGCTGCCTGAGGCGATTTCCTCACGAGTCATGCTGCGCCTGATAGCCAAAAGCTTTTTGCGCAAATCTTTTTTAGCGCCTTTATTTACTTCCTGATATTCATTACTATTCATTATGCCAACTCCTTTTGATTATAGTTGCAAATGGTTCGTCACGGTACTAGGTGTTTTTATCTTGATTTTGATAATGGCTTACTGCCGAACGAGAGACGACAATCTCAACTTTATCAGCAATTTTTACGGTGACAACCTTGTCGGTAAGAGCCGTAATCGTACCATGAACGCCACCAATCGTTACAATACGATCCCCTTTTTTTAGATTGCTCAGCATTTCCTGACGACGCTGCTGCTCCTTTTTTTGCGGACGATACAGTAAAAAATAAAAGATAACCCCCATTAATACGATCGGCCATGATGCCTGTAACATTTGCAATACCTCGGGAGAAAACTCCGGCAAAATATTCACCTCCTAATTTAGCATATCAGCCAATATATTCCACGCACTTTTCTGAATTCCTCTATTGCCGGCGATAATGCGACCAAAACTCTTCCCGGAAAGCCAAGAATTTATCTTCCAGAATCGCCTTTCGCATATTTTTCATAAAACTTAGCAAGAAATAAAGGTTGTGAATTGTTGTCAACCGGAGACCAAATATCTCCTCCGCTTTTAACAAATGACGGATATATGCCCGCGTAAAGTTACGGCAGGTATAGCACCCGCAATCGGGGTCTATCGGCTGAAAATCGCGGGCATATTCAGCATTTTTTACTACCAGCCGGCCGCGACTGGTCATAACCGTTCCGTTGCGGGCTACCCTCGTCGGAAAGACGCAGTCGAACATATCAATGCCATACATTACGCCTTCCACAAGACAGTCCGGGGTGCCGACACCCATTAGATATCTTGGCTTTTTTTCCGGCAATAAAGGAACGGTATATGCCAGCATCTCATACATTAAAGGCTTTGGTTCACCTACGCTCAAGCCACCAATGGCATATCCGGGAAAATCAAGGGAAACCAGATCGCTAACGCTTATGCGGCGTAAATCCTTATGCATTCCTCCCTGAACAATTCCGAAAAGCCCCTGATCTTTTCTGGTATGCGCTGCTTTACAACGTTCAGCCCAACGGCTGGTACGCGCCGTTGAAAGGCGGGCGTATTCATAATCGGCGGGATAAGGGACGCATTCGTCAAAAGCCATGATGATATCCGCCCCCAGCGCCATTTGCACCTCAGTGGCTTTTTCCGGTGAAAGAAAATGCTTGGATCCGTCAATATGAGAACGAAAAGTAACCCCATCTTCAGTGATTTTCCGTAAAGGGCCTAAGCTGAATACCTGAAAGCCACCGCTATCGGTGAGAATTCCACCGTCCCAATGCATGAACGTGTGCAGTCCGCCCGCTTCGGCAATCAGCTGGTGACCAGGTCGCAGATATAAATGATAGGTATTGCTTAAAATTATACCCGTTCCCATGTCTTTTAGTTCCCGGGGCGACATTGACTTAACTGTAGCTTGCGTTCCTACGGGCATAAAAATAGGCGTGTCAAAAACTCCATGTGGAGTGTATAATTTTCCAACTCGTGCCCCCGTTTGGGAACACCGTTTTATTAATTCGTAAGTTATAGCCATAAAACACCCCAAAAAAGATTTGGTTTACTCTTTAAGCAGGGAACTGCTTATAAACCGCCATCTGCGTCGTTGCTCCTGCGGTCCTCACTTCAACCGTTCTGGCCTAGTCAGCCCTTTCCTAAGTAGTCTGTGCGGACATCCGAGTACGCCTCCGTTCCGGTCCCCGCGCAAACTGTTATGCTCAGTTAACGAAATCAGAATCGTCGTCGCGCCTAGCATCTGACGATTTCTAAGCAGTTCGAGGCATTTGATAGTTACCAAGAAAGTTGGATTTGCTTGCTTAGATGATAAGCATGGCATCGCCAAAGCTGAAAAATCTGTACCGCTCCGCCACAGCTTCAGCGTAGGCGGAGAGTATTAATTCCCTGTTGGCAAAAGCGCTAACTAACATAAGTAAAGTTGATTTGGGGAGATGGAAATTGGTAACAAGTGCGTCTATGATCCTAAACCGATAACCTGGATAAATAAATATATTAGTCCAACCGCTTTGGGCTGCCAAAACTCCGTCTTTTCCCGCGGTTTCTAAAGTGCGTACTGCAGTAGTTCCCACCGCGATCACTCGGTTGCCTGCAGCTTTAGTTTTGTTAACAATACGCGCTGTTTCCTCGGATACAGAGTAATATTCCCTGTGCATACTGTGCTGGCTTATATCGGCAACACTCACGGGACGAAAGGTTCCCAAGCCGACATGCAAGGTTACAAATGCCAGATTAATGCCCGCTTCTTTCAGTTTGGTCATCATATCGCTTGTAAAGTGTAAGCCTGCGGTTGGCGCTGCTGCTGATCCTTTTTCCTTCGCGTACACCGTCTGATATCTTTCTTTATCGTGCAAGGTTTCTTTGATATAAGGCGGCAGAGGGGTTTCGCCCAAAAAATCCAGTATTTCCTCAAAAATTCCGTCATAACTAAAGCGGACAATGCGTCCGCCAAAGTCAGTGCCTGCTATAACTTCACATCTGAGCAAATTACCAAACTCAATTATAGCTCCCGGCCGAGCTCGTTTTCCTGGTTTAACTAAACATTCCCATTGATCACCGGAATTTCGATTTAGAAGAAATACTTCCACTTTACTGCCGGTATCTGCTTTTTCGCCAATAAGTCTGGCTGGAATTACCCTAGTATCATTAAAAACCAGGGTGTCCCCTGGTTGTAAATATTGCTGCAAATTGTAAAAATGTTGATGCTCCATCAAACCAGACTGTCTGTGTACCACCAGCAGCCGAGAATGGTTTCGCGGTTCAATCGGGTATTGGGCAATAAGTTCTTCAGGCAAATAATAATCAAAATCAGACAACAGCATGAAAAAACAAAAGCTCCTTTATTAAGTTTTAGTAAAGTTTAATGATCTCCACACCCTGGTAGTAGTGTTTCAATATATCTTTAAAATATTCGGGATTGCCTTGCGCCTTGTCCGCCATGGCTTTTGCCCCCCATTGGGAAAGACCCAGGCCATGACCCCAACCAAATCCGGATATAACTAATGAGCCTTTCTTATTAATTACATAACGTATGTTGTTATGGCTGCTAATATTTTTAGTCGATGAAGTATTTCCGACCTTAGTATTGCGGTACTTGAAAGCATCAGTTTTGTCCGTGGCAGCCATTTGTCCCGCGCTCGCAAAATTAATATCGAAAAGCGTGCTGTTAAGTCCAAATAGACTGCGAAACTTTGCACCGGTGATGTATACCTCCCCATTAGCCCCTATCAGGCGAAGCGTTTTAACCCGGCCTGATATTCCCCGGTCAGCAACATTCACGGGCGGCTTACTTAACGGGGTCAATTCGATTGCTTGTAATGATCCTACCTTGTAGCCAGCTTTACCTAACATAGCGTTAACTTCGTGTAATGGGATACTTTTATCCCATTTGTAATAAGGGGAATATTGATCTGTATCAACCACTCCACGAAGGTACGGCAGGTATGCCGACCAAACGTTTTCGCTGTTTTCCGTGTATCCGCCGGAACTACTATGGAAATATGCCGTAATTAGCTTGCCGTCATATGTAAGTACTAACCCGCGGGTGGAATCAACAGCCTCAATTGCCCGGAATGCCTCACTTTCCCGTCCGCCATAGATCTGGCAATCAGTGGTTGTACAAACATCAAAGCCGTCTGCTTTATGTTTATTAAGATTGGCCATAGCATAGGTGCGTGCAGCCACAGCCTGGGCTTTAACCGCCTCTATGGGCCAATCCGGGGATATTTCATTTTTGATAACTCCGTAAAGATACTGTTCTACGGGAACGGTATTAATAACGGTCAGGCCATTGTTTCCACCAGTTGCGCGAACTTCGATGCTGCCACGGTAATGCCGCTCACTCACTTCGATAGAGTCTTCTGAAGAGCGGATACCATTCGGATGTCTTAAGATGACAGCTAATGATTGTACAGGCATTTGTTTGTTATTCAAGGCAACATAGCCGTTTTTTGCTGTTAATACCACCCGGTCTTTACTGCGAAACTTTCCCAAGATAAGTGTAGGCTTCATCCCAGTTTCAGAAGCTGCGGCAAGTTCGAAATCCGTATTTGCAGAAATGATCACCGACGATTGATTGACTGCTATCCCAATTTTAATGCTTGGCTCATAGGTTTTTTTCAACGTGTTGCTTGAATCATATTCCAATTTTGCTTGGCATGGAAACTGAGCGCCAAACAAAACTATTAATAGAAAAACGGAAATACTCCCCATTATTTTGCGAGCTATTTTACGAGGCAACAATTTTTTCACTCCTTTCTATAGATGGGGTACTAGCGTCTGATGAATATGTTAAGAATAATGGTTAGTATAATACTAATAATAATTGAGGTAACAATAGGAAAATGAAAACTGAAATTATCCCTTTCAAAATAAATATCACCCGGTAAACGTCCCAGATTAAAAAGTTTACCGCCAAAATAAAACGCTGCTCCGGTAATAAGCATGATTATCCCCAAAATCATCAGCATTTTACCAATAGAACCAATAGAATCAAAACCTTGCATCATTCTACTCCTTCTGAGGCTTGTAGTAACGTTCTTTTTCACTAAATATACAGCCGCAGTAGGGCTGTCGATACATTCCCCTGTCACGGCTGATTTTTACACCCTCGGTCCAGCCAGGACGAAAATCAATATACTGAAATGCTATGCCTTCATCTTGGGACACTTGCTCTGCGACTTCTTTAATCATTTCGTGCTGTTGATAAGGACTAACCAGTAAAGTAGTAGTAAAACAATCGAAGCCATGTACTTTACCATATTGCGCTGTTTGGCGCAGCCGAAGATAATAACATTCATGGCAACGCCCTTGTTGGGCATTGAAGACCCGCAGTAAATAGTCTTCCAGCGCGTACCGTTCATCGGTTAATAATTCCAGTCCGGTATCTTGAGCGTATGTTTTCAGTGTTTCCAGGCGTTTCGCGAATTCTTTATAAGGGTGAATATTAGGGTTATAAAAATAACCGATTATATCATATTCACTATAATTTTCACGTAAATGCTGAACCGGATAGACTGCACATGGCCCGCAACAGATATGCAACAGCATTTTTTTGCGGGTTTGATCAGTTGTCATCAAGTCTCACCTTCTCACCTACCAGAATTTTTCCTGATTGCTTTCTTTATAGGGAATATTTAAATGAGCATATGCTGTGGGCGTGGCTACTCGTCCGCGGGGAGTACGGGCGATGAATCCCATTTGCAGCAAGAAAGGTTCGTATACGTCTTCGATTGTATCCGTTTCTTCACTTATGGCAGCCGCTAATGTATCCAACCCAACAGGCCCGCCATTAAAATTTTTAATAATCGTTTTTAAGAGACTACGGTCAATTTTATCCAGCCCGAGTTGGTCTACTTCTAATAAAGCCAGGGCTTTATCCGCTACTGCATTAGTAATTACGCCGTCTCCTGTCACCTGAGCAAAATCTCTTACTCTTTTCAGAAGGCGGTTGGCAATCCGCGGAGTACCGCGTGAACGTCTGGCAATTTCCCTTGCGCCCAGGGAATCAATTCTAACATTTAGGATTTCTGCGGCGCGGTTTACGATGCATTCAAGATGCTCCGTAGTATAATACTCCAACCGGCAAATGACGCCAAACCGGTCCCGTAAAGGGGCGGCAAGCGCACCTGCTCTGGTAGTTGCTCCAACTAACGTAAATTTGGGTAAATCTAAACGAATGGAACGCGCACTAGGGCCTTTCCCAATGATTATGTCGAGAGCATAATCCTCCATTGCCGAATATAAAATCTCCTCCACACTGCGGGATAAACGATGTATCTCATCTATAAACAAAACATCCTTCTCGCCAAGATTGGTGAGTAGGGCGGCAAGATCACCCGGTCTTTCTACAGCCGGGCCCGAGGTGATACGAAAATTAACCCCTAATTCAACGGCGATGATTCCTGCCAACGTTGTTTTGCCAAGGCCGGGAGGACCATACAACAGCACATGGTCCAATGCTTCCCCTCTAGCCAAAGTTGCCTGTATAAAAATCGAAAGGTTATTCTTTACTTGATCCTGACCAATATATTCTGCCAGGCGGCGCGGCCGTAAACTATACTGCCAGGAGTCGGCTTCCTGCTCGCCTCCGGCCACAATGCGTTCCTCCACTAATATTCCCTCCAGACTATCTTGCGCCAAAATCTTTCAGTACTTCTTTGATCAATTGTTCCACTGTGCAAGCTAAGTTCGCCTGCTGATACTCCTCAGTTTTTTGTTTGATGACCGGCATAATTTCCGCCTGATTGTATCCCAACGTGATAAGAGCTTGAACCGTTTGACGAATGACATCCTGGGCTGAATCCGCCGCTGCGTCAGAAATGCCAATTCCTGCATACTCGTTATCAAGGGGCACTGCAATTTTATCCTTAAGTTCTAAAATCATTCTTTCGGCGGTTTTTTTGCCAATACCGGGTATCTTCGTTAGTACCCCTATATTTTTCTGACCAATTGCTATATAAAAATCCTGGGGCCTAATCGCAGACAGAATGCTGACTGCTGCCTTCGGCCCTATTCCGGTAACGGCAATGAGCTTCATAAATAAGTCATATTCTTCTTCTGTAAAAAATCCAAATAATGTAAGAGAATCTTCCCTTACATTCAAATACGTAAACAATGATATCGTTGTCCCAACAGACAGCCTTTGTCTGGTAGATAATGGGATACATATCCGGTAGCCAATCCCTTGTACATCTACAAAGCAATATTCAGGAAACAGATGGGAAACTTCACCTTTGATGTAACCAATCATGAAAATACTTCCTTTATTTTAGTTGCTATTCTGTTGGCCCCATTTATATGCAGCGTACAGATTGCAACAGCTAATGCGTCGGCAACATCGTCAGGATGAGGTTTTTGGGATAGATTGAGCAGTCGCTGCGTCATATAAATTACTTGCTCTTTCGCAGCATTTCCGTAGCCTACCACCGATTGCTTCACCTGCAAAGGAGTAAATTCAGCGACGGAAACCCCATTTTGCACAGCGGCAAGCAGAACGACACCCTTTGCTTGCCCTACTGCCATAGCAGTTCTGACATTTTTATTAAAAAACAATTGCTCCACCCCAACGATGTCGGGATGATAATTTTTAATCAATAATTCAATTCCTTCATATACCTTTAGCAGTCTGTCGGCAGCTTCCAAGTCAGAACGCGTTTGAACCGCACCATAAGTCACCGCCCGCAAACGGCTGCCACTTTGTTCTACCAGCCCGTAACCGCAGATAGCGGTACCAGGGTCTATTCCCAATGCTAGCATGTATTACCTCCTCGAATGCATTGGGTTAGATTCGACATATTGGTATACTATTCCTTTAATGCTGGAGTAACAAATAATGCTGGAGTAACAAAAATAAGAGGGCTTCCCCTCTTATTTTTGCAATCCTTCCAACGTCCTAAGCAGTTCTTCCTTGGTTTGGATGACTAGTCCTTGGCGTATTTCCCCCAGGTCCTGCGGGGTCAAACTACTCACCGGAATTTTGGTTACTTCCTTAATAATTGCTTTGGGGCCGGGTACGCCGTAATACACTGCCACATAACCATCTTTAATGCCAATAAACATGTTATTAGCATGCTCACGGCATAAGCTGTCTACCTTCAAGGACATTTCTACTTCTTTCGTGTCAAACGTAGTGATGTTCCAGCCAGAATAAATTTTCTGCAGCTGATTAAAGTTCAATCCGATCAAATTATCTGGAGGCTTTGTTCGAAACACTTCTTCGTCGCCACATTTAGAATAAATGATTTTTTGTACCAGATCCATATCGGGGGTGATCTTAATTTTGCTATCATGTTTTGCAACTTCAGTGTCCCGTGACAAATCCGAATTTCCGGAATCCGTATAATAAAGCCAATAGAACGCAGCACAAAATACAATCAGAGCAAAACTGCAAATCATTAATAAACGTAATGATGGCGACAGCGGCCGAGGCAGTGAGAATAAAGATAACTTTTTGTATATTTTTTCAAACACTGGCGATACTCCTTTCTATAATAGTTTATTCATAGTATTGCCAGTATTTTTTCCAAAATATACATAGTTGTCCAAAAATGAATAAGTATTCTTTTATAATATTAATGTATTGCCCGTTTTCTAATACGTCCTCCCATAACCTCATGTACCTCACTTATAGTTACAAATGCATTTTCGTCTATTTCATCTATAATATTTTTTAATTTTGCGATTTCCAGACGCGTAATCACTAAATATAAAACAGTACGTTCTTCACCGCTGTAGCCACCCTTACCACTTAAAAGAGTTACCCCCCGACCTAACCGGGCCATTACTTTTTCAGCAATGATTTCCGCTTTCTCGGATACAATTATGGCAGATTTTGTTTCCTCTAAACCTTCGATCGTTATATCAATCATTTTAAAAGCAACAAAATAAGCGATAAGAGAATACATTGCTTTATTCCAGCCAAAAATAAGACCGGCGCTACTCAATATAAAAATGTTAAAAAACATTACAATTTCACCCACAGAAAATCCAGTTCTTTTATCTAAAATAATTGCTACAATTTCAGTTCCATCCAAAGAACCGCCGTAGCGTATAATTAAACCCACCCCTATGCCTAATATTATTCCACCAAATACAGATGCTAAAAGAAGATCTTCCGTTAAGCCAGGGATGGGATGGAGAACAGTAACCCATATAGACAATGATAAAATTGAAAACAAGGTAGATATAACAAATGATTTTCCGATATGATTATAACCCAGTATTAAAAAAGGAACGTTTAGGAAAAAAATAAACAATCCTAACGAAAAATTACTGAGATAACTTAGCATAATGGAAATTCCAACTACACCACCATCAATAATATGGTTGGGAATTAAGAAAATTTCAAGACCAACCGCTGCAAGAATTGATCCAATAAACAAAAATAAATACTTAAACAAATTTTTTCTAAATTGATTTCGCTTAGTCATTTTTCCCTCCAAGTTATAATATTTGAGCTCCCTTTATACTTGTATACTTGCTCACAAGGCGCTTTCATAAGTTTAGATTCAGATAAACGCCGTCGAGATCATCTTGCGTAATGCCTATATATTTGAGGGTAGTCGAAGGCGTTGCGTGATTAAACAACTTTTGTATTACTTCAATGGAAACCCCGGATTTATAAGCATGATAGCCGAATGTTTTTCGTAGGGTATGAGTGCCAATCTTCTCAGTAATTCCAATTGACCTGGCGGCATTGTTAATAATCTTATATGCCTGATCCCTTTGCAGCGGTGCCTTACCGGCACTTTTCTTTTTAGATAGGAACAGGGGTTCATTATATTCGTATACTCTGTTTCTCAAATACTCTGCAATCGTTTTCCGGGCTACGTCATTAAGCAGAAAATCTTTTGTCTTATTTGTTTTTTTCTCTCGCAAGGTAATTCGTTCTCGAATTTTGCCTGTATCATCAACCACGTCAGAAATTTTTAAATTTAGTAAATCACTAATGCGTAACCCGGAATTTATCCCTAGGGTAAATAAACAGTAATCTCGAACGTTATTAGCCAGAAGAACTTTTTTAATACTATCAATCTTTTTTTTGTCGCGGATAGGCTGTACAAATTCCAATTTTTGCACCCCATCAGTATCATACATAATGTTATCATATCATATATTGTGTATGATGTAAAGAATACGAGCCAATAATTGGTTTTGCATAAAAAACGTACCTCCCATTGATTAAATGAGAAGGTACGTTATGGATAGAACTAAACCTTCGAAATCCCGTGAGCTTACTATATTTCTAAAGAGTCTTCATCAATATCGAAATTAGCATAAACATCTTGTACATCATCATGGTCTTCAAGAGCGTCCATGAGCCTGACCATCTTTGTGGCGTCATCGCCAGTTAAATCCATCGTTGTATCAGGTATCCTGGTAACTCTTGCAATTTCGGTTTTGATGTTGTTTTTCTCCAGAGTTTCCTGAAGCAGTTCAAAATCTTCGGGATCAGTTGTGATTTCGAACTGTCCGTCCACAGCTTTGAAATCTTCCGCGCCAGCGTCCAGTGCCAATAACATCAGATTTTCTTCCTCGATTCCCGCTTGCTGTTCAATAACAAAAAGACCTTTTAGCTTAAACATCCACGAAACGCAGCCACTCTCACCCAGGTTTCCACCATTTTTGGAAAATAAATGCCGAATATCAGCGGCTGTGCGATTACGATTATCGGTCATAGCTTCTACCATGACGGCTACTCCTCCCGGCCCGTAGCCCTCATACACAATTTCTTCATAATTGCTGCCGTCAAGTGCACCCGCGCCTTTTTGTATTGCTCTTTGAATATTCTCCTTGGGAATATTATTTTCTCTTGCTTTTTGGAGAGCAAGCTTCAGGCGCATATTACCTGTGGGATCAGTTCCTCCCAGCCGGACAGCAATACTAATCTCCCGACTGATTTTCGTTGTAATTTTACCGCGAACGGCATCCAGTTTCCCTTTACGATGTTTTATATTGGCCCATTTAGAGTGTCCTGACATATCTATACCCCTCTCCGACTATATGAACGGAAATATTGTATCATATTATTAGTTTTTTCGTAAAGTATCAGGAGAGCCCAATGAATCGCTTTCAAAAGGAAAGGGAAATTGGACATAAGTATTAGGTACTTCTCCGACTACTACATATTCTGCAATGGGTACTTGCGTATTGACACTGACACTTTTACTCACCAAAGGTACAACAATTCGGATTTCAGTTGTGGCTAACAAGTATACCATGTGTCGCGTTTGATTTATGCCGGCCTGTTCAAATTTATCTACAACTTTGACTTGAACTGTACCGATTGGAATAATGGTAACCGTGATTTTTGGTCCCATGCTAGCTAATAATTGACTTCCCAGCACTTGACCAATCGGAATTCGAATTTTTTCTTCAGCAATATTTTTTAATGATTCCTGCACTTTTATGGTCGTATCGGCGGCAAGTTTGTTAAATTCCATTGTATTAGGCTGGATTAAAACCACTCTGCCATGCTCATCGACGGAAACATTTACCAGTGTTTTGGGATCGATAGATACGCTTACCTTATCGTTGATAACGTCATTGATAGACTGAGTTGCAATTAAGGTAGCACGTGTTTCCGCTATTGCCATTAATGTAGGTTTGAGATGAGTTTCAGCTCGCCAGAAAAAAAACACTAATATTCCAGATATTAGGATGATGATTAGCGGTATGAGCGGAATGGTCCGCCTCTTTCGTACGGAAAACCGCATGGATCATTCCTCCTCGTCCGTTCCACCCGGACAACATCCCCAATTAATGCTAATTATATATATGGTATTAGTCAAAAGATGGTGTCCGGTTTTAACGGCATAAATACATTAATATATTAATATTACACTTTCTGGTACTTAAATAAAAACAGATATTCCGACAAGTCGGTTTTATGGTATAATGATTAGCGTATTCAGTCGAATAATCAAGCTTTATTATTCGAATACCCGACCACAAAGGGAGGATATCCATGCAGAAAGGCGTTGGAACTAAAGATACTCAAACCAATGGTCGTCGTGATACGAACAAATCGTTATTAAAATTTTCAATTATAGCTTTTATTATATTGATAGTCATGGTGACTGGCGCAGGACTAGGTTTCTTAACAGCCAGTGTTCATACCATGCCTAGCTTAAAGGGGGAAATTCGGCCAGCCGCTTCTTCTCAATTATTCGATAACAACGGCAAACTGATTACCACTGTTCACTCTGTGGAAAATCGTTTGCCGGTTTCTATCAACAAAATCCCTAAAAACCTGCAAAACGCATTTGTAGCTGCTGAGGATGCACGTTTCTACCAACACTCCGGAATTGATCCCCGTGGTATTTTGCGGGCCATATGGGCCAATTTAACTGACCGCGGAATATCTGAAGGCGGCAGTACCATTACCCAACAGTTAGCCAGAAATGCTTTACTTTCGCAAGAACAGACGCTTAAGCGTAAAATTCAGGAAGCTTTCCTGTCTCTTCAAATTGAAAGGCAATATAGTAAAACTGAAATATTAGAAATGTATATGAATCATATTTATTTTGGACAAGGCGCCTATGGAGTTCAGGCTGCCGCACAGGTATACTTTGGGAAAAATGTTGAAGACCTCAATTTGGCTGAATGTGCAATGATTGCCGGAATTCCGAAAAGCCCAAATTATTATTCTCCGCTTAACAATTTAAAAGCGGCCAAAGAACGACAAGGAATCGTTTTGGAACAAATGGCCAAATATGGGTATATTGGCTCCTATGACGCAGCAGAAGCTAAAGCAACCGAAATTAAATTAGTCAAACGTACGTCTACAAATTCTTCCGTTGCATCCTATTTTGTAGATTATGTTATTCAAGTGCTTATTGAAAAATACGGTGCTGACGCGGTTTACAAGGACGGTCTAAAGATCTATACTACATTAGATCTTTCTATGCAAGAGGCGGCAGAACGGGCAATGAGTCAACTTCCTACTGACCGTACCGAAAATGGGATTAAACAACCGCAAGGCGCTCTTGTAGCTATTGATCCTCACAATGGTCATATCAAAGCTATGATTGGTGGGCGAGGCAATGATCAATTTAACCGGGCGGTATTGGCAGAACGGCAGCCCGGATCTGCATTCAAGCCTTTTGTATATCTTGCGGCCATTGAAAGCGGGTTTACCCCGGCTACTATAGTTGAAGATAAGCCAATTACCATCGATGGATATTCACCTGTAAACTATGATCATCAATTCCACGGTCCACTGTCGCTGCGTTCGGCTTTAGAGCAGTCGATAAACGTTGTAGCCGTTAAGTTGGCCCAGCAGGTGGGCGTTGATAAACCATTATATTATGCCCAACAGATGGGAATATCTACTTTGGTGCTGCGTGGCAATACCAACGACCGCAACCTCGCTATGGCTTTAGGCGGTCTTTCCCGTGGCGTTACGCCGCTTGAGATTGCCAGTGCCTATGGCGTCTTGGCCAATCAGGGGATTCGAGCCGAACCTACTGCAATTGTCAAAGTAATAGACCGGAATGGCAAAGTACTTGAAGAAAACAGTCAGCGGGAAAAAGCCGTGATCAATGAGCGTTCTGCTTATATTCTCACCGATATGATGCGGGGAGTAATTACGCACGGTACAGGAGCCGCTGCCAACTTCGGCCGGCCTGCTGCCGGCAAAACCGGTACTACCAGCGATAATAAAGACGCCTGGTTTGTGGGCTTTACACCGGACTTGGTTGCCGCAGTTTGGATGGGTTACGATAATACCGGATATTTAGATGGAATCACAGGCGGCACTATACCAGCGGAAATATGGAGATCCTTTATGTCGGATGTCGCTGATAAATACACAGCGCGTGATTTTGTCAAGCCTTCCGGTGTCGTTGCCGTTCGTGTATCCAATAGAGATGGTCTGCTCATAAATGACCCGAATAATCAAGATTCTCGTAATGAGATATTCATGGAAGGTACACAGCCGACAAAAGTATCAACTGCTACTGCCGATAAGGACGCAAAAGACAAGGACAATAAAGATGCGAATAAAGATGGAAAAAAATCTGGACAACCAGAATCTACGACTGAGCCTGTTCAGTCTGATAAAATACTACCGCCTCCACCACCAAGGTCTGACAAACAAACCGTTTCTCCGGCTCCGCCGCCGCCACCTGAGAAACAATCAGGTTCAGACAAAAAAAATTAATTAAATATAGTAGAAAACACGCGTAATTTTACGCGTGTTTTTTGCAATTTAAGCATATATATTTTAGTAGGTGTATCAAATGCGGTTAGTTTGTTAATCGATACAAGTATCATCTTCAGCCAGGAATAGGAGCAGAATGATGATGATAATAATTACCACCACTATGCTGTTATTGCCGCCGAAACAACCACCAAATCCACGTGACATTATGTTTTCCCCCTTTCTTAATTCATAATCCGGTTATTATGTTAATCGATACAAGTATCATCTTCAGCCAGGAATAGGAGCAGAATGATGATGATGATAATTACCACCGCTATACTGTTATTGCCGCCGAAACAACCAAATCCACGTGACATAATATTTTCCTCCCCTCATAACTTATAAAAAGGTTTTCTAATATCCAAGATATGAGTTTATCGTTTTTTTGGTTACTACTTTTACCGAATTACCCCTTGTTATCAACCCACATCTTGAAGATTAAAGGACTTTAAGCAAGTAAGTAATTTATAAAATTATAAATCTTCGCAAGTATCATTAAAAGACAACAACAACAGAAGAATAATGATGATGATGATTGGAACACTACCGAAACCACCACAACCGAATCCACCACGCATTTAAAACAGCCTCCTTAAAGTATTTCATTTTAGGGCAGTAATTAAAACAAGATGTCTGGCGCTATAAATACTGCCCGCCCTTCTACTTCAATATATGGGATTGACGATTGAATTGTTACTGGCTGCAAGGTAGCATTTGTTTATTTTCACCTGTCTGCCCGGCACTTATTGCAGTAATCGCTTAATTTGCTTGGGCGCCTCTGTGGCAACTTTTACTGACTGCATGGTACTGGTAATTACCTCCGTTATATTACGGACCTTGTCTACGGCAGAACTCATTGAACTTATCCCGCGATCCATTGGTACGTTACCAGACATCAGCGACAGAACAATTACTAAAAATTGAGCATTAAAATTCGGGTTTTCAACTATTTTTCTAAATAGAGCCGCAGGAGAAGCTTCTTTTTTTATCCTGGATTTTTTACTTGCAACCTGCTTTTGATTATCCGAATCCTTTTGAACTGTTGGTTCATTCACAGTAGGGGATTCCGCGCTTATATCAATTGTTCGTTTGTTACGCCGCCGCCGCAACCGCATACACCCACCACCCTTCCAAACCGTTCTTTAATCCAATATATGATTGAACGTCATTAATTGTTTCTCAAATTATAGAACGGACACTCACCAAATTGGTTTGCATGAATAAATTAATAAAAAATATTCTCGGGAGGTGCTTCAAGATTGTTGGAACAATTTGGAAATCTTATGGATATGGTAAAAAAAGTGCAACAAAATGTTGACGGCATTCAAGACCGGTTAAAGCAAGAACGAATTCAAGTCGCAAGTGGTGATGTTGTAAAAATAACAGTCAATGGGCAACAAGATATTGTGGGTATTGAATTCAACGAAAAATACCTCGCCCCGGAAAACGCGATGCTGCTGCAGGATCTATTAATTGCGACAATTAATAATGCTTTGGCTAAGTCGCGGGAATTGAACCAGGAAGCCATGACCAAATTAGCTGCCGATCTAAATCTTCCTAAAATTCCAGGCCTATTTTAAGGAGGCGGTTATATGCCGGGCGGACCTATAGATAAATCTGGATCGCCATCTCTAATTCATACAATTACTCGTCTGATAGATGCCAGCATAACTGAAGGAGCGGGCCTTGACAACTTAATTACGGTTCTATCCATTATTTGTCTGATATCCGTATTAAACCGCAACCAAACCATGGAATCGCCCGCTCCGACAAGCTCTGCGGCAAGCAGCAATCCAATTCAGAAACTGCTCGGCGAATTAACTAAAGCAGAAGGCAGTAAAGGAGGTTCTCCGGACCTGATGTCGCTCTTGCCTTTATTGAACAACCCCCAAATAAAGTCAAAGCTCAATCCTGCAACTATGGCGAGTATATTGGGTATGTTAAATAATATGAGTGGATCAGCGTCTGATAAGCCTGATAAGCCTAACAAACAAGAACAGGCGAAAGACAAAGCAAAAAGTGATCATAAGAACGGAAGTAAGGAATCAGAAGCAATAACTTTAGATTCAAATGATACAGCCAACCGCGCAGCCTCCGCCGCAATAAGTGATTCTCCCCCCCCTGCGGTTCCTGAGCCTCAGGATGAAGGGGAAGAAGGAGAAAACCCGGATAATGAAAGTAAGAATTTGGGAAGATATTTAAATTGGAAAAACAATTTTTGAAGCATAAAAACCGGGATAGCTATTTTAGCCATCCCGGTTTTTATATATTATCTAATCTAACCTCGATCAAAGAAAGGATTTTTCCCTGCTACACTCAAGGGTATACCGTAGGCAACTTTCACTTCTTCTTCGAAAATTGCCAGATTTAAAGCTGCACGACCTATAGAAAACATGATTCTGTTGTCGGCGTGATGTTGTGAAGCAATACTGACAGCTGACCCGATCGCAATGCCCAAATCTCCTACACTTATAGAGCAAAGTCCTGAGTTTTTCGTGTTTTCCTGGCAGTTTGCAAAGCCACAATATCCACAAGAAGGTACACCCACCGGTTTCACTTTTTGACCTAATAACACTACCAATGCTGATTTTTCTACACATTTTGCATCCCGTGCAAAAAAATCTGCGCCGGTTGTTTGGGCGATGCGGCACATTTCCTCTGACAGCTGGTCCTTCACGCGGCCTTTCACCGTCATTACAACCAAATTGTCAATTCCTTTGCCTTTAGGAGCAGTCCTGGCCGCAACGCACATTAAGTCTGCAATGTACTCGATCGCCCTGTCTTCAATTTCCTGGCTTTTTGAAATCATACTCTCTCCTCCAATATCTTACAGAATAAATACAGGCGAATCATAATTAGGTTAATCTTACTACCGTGGCTCCGGTACCCCCTTCGTTTAATTCGGCGATTTTTATTTCTTGTACTCTTGGATGTCCTGCCAAATAGCTCTTGACCCCTTTTCTGAGAGCTCCGGTTCCCTTGCCATGAATTATCAATACTTCCGGCAACCCCGCGAGTAAAGCATCGTCAATATACCGATCAAGAATATTTTCAGCCTCTTCAATTGTCATACCCCGTATATCAATCTGTCGTGCCGCGGATTGAATTGGAATTACCCTAGTTCGACTTTTTGCCGGAACAATATTCCCCGGCTGATCTACAAGTCTGCATTCTGATAAGGGAACAGTTAGTTTCAAAATTCCCAACTGAACTGTGGCATCATCCCCATTCAACGCTATAACCTCGCCTTTTTGCTGTAGAGAGGTAATATATACATGCATTCCGGGCTTAACGGCTGCGGATTTCAGCTCCGGCAGCTCTTTCTCATCGTAAACGCCGGTTATATTCACTTGATCAGAAATATTTCGCAATTGCTTGCGGGCGCTATCGATGGCATTCTGTCGCTCGCGGTTACTTTGAGCAAAAAATTGCGCTTTTAAGTTCCCTATTATTTCTTCGGCCTCACGGCGAGCTTGACGTAATAAAGCCGCTGCCTCATCGTGAGCTTTTCGCAGCAGACTATTTTTTTGGTCAACTAGCCTCCGTTCTTCCAGTTGCAGCCGATCCTGCAATACCCGTACATCTTGTTCTAAATGATTAACTTCCTGCAATTTTGCGGTATAGGCCCGTTTTTGTTCCTCAAGAGCGCTGAGTACGGTTTCAAATTCAGCGTGTTCTTTGTGAATCAATTGTTTCGCCCGTTCTATAATCAAGTCCGACAGCCCCAACCGTTTACTAATCGCGAATGCGTTGCTGCTGCCAGGTATACCAATAAGCAACCGATAAGTCGGTCGTAATGTTTGTATATCAAATTCTACGCTGGCATTTTCAATTCCATGTCTGGTATAGGCAAATGTTTTCAGCTCGCTATAATGGGTTGTGGCTATCGTCCTTGCGCCGATTTGATGAATGTATTCCAGCATGGACATGGCTAATGCCGCTCCCTCGCTGGGATCAGTACCTGCGCCAATTTCGTCGATTAACACCAAATCGTCAGCGGTTGTCCTGGCAAGAATACGAACCAGATTACTCATATGAGCTGAAAAAGTACTTAAACTTTGCTCAATGCTTTGTTCATCACCAATATCGGCAAATATATTTTTAAATACCGGCATTTGCGAGTCGGGAGCAGTGGAAATAAACAAACCGGCTTGAGTCATCAAGGCAAACAATCCTACAGTTTTAAGCGTTACCGTTTTTCCGCCGGTATTTGGCCCGGTAATTAACAATGTGTGAAACGGTCCTCCCAAATTAACATCGATAGGGACTACTTTGTCCGCAGGTATGAGAGGATGCCGCGCTTGCAGCAAATTTATATAACCTTGAGCATTAATGGTTGGTCTCTGGCTATGCATTTCTATACTTAACTTTGCCTTGGCAAATACAAAATCCAGCTGCGCTAAGATTTTGCAGTTTTCCTGGATAAGAGGCGCATCTTTGGCAATTTGGCCGCTGATAACGATCAGTATACGTTCTATTTCGGCCTTTTCAGCGGCCATGAACTGTTTAATATCATTATTTAAATTGACTACGGCTATCGGTTCAATAAATAAAGTAGCCCCACTGGCTGATTGGTCATGGACAATCCCCGGAAAATGCTGCCGGTATTCCTGCTTTATAGGGATCACATACCGGTCGCCGCGCATGGTAACTAAAGCATCCTGAAAGTATTTTTGATATTCACCGGAACGTAAAATTGTATCGAGCTTTTCTTTCACTCTATTTTGCGCCTGTTTAATTTCGCGGCGGATTTTAAGTAGTTCACTGCTGGCATCATCACGGATCGTTCCCTGTTCAGTCAATATACCTTCCAGCGAGTTTTCAAGAGGGCGCAGGACGCTAATATTTGCTGCCCATCCTTTAAGTATAGGTATGCTCATCGGCAAATCTGCGATAAAGACTTTAATTCGCCGGGCAGAATATAGAGTACTGCTAACTGACAATAACTCATTTGGCTCAAGAACAGCACCCAGTTCGGCCCTTTTGGCTGTTGCCCGTATGTCACGAATGCCGCCCAGCGGAATACTTGTTTGATTGTTCATGATATCAACTGCTTCGGCGGTCTCAGACAGGCGAATTTCAACTTCCGCATAGTCGCTGGCCGGAACAAGTTGTTCGGCTAATTCCCTTCCCATTATGGAACCTGTTCTCTCAGCAAGCATTTCCCGAATTTTAATATATTCAAGATTTGATAAAACAGAAATATCCATTATTGCTCTCCCTAAGCGTGTTGCAAACAACACGCAATCTTAATTTTTAGAGGCTAGTGGTCTGTCTACATTGAAAGCGTAAATGAATTCGCGGGAATTTTTTCGCAAGGCGAGGCGGAGGAAGCGCACATATCGGACATATGTAAGCTGACGACAACGAAGCATGGCGGAAAAAGGCCCGCGAAGTAATTATGATTTCAGTGTAGACAGACCACTAGGTTGCCAGTAGTCTGTCAAGTTTAAAGGCCTACAATACACCACGGAAATAATGTCCCCGCGTTATATTGGGATGTTCCATGGAATCAGCCTTATCTTTTGCAATCAGAGGATGATCTTCACCCAAATCCATTAATTCCCGATACAATCGGGTAATTCGACCGACTTCCTCAGTTGCCATATATTTTGCTTCAATCCGTAAACGGCCGATACCACTTCGGCACAGCTTGGGGATGTGGGGCAGCATGGATAATTCCTTAGCGTTTAAAATATGCATGCGGCAGTATTGGTCCGATACAACCGGAAATCTTTCATTTTTTCTGTCTTTCAACCAATACCTGCCTGTTAAACACTTTCGTTGACAATCATCATTGTGAAGTTCACCCAGGTAACTGCCTGCTACACAATACTCAGAAATCATCAATGTCATGTGGCCATGAACTAAACATTCCAATATTATATTCGATTTACCTGCCAATTCTTCAACCTGCGCAAAATTTAACTCTGGTGACAAAGTCAAACTAACCAGTCCGTTCCCTGCCAAAAAGCGGGTAGTAATCGAATTATAAATATTCAATGGATAGTCACCGTGTAGCAGCACTGTTGAAAACCCATTTAACAGATAAAGCGTACCGATATTGGCGACACTAATCGCATCAGGCTTAAGCCCGGCTAGCCACTCAAGCTCGGGCACTAAATCTTTCATTTGCCAAAATCTCACAATACGCGGGGTATTAAAAATAATTTTTTTCCCGCTGTCGCGGCTGATATCTAATGCCCCCAGGTAGTCATTACGGGAAATAACGTTGCCAGTAAAATTTTCACCGCCGAACATGATAATGTCTGCTCCACTGGTAGCCGCCGCCGCTGCTTTCTCAACACTATCAACATTTACCACCAGATCCGGTTTATTGCTCTTAAGTGCGTTTTTAACAGGAACAGGCAATATATCTGCCAGACTAAATTCCTTTCTCCTAAGCTGTTCTCTAGAAAACCTGGCCAAGCGTGTCTTCTCCAGTTGTTCAACAGCCCGGCGTCTGGCATCATTAATCTCGCTGACAGGTACCATCACTTCGCCGGTAATGTTGCAAGTCAGTTCCCGTAATTCAAATATGGTAGTACCTAGACGTTCAACTTGCTTGGCGATGATCTCTTTCGTCAAAGGTCTTTTAAGAGCTTTTTCCGCTACAAAAGACGTCTTTGCCATTCCTACAAACCCGTCCGCATCCTGCATTTCAATGGATAATGGCTGCCCTTGGGCCACCGCTACAATGATATCTACCGGAATACGCCGCACTGCAGCGGGGCCTGTGAAAAACGCCCTGGCCTTGTCCATAAGCCGGCGGTCGTAAACCTTAAAAACCCGGTCATTTACGCGGACCGGCGTCGGTACGGAAACAGAAACCTCCGTAGCCGCAGGCGCCTCGGCGACAGATTGTCCTTTAACTGCTAGTGATGTCACGGTAGTATTGACACGTCCCCCAACTTTCACCCAGAATTCAATAATATCACCAACTTGCAGCGGCTCATCCAGCTTAAGCACAGCCCTTCCAGAATCGGGATTGTAACTGATTACCCGCCCGACGCGCACTCCCCGGTTATTCGGCCGCCGGTCACTTATCATGTTGCGTCCGGGTTTATTGATCAAATATCCAGTTGTAAAGTCTCTGTTGAAAATTTGGGTGACATCCTTTTTGTCTTGCTCCGATACGGAAAACCCTTCTTTACTGCTTAAGTAAGAATCAATTGCGCGCCGGTACGTATCAACAACTACTGCCACATATTCGGGACGTTTCATGCGTCCCTCAATCTTAAAAGAAGTTACGCCTGTTTCAATAAGGTGCGGTAACAAATCAATGGTATTTAAGTCTTTGGGGCTAAGCAAATATTCACCGGCATTGCGATGTTCCAGTAGGTTTATACCTTGAGCATCAACAAGCGTATAAGGTAACCGGCAAGGTTGGGCGCAACGGCCTCTGTTGCCGCTCCTGCCGCCGATCATACTGCTCATAAGACATTGTCCGGAGTAACAGATGCATAGTGCTCCATGGACAAATATTTCAATTTCGACATTGATTTTTTTAGCTTCATTTTTAACTTCTTTACATATCAATTCAATCTCAGTCAATGAAAGTTCTCTTGCCAGCACTACTCTGGTAAATCCCAAGTTCGCTAAAAATTTTACTCCCTCTATGTTATGTACAGTCATCTGGGTACTGGCATGAACAGGTAACTGGGGAGCTACTTTTTTGGCAACGACGGCAACGCCCAAGTCCTGTACAATAATAGCGTCAGCACCAATATCATAGAGATGCTGGAGAGAATTAACCAGCACTGGAATTTCGTTATCGTCAACAAGCGTATTGACAGTTACAAAGACCGACACACCGCGGAAGTGAGCAAAACGCACCGCCGCGGAAAGTTCTTCGTCAGTAAAATTAGCAGCGTAATGCCGCGCTCCGAACATTTTTCCCCCTAAATAAACGGCGTTAGCACCGCTTTCGACAGCCGCGATCAATGCTTCACGGCTACCAACCGGAGCAAGCAGTTCAATCACAAATGATTCACCCTTTCTAAATGCCAAACCAAAGCCAGTGCACCCTTTCCTCAATCCCCAAGATGTCAACTGCATGACCGTCGATACAGTAAAAGAAGAAGGGCATGCCCTTCCTCCTTGTTAATGCAGGTCTTTCCTATTTTTTAATTGTTTATATTTTTGATAACTTGATTGTCTGATTGAGAAGGAAGATTTTGATTCAACTGTTTGATATATGTTGCCAGATAATCAACGTCGTTCATAAAGCTTTCAAACTTCGCCCACTTTTCGCCAGTTAGACTAAGGGGATTCTCATATATACTTTTAATATAGTTCTCAAAATCCCGCTTTGTTAGCGGTTCAGTTTCGGGAGTCCTGATCAAACTGAATTCGCCGCAACTTTCAAGACGTGCAAGCTGTATATCTTTTAAATCAGTAAAATCCAAGCCCTTTTTATGAAGTTCCTGACGCAAATCATCAAAATTAAACTGAGTTTTATTAAAATTATCTTTTAATATTTTTCCATCTTTCACCAGAGTTATAGGGATACCTTCAAACCATTTTCTGAGGGTGGTATTTTTTAAGGCCAAATATGCAATTACCTGCTGAAGAACCAATAGAGCAAGCAGACCCTCTGCCCCCGCAATTAAAGTGGGGTTCCGGTCCATAGCGCCTGCTACAATAATATCGCCTATTCCTACCATGATTACAAAATCAAATGGGGAAAGTTGGCCGACTGTGCGGTTTCCCATTATCCTAACAACAAACAACGCAGCAACGAACAATATAACTAACCGTAGGAATACCTGCCCAACAGCCCCAATTTCCAACACGATACCACTCCTTTCCTGATGTTATTATTACATACTGTCAGGAGTGTTATACCGTAATTCATCATGTTCTCAAACAAAATGATACTGCTATTTTTTCATCTCGTCAATAAGTGCAATGTAATCTTCTTCAAGTTTCAAGTATTCATCGACAATATGCAAAGCTGCTAATACAGCGACTTTGATTGGTGGTAATTTAGGATTAGATCTGGCTATTTTCTTCATGCGTTTATCTAGTATTGCCGCTAATTGTACAACCTGTTCCGGTTCTACATTGCCCTTAAGCGCATAGTTTTCGCCAAATATTTCAACCGTAACTCTATTTGTCTTCTCAGCCATCGTTTCACCTGACCTTATATCTCTTACCAACCTATTATGTATTTTTCGACCCAGGAAATACATTTCCTGCCTAATTTAGAGAAAAAGACGGGCATACTTGCCCGTCACAGCTTGCCGACAAACCCCAGGCTGTTCAAAAGCGAGCATAGCTAGGCGCACCGGAAGAGCCCGCCGCGCCGCGTACTTCGGGGGTACGCAAGCAAGGGCTCTGAGGAGCAACGACGCTAGGCGAAGTTTTTCAACAGCCTGAGACGGGCATACTTGCCCGTCATGCATGGTAAACAGTGTTTTGCTATACTCTTAGTTTGGCTGCAAAAGTATTCTCTATGTGAATAACAATTTGTTTATGAAGGGTATCAATTTCTTCATCTGTTAACGTTCTGTCATTTGAACGGAAAGTTAATGAAAATGCCAAGCTACGGAAACCTTCCGGCACTTGTTTGCCGCAATAAACATCAAACAATTGCACGCCGGTTAAGAGCGGTCCGGCACTGCTGATTATCGCTTGTTCCACCTGTCCCGCCTGGACATTGTCAGGCAATACTATGGCTAAATCCCGCGTAATCGCCGGATATTTAGGCAGAGACTGATACTCACTAATAAGGCTGGCGTGCTTTTCCAATGCCTCAACATTTACCTCAAACAAGTATACTTTGCGGTTAATGTCAAAAGCATCAAGAACGGAAGGATGGATTTCCCCTGCATAGCCGATTACATTGCCATCAACGATAAATTGGGCAGTTTTCCCCGGATGCAGCGACACATGTTCAGCACTGGAAACCTGATATCCGGAAATACCCAAACCTTCCAGAATACATTCAACAGCTCCCTTAGCATCGTAAAAATCAACAGACTCTTTTGATTGGTTCCATAATAACTCATGACGTCTTCCCGTTAACGCGCCGCAGAGCATTACCGGTTCGGAAGGAAAATCACTTAGCGGAAGCCTAGCCGGCAAATATACGGTGCCTACTTCATATAGTTTTAAGTCATCATTTTTCCTGGATAAGTTTCTGGCGATTGTTTCCATCATACCACCCAAAAGAGTAGTTCTGAGAACTGGAAAATCTTCAGTTATCGGGTTAAGAACTTCAATCGTCCGGCGTAAGCGGCTGTCGGCAGGCACGTTTAATTTATCCAAAACCTGAGGGTGAGAAAAACTTAAAGACATCGTCTCCGAAAATCCTATACCCGCTAATAAACCCTTAACTGTGTCAATAATAGTTTGGGTATAGCTTTGGCTGCCTTTGGCCATGCTTCCCACCGGTGTTGTGGAAGGCACATTATCGTAACCGTAAATTCTGGCAATTTCTTCACTAATGTCAGCCGCAACTGTTACATCTCCCCGCCACGTAGGGACCGTGACGGTAATACAATCTCCTTGAACATCAACTTCGAACTCTAAGCGTTTGAAAATGTCCAACATGGTTTTTTTAGGAATATCGGTACCCAAATAGGCATTTATCTCTTGCGCAGAAAATGTAATCTGTTTAGGAAGCTGAACCCCAGGGTATACGTCCAGAATTCCCTGGCAAACTTTGCATGCCCCCATATCTTCCAGAAGTTTGGCCGCCCGGTCCAAAGCTCTTATTACATTCGCAGTATCCACCCCCCGCTCAAATCTGCCGGAAGCTTCTGATCTGAGACTTAAGGCGCGGGAGGTGCGCCGAATACTGGTCCCTTTAAAAGATGCGGCTTCCAAGAGTACCGTATGAGTATTTTTTGTAACCTCAGTTGCCAGTCCCCCCATAACTCCGGCTATGCCTACCGGCTGAACCGCATCCGCTATTACCAGCATATCCGGCTCAAGCTCTCTTTTCACTCCGTCTAATGTAGTAATTTTTTCTCCCGGATTTGGATTTCGCACGATAATGCTGTGACAGGATAATAAGTCGTAATCATAAGCATGAAGCGGTTGCCCCAATTCAAGCATGACAAAATTTGTTACGTCAACAACATTATTAATGGGTCTCATACCGGCTGCCTGAATGCGCTGCTGAATCCAAACAGGCGAAGGGCCTATTTTTACTTCCCTAAAGATACGGGCGGCAAACCTGGCGCACAGAGACGGGTCATCAATATGAATATCAGCCAAACCATTCACTTTATCCGGCGCTGATTCACGCAAGCTGAGCATAGGCTTTTTTATATTACTGCCAGTCAAAACAGCAATTTCCCTGGCAAGTCCTAAAATACTAAAACAGTCTGCGCGATTGGCGGTCAGTTCAAATTCTAATACCACATCATCAAGTCCGAGAGCAGTCCTGACATCCACGCCAACAGGAGTTTCAGCCGCTAAAATGTAAATTCCGTTGCGGGCTTCGGGTGGGACAATCTTACTGTCAATGTTGAGTTCGTCGGTTGAACATAACATGCCGCAAGACATCATCCCCCGCAGTTTTGCCGGCTGTATAGTCATGCCGTTTGGCAGTTTCGCCCCTACGGTTGCTACCGGCACTATATCCTCTTTGCGAATATTGGTTGCGCCAGTGACGATAGTTAACACTTCGGAGCCGCTATCTACTCTGCAAACTGATAATTTGTCGGCATCTGGATGGGGTGCAATATCAACAATTTTTCCGGTTACAACTCCCTCAATATTTTGCCCCAGATACTCAATACCGGCCACCGGGATACCTGCCATAGTCAGCATATCGGCAAGCTTTTCGGGAGTTTCGTTTATGTCTACATAGTCTTTAAGCCATTTTATCGATGCGCGCATAACGTTTCTCCTTTTCTCATCTTCTAGAATTGTCGTAAAAACCGTATATCATTATCGAAAAACAACCTCAAATCATCAATGCCATAAACCAGCATAGCAATACGTTCGATACCCATGCCAAAGGCAAAGCCGCTTACTATTGAAGGGTTGTAATTGCTCATTGCCAGTACGCGGGGATGGACCATGCCGGAACCCAGTATTTCCAGCCAGCCTGTACCGGAACACACCCTGCAGCCATCTCCTTCACACATAACGCAAGAAATGTCAACTTCAGCGCTGGGTTCGGTGAATGGGAAGAAGCTCGGTCTAAAACGTACCTTTACCTTATTACCGAATATCTCTTGCACAAATAATTCGAGAGTGCCTTTCAAATCAGAAAAACGAATTCCTTTACCGATTACCAGCCCCTCAACCTGGTGGAACATGGGAGAGTGAGTCGCATCGTAATCTCTCCTGTATACTGTACCGGGTGCAATAATACGAATCGGACTATTGGGTTCAACGGCCTGCATGGTTCTGACTTGGACCGGTGAAGTATGTGTTCTTAAGAGAAAGTCCTTAGTAATGTAGAATGAATCCTGCATATCCCTGGCCGGATGATCCTGCGGTAGATTCAGAGCCTCAAAGTTATAATAATCGTTTTCAACTTCAGGCCCTTCGGCAACATCAAATCCCATTCGCATAAAGGTTTCTTTAATACGGTTCAGGGTTAAAGTTAAAGGATGCTGATGTCCCATAGACACCATACGTCCCGGCAATGTTACATCGATTTTTTCCGAGGCCAAGCGGTCGGCAAGTTCTGCTTGTTTTAATTTCTCAAGTTTAGTGGAAATATTATGTTCCAGTTCCGTTCTCACTTCGTTGACAATTTGACCAAGCCGCGGTCTTTCTTCCGGGCTTAAAGCTCCCAATCCTCTCAGTACACCTGTCAGCAAACCCTTTTTACCCAAGTACTTAACTTTTAGTTCATTTACGCTGTCTATATTGTTTGCCTTTGACAGCTCTTTAAGTGCAGTTTGCCGTAACGAACGCAGTTGCTCTTCCATATAAGCCTCCCAATAGTAATATTAGACAAATAAAAAACGACCTTCACCCATCTAAGGGGCGAAAGTCGTACTTCGCGGTACCACCCTATTTTATTGCTTACTTTCCTCTAACGGGGAACAAACGCCGGACCTACACAAGATGCTCTTCAGTCCGGATACTCAAGAGTGAACTTCTGTTAGACTGTATTCGGCGCTGCTCTCAATCTCCGGCAGGCATCCTCCCTGTGGAATCAGACAAACATACTCTCTCTATCATCGTACAATAATATTCAATTATAATTATTGCGTCATTAATCTTTTGTACCACAGATATGCAGCAATGGAACCAGTAGCTTCAAAGACTCTCCAGAAGAATTCGGCGGCCACCATCTAAGACCACGCCCTCTCTGCCTACGTTGGCAATTTCAGGTCATTGCTAAAGGTATTATAACATAGGGACAGTCAAATTACAAGGACGCCGCTGCCGTACTGCTTCATATAAAATGATTCCTGCTGCCACTGAAACATTTAATGACTCTGCCTTACCGTATAGCGGAATATTTAGCCGAGTTTGAGCTATGTCCAGCAATTCTCGGCTAATCCCACTACCTTCGTTGCCAAACATAATGGCTGCCGGCATTCGGAAATTAGCCTCATAATACATATTTGCTCCTTCCAGCGACGTAACGTATAGAAGTATACCATTTTGGTGAAGTTTAGGCACCAACTCCTCCGGAGCAATACCTTCCACAATAGGCAGATGAAATAGGGATCCCATGGCCGCACGGGTTGCTTTGGTGCAAAATACGTCAACAGACCCTTTCAGCATAACGACTCCCGTACAACCGGCCGCATCCGCCGTACGAATGATGGTTCCCGCATTACCGGGATCTTGTACCCCATCTAGAATTACCAGCAGCGGATACACCGATTTTACGATTTCTTGCAGGGTGAAAGACTGCTTTTTTATCACTGTTAAAATACCTTGGGGCTGCTCCGTATCTGATATTTTTCCGTATACCTCTTCCGGTACCTGGACCAGTCTGCAATTCATAGCAGCAAGTCGCTCTAACATAGCATTTACCTTTTCTCGTTTTGCCGCGGAAGGGGTATAAATACAGAGGCTAATCTGCCAACCGGAAGATAAACTTTCTTCTACAAGCCGGACGCCCTCCGTTACAAACATTCCTAGTTCATCCCGATACTTTTTCTGTTTGAGCGATGCCACTTGTTTTATTAATTTATTGGAGGAACTGGTGATGATCTCGGCCATTCAAATTCCTCCAGTTTTTGATATCTTCAGTGCGATCAAGAACAACGAGTTGTCCGAAGGATTAATTGCCGCTCTGCTGCATTCGGCAAGTTGACTATCTTTGCAAGTTGCCCCCAATACTTTCCACTCCACTTCCAATAAATTCACATCACCAATTATAATACTCGTATTTTGCAAAGTCTATATGAATTTGGACAAACTATATCAAAGAGGTAACTCAAGATTAATATTGGAATAAGGGAGGATTAATTATGCAAGAAAAAGAGCAAGCGGTCATTTCCTACTTTCCGTCCAGTACCAAAGCTCAGGCAGCTGTCGATTTACTGGCGGCAGCCGGCTTTACCGATACCAACCTGAAAAGAACAAGCCGCTACGGAGTTGCTTATGACCCTGAACGTAATGATGCTTTAAATCGGGCTGAAACTCTTACGGGTTTAACCCTCTTTTCGATGAATACTTCCCATGAAGACAATGCATCATCACGGATTTTAATGGGTTCAGATCCTTCTGTCAGCGGTTTTAGTTTACGCGGTTACGGTATGGCCGGCGGTTATGCCTTTTCCGTGATAACCTTTGTACCCGAATCTAAAGTGGAGGAAGCTGTCAATATAATTAAACAAGCCGGCGGTGAAGTATAAAAAAGATCCCTGGGAATGCCAGGGATCTTAAGATCTCAACTATCGAATTGCCCCGAACTATCTACATTACATTGCTTTGGAGATGCAGTCAAAGGACAGCATATACTTGCGTATCGAGTTTTTGACCCCTTTTTTTACGATGGACATTAGATGAACATAGTTAGCTGTTTGGTTTTGGGCAAGTTCGTTTTTCAGAGTTTCCCCGGCAACTAAAGAAGTATCGGTCGCGATGTTTATCTTTGCAATGCCAGATCGTATAGAGTTTTGATAATCATCTTTGCTTAATTTAGATCCACCGTGCAGAACTAAAGGCACACTGACTTTATTATTAAGTTCAGCCAGACGGGAGAAGTTTAATTTCGGACTGCCATGGTAGGCTCCATGGTTTGTACCCACTGCTATTGCCAGCGCATCAATCTTGGTTTTTTCCACAAAATCAAGCGCCGTCTCCGGCTTCACCAAGTTTTCTTCGTTAATATCTTTCGTAGCTCCATAACAACCAACATAGCCCAATTCACCCTCGACAGAAATTCCGAGAGAATGGGCTATGCGTGTAATATCTTTCGTCCGTTTTAAATTTTCTTCGAAACACAATGAGGATCCGTCAAACATAATGGAAGTAAATCCCCAGCGAATAGCTTTCATCATTCCTTCGTAAGTATAACCATGATCCAGATGCAACGCAATAGGCATTGGCGACTTCAGCGCCGCTCTTACCATCGCCGCACTCAGAGTATCAACATCCACAAACTTGAACAAACGCTCGGGAATTCCAATCACCAAAGGGGTTTTTAATTCCTCGGCTACTTCAATTACTGCGCCTAATGTCTCAAAATTAAATACATTATATCCCCCAACGGCATACTTTCTTTTTCTTGCATCCTGAAGTAGTTCTTTCAGTGTTACCAAAGCCATGGCAATTCCTCCTTTTCAGTTTTTTGAACATTAAGCAAGGATTAAGCAATGTTAAGTTTGCATTAAGTTTTTGTTATATTGTATTCGCTACCTTCTTGAAAAAACCTGCTTAACTAGCATAGTTGCTGCAAATATTTAAAAAGTCAAATTTTTCACTTTACAGACGCCATAACTGCAATTATATAGTAGTGATTCCAAATATTTATAATATTATACAAAAAAATACAAAAACTCCCGGGCAGTATTACCGGGAGTTTGACACAGGCTGGCTCTATATGGAACGTATTAAAAAATTGAAATTATATCCGGGTATTAGGAACGCTTCGACGCTGTCGCTTAACCTCAGCTTATCCTAACACCCGGATGTCAATTTTTTAATGCGACATATTAGACAATTAATGCAGCTGTTCTTTGGCAGTGCTGGCCAGTTTGCTAAAAGCCGATATATCGTTTACAGCCATGTCTGCCAGCATTTTACGATTAACTTCAACACCAGCCTTTTTCAGGCCGTTAATCATCTGACTGTAAGAGATACCGTTAATACGGGCGGCAGCATTGATACGGGTAATCCACAACTTACGAAAATCACCCTTTTTGGCTCGACGGTCACGGCGAGCGTAATACAGCGCCTTCATTACAGTTTCATTGGCCTTTTTGAAAAGTGTACTCTTAGATCCGCGATATCCTTTGGCAAGTTTAAGAATCTTTTTGTGACGTCTATGTGCAGTCACGCCTTTTTTTACTCTTGGCATGTACGTAACCTCCTGTTATCACTATGAATTAAAAATATTAGAGTCTGTTTCTCCAAACTCCTAACATTAGGTTAGGATTGCGTGCTTTTCTAAAACATGCTTATTAAGCGTAAGGAAGCATTTTGGTTACACGTTCATGATCGGACTTACTAACCAAACCTGCCTTACGCAAATTACGTTTACGTGATGGCGATTTTTTTTTCCAAAATATGACTTTTAAAGGCTTTCGCGCGTTTAAATTCGCCGGTGCCGGTAACTTTAAAACGTTTAGCGGCGCTTCGGCGGGTTTTGATTTTTGGCATGATGGGTATCTCCCCTTTCTAAATTTATAGGCTAAGCTACGGATTGTGTGGCTTAGGAGCTAGAATCATAATCATATTTTTTCCTTCAAGCTTGGGATCACGTTCAACAGTAGCAATATCTTTAAGTAAGGTAGCCATCCGGACCAAAACTTGCTTGCCTAATTCCGGATGAGAGAGTTCCCTTCCCCGGAACATGATGGTAGCTTTAACCTTGTCGCCGTCATCCAAAAAACGCTGAGCATTTTTAAGTTTTACGTTAAAATCATGATCTTCAATATTAGGACGAATTTTAACTTCTTTTACAGTAATAACTTTTTGTTTTTTCTTTACTTCTTTTTCACGCTTTTGCTGCTCATATCTAAATTTACCAAAATCCATTATCCGGCATACCGGCGGTTTGGCAGTGGGAGCTACCTCAACCAAATCAAGGTTTTGTTCAGCAGCTAAACGCAAAGCGTCCCTTAAAGAAATAATACCAAGTTGCTCATTGGCACTGCTGACTAGGCGAACTTCTTTAGCCCGAATCTCCTCATTAATCTTCAAATTAGTATTTTCTTTGCTAATTGCCGCACACCTCCAAATAGTTTTCAGTCAATAAAGCAATATAAAATGCGAGTGGAAAATTCCACCCGCCCGATAGCACACAAAAAGAATGCTACAATCCATATCAACCTCACGAACAGCTTATGCGTTGTAAGGTGAGAAGCGGATGGCTTCTACTTGATTACGTATTTTACTACTTCATAATATTAACATTGGATTTAAATTAAGTCAAGCACAAACAGTCGTTATTCTATATTTTTTCTTTAATTTCGCCAGAAACTTGATTAATAAACTTGTCTACAGGCATTGTCCCTATATCGCCTTCCCCCCGTTTTCTTACAGCGACACTGCGGGTTTCAACCTCTTTATCGCCAACGACAAGCATGTATGGAACTTTTTCAAGCTGTCCTTCCCGGATTTTATAACCGATTTTTTCATTTCGGTCATCAATTTCTACGCGGATATCCTGACCTCGCATCCATTCTTCAAGGTCTCGGGCATAAACAGCATGACGCTCGGTGATGGGAAGAATTTTAACTTGTACCGGTGCCAGCCATACGGGGAAAGCGCCGGCATAGTGTTCGATCAGTATGCCGATAAACCTCTCCATGCTTCCGAAAGCCACACGGTGAATCATAACCGGGCGATGTTTCTGCCCATCTTCGCCAATGTAAGTTAGGTCGAATTTTTCCGGCATTAGCATGTCAAGCTGGATAGTGCCGCACTGCCACGTACGTCCAATAGAGTCGCGTAAATGAAAATCAATCTTCGGACCGTAGAATGCACCGTCTCCCGGATTAATTTTATATGGCATATTGAGTTCTTCCAACGCCTCTTGCAAAGCACTGGTTGCTAATTCCCATATCTCATCCGAACCCATGGCTTTTTCGGGCTTGGTGCTCAATTCGCAGTGATAAGAAAGACCAAAGACGCCATAAACCCTATTGAAGAGCTCAATTACACCTTTGATTTCACTCTTAATCTGCGAAGGAAGCATGAAAATATGAGCATCATCTTGGGTAAAGCTGCGTACCCGCATGAGACCGTGTAACGCCCCGGAAATTTCGTGGCGATGCACCAAGCCAAGCTCACACATTCTTAAAGGAAGGTCCCGATAACTATGATGCTGTGAGCGGTAAACCAATATACCGCCCGGGCAATTCATGGGTTTAACCGCATATCCTTCTTCGTCAATTTTCGTAAAATACATGTTTTGCTTGTAGTGATCCCAGTGTCCGGATTGCTGCCACAGTTTTTGGTTAAGAATAATCGGTGTCTTAATTTCCTGATAGCGATACTGATTATGAAGCTTGCGCCAGAATGTTTCAAGTTCGTTGCGGATGACCATTCCTTTAGGATGGAAAAACGGAAATCCCGGCCCTTCTTCCTCAATACTGAACAGCCCTAATTCCTTGCCAAGCTTACGATGGTCCCGCTTGACCGCTTCCTCCAGCATTGTAATATAAGCATCCAGGTCAGCCTTCTTTTCGAAAGCTGTGCCATATATGCGCTGAAGCATTTTTCGCTTTTCATCACCACGCCAGTAAGCGCCGGCAATACTCTGCAACTTAATGGATTTAATTTTGCCGGTGGACGGCACGTGCGGACCGGCACACAAATCTATAAATTCTCCTTGTTTATATAAAGAAATCTCAACATCTGCCGGCAAATCCTGAATCAGTTCCTGCTTATAATTTTCTCCTCTTTCGCCAAACATCCGGATTGCCTCTTCCCTGCCGGCTGTCATACGCTGTAAAGGCAAATCTTCTTTTACGATTTTCTCCATCTCTGCTTGAATTTTTACCAAATCTTCCGGAGTAAAAGTGTGGGAAGTATCAAAGTCGTAATAAAAACCGTTCGCAATAGACGGACCAATACCAAGTTTAACATCACCATATAAACGCTTGACAGCCTGGGCCAAAATGTGAGAAGCAGTATGGCGGAAGGCATCTTTACCTTCTTGGGTTTCGAATGTTACAAATTCTACATTTGCATCTGTTCCAAGTTTACTATTCAAATCCACTACGTGACCGTCAACCTTGGCAACTAAGGCAGCCTTGGCCAAGCCACGGCTAATTGATTCCGCAAGCTGGCCAAGGGTAGTGCCTTGCTCATATTCCCTCACAGCCCCATCCTTAAGAACAATTTTAACCTTGCTCATGTATGTTCCTCCTTTAGCTTTAGACAATAGATCAAAAGCAAAATAAAATACTCTCACCCCGAAAGGGACGAGAGTATACACCCGTGGTTCCACCCTGCTTTGGCCATAAAGGCCTTCTCATGCTTGATAACGGGAATAGTCCCGGCACAACTTAATTAAAGTTCAGTTGTGCAGTTTAGAGGTGGTAACAATACGGCGGTTTGCCTAAAGATGTTTTCAGCCTGCGACATCCTCTCTCTGTAAAGCCTCTCGGTATATTGTCATGTCCTCATCATTACCATTGTCGATTATATCAATTACAAGCGATTATAACCAAATTTTATCGCTTTGTCAAGCTCTCCACTTTGCACATCTCGCAGCCTTTGCATAGAATAACCCTGCCGTCAAATACGTTTTTGACAGTCTCAAGGATGTCTTGATCCCTTGCATGACTTGAACTGTGAATAATTATACTATGGGGAGCAATTGTGATCAGCGCACTAATCAGTAAATCTTCTTGACTGATTTCATTAATATCAGCAGTGCTTTGTGATTTTAGTACCAGGTTATCCAGATACTGATTGCTTATTGCGTTGCTATTTTGATCCAATATTTTGAAGTTGCCGTTGCCACTGATGATTACATGGGCTTCCTCTACCCTAGGCTCCTGAACATCCACAAAATAACGTAAGACACGAATAAACTCTTTATATTCTAATTCCATCATAAAATCATCAACCACGCGGTCTACTGTAAGAGATAGCTTTTGGTGATAGTCTTTCAACCGAAAATTAACAAATCCCTCCATTACGAGTTCATGGTGATTATCTAAATATTCCATTATTCTATTGAGTATTAATTTATGCCGGGCAGCAGCACTAAAACCTAAGTTGTCGCAGGAATTAGCACTATGTAAGGTAGCGAGAGTATTTTTCCGCACAGATTGCCGTTCATCCGGATTGAAATAATGATAATTCTGTTCGATAATTTTATTTACTATATTAAGCTCCTCATGCTCTACAATCCAGTTGGCTAAAATTCGAGAAGCATCATCTTTTAACAAATTTTTAATGCGTTCATAGTTACGGAAGGACAGTTCACCTTCACTAACGTTACAACTCAAAAAAGTATAACCGCCTCTTTTCATTTCCTCAAATGCGATTGAGAATCCTTCCTCTACCAGTGATCCGCAACCCTGTACCAGTTTTTCACGTATTTCATCGACAGCACCATTTATACCAATAGAAAGTAGCTTCACCACCCTCACTCCCTTCTTGATATATTATATGTGCCTCATGATATTTGCATACAACAGCATTAGCATTTAGAGTGTAACATCAGCCTTGCAGTAAATAAAATAACAACCGCTACTTTCGCAGGGGTTGTTGTAACATTTCAGAAGCTAACATAACACTTCCATTGCCATTAAAGACTGTTGCCCAAGCGCAGCGGGTATCTCTTTTTGAACAGTCTCGCTTAAATCAGTTCTTTGCCTTCCTCATGTCCAGCCAGGCAATCATGCCGCCTTGCAAGACCTGTATTTTTTCAAACCCCGCTTGCTGCAGAATCTGGGCACCGGTAGTTGCCCGGTGACCTGAGCGGCAGATAACCACAATATCTTTTTGTTGATAGGGGCGAAGCTGGTTTAATTTGCCGGCCAGTTCACCAAGGGGAATGTGCACAATACCCTGGATATATCCTAACGGCCCGGTAAGCTCGGAAAGCTCACGAACATCAAGCAAAATAGGAACGTCACTAGAATTTAGCCATTTATAAAGTTTCTCCGCTGAGATACATACAACCTGCTGATCATTAACACCTTTGTCCCAAGCGCCCTGTACTTCACACGCGGGTAAATCCATTGGAATCCAAACATTTTGAGGGTCACGGGCATAAGTTGCATTGACTTCCAGCACATCCTTCATCCACTCAGCAGGCCCAAGTTTTAGCCTATTCAGATAAGAAACAAACTCCTCTCTTGTCCGATGCTGAAAATGTGGATTGCGCAGTTTCTGCTCTCGCAAAGTGGAGGACTGACGGTTTCTATATTCATGAGCCGGATATACGACAAGATGATCCGGAAGATTTGCTAACTTTTGCAGGCTTTGCCAGTGCGTAGCGGCATCGCCTCCAGGCAAATCATCCCGCCCGGCGCCGCCGTCATCCAGGAACAATGTATCTCCCGTCATTATCCTGTCAGCAAGAAGAAGACAGATGGAATCCTGAGTATGTCCCGGCGTAAATATGGCTTGCATGGTAATTTGGCCAATCTGAATGGAATCAGCTTCGTTAACCCGCCTGGACACGCATCCGGCCAAGGCATTTTGATGCATAATGTACTGACAATCCGTCCGGTCTCTGAGAGCCGGGCAACCCGAGATATGATCCGCATGAGTATGAGTGTCAATGACATAGATTAACTTTAGCTTAGATTTTTCTATTTCAGTCAGATAATCATTCACATGATCCAATACCGGATCAATAAGCGCGACTTCGCCGGTTTTCTCGTCTCCCACCATATACGTCCGGCAATAATGCGGGCTTAACTGCTGAAAAATCAATTCCACTCACTCCTTTTAAGCTTAACATTGTATTAGGAGCCGCCGCACGCTTCTAAATTGCCCGCGCATCCTGGGGAACAACTAGAAACTCAATCCCCGGATTACGCTCCTCAACCCACCGAAGTTGCCACTCGTTGCTTATTAAAGCAACCGGGCGATCTTTAACGTCTTGAACCAGCATTCCGTTGTCCATATTTTTCATTGATTTTAATTTTAAATCAATGTCTTCGCAGTTTTCGCACATAAGCCATCTGGCCAATGTGTAAGGAAGGCGGTTCATTACAATATCCACACCGTACTCGTGTTTTAAGCGATATTCCAGCACTTCAAACTGCAGGCTGCCGACAACGCCAACAACAAAAGACTCTACTGCATAATCAGGCTGGCGGAAAATCTGCACCGCACCCTCTTGGGTCAGCTGCGTCATACCTTTAACAAATTGTTTCCGTTTCATAGTATCTTTGGCCTGTACTCTGGCGAATTGTTCCGGTGGAAATATAGGGAAATCCTGAAACCTAAACTCACTACCTTCTTGACATAACGTGTCCCCTATACCAAATACTCCCGGATCGAATAAGCCAATAATATCCCCGGGGTAGGCTTCCTCAATAATCGTTCGTTCCTGTGCCAAGAACTGTTGGGGCTGAGCAAGTTTGATGCTTTTTCCGGTATGCGGGTGAAATACAGACATCCCCCGGGAAAACTTTCCGGAACATATTCTGATAAAAGCCAAGCGGTCACGATGAGCCGGATTCATATTGGCTTGAATCTTAAAGACAAATGCGGAAAAGTTCTCATCCGACGGATTGACCACTCCTACTGAGGAAACTCGAGGAACCGGCGGCGGTGCGAGCTGCAAAAACTCTTCCAGGAACAACCGAACACCAAAGTTGGTCATGGCGCTACCGAAAAACATCGGTGTAAGTTCTCCCTTACCTACTTTTTCAATGTTAAATTCATCACCGGCCATATCCAACAGCGTAATGTCATCGCACAACGCATGGTAAATCTCTTCTCCCAGGGCTTCTTTAAAACGGGGATCATCCACTCCGCCCACACTTGACGGGAGGGCCGACTGCCCATGCACTCCAGCTTGTTCAAATAACTCTACCTGAGCTTGATTGCGAATATAGATGCCACTATAGTTACCGTCAATACCGATGGGCCAGTTCATTGGATAGGCGCGAATTCCAAGCACCTTTTCAAGCTCTTCCATCAGATCGAATGGGTTGCGTCCATACCGGTCCAGTTTGTTAACAAAGGTAAATACCGGAATTCCTCTCTGCTTACAAACTTGAAACAGTTTCTTGGTTTGATCCTCTACGCCTTTGGCAGCGTCAATCAGCATCACCGCGCTGTCGGCAGCCATCAATGTACGATAGGTGTCCTCACTGAAATCCTGGTGGCCCGGGGTATCAAGTATGTTGACCTTATAGCCGTTATAATCAAATTGCAGCACACTGGAAGTCACAGATATTCCCCTTTGTTTCTCAATCTCCATCCAGTCGGACACAGCATGCTTCTGAGCTTTCCGGGACTTTACGGAACCAGCTAAACGGATAGCTCCACCAAAAAGCAATAACTTTTCCGTCAATGTTGTTTTACCCGCGTCCGGGTGAGAAATGATTGCAAATGTTCGCCGTTTTTGAACCTCTGTTTCTAATTCTATCATATTGCCTCCTGGTCTATTTTTAATTACTATTCGTTCGCGGCATTTAATATTATACAGAATACTTATTTGTAAAAAAATTAACGGCATAGGTGCGACGTCACAGGGGATCAAAATATATAAAAAACAACACAAGAGTGATAAGTCCTCTTGTGTAAACAAAACCGTATGGCAGGTGGAGCGGGTGAAGGGAATCGAACCCTCGTAGCTAGCTTGGAAGGCTAGTGCTCTACCATTGAGCTACACCCGCATGTCATAATGGTCTCGGAGCGGCAGGGATTTGAACCTGCGCCCCCTGGTTCCAAGCCAGGTACTCTACCAAACTGAGCCACGCCCCGTCAACGATAATTGATTATACACTAACAATCACATGAAGTCAACTCAAAACATACTGAAGACATTTTCTCAAGTTATTGACAGTAAGCGATATTGGGCTATAATATAAAAGTGTCATCTAGCGAACGATTTATTTTTGATGCGTTAAAATGAGATGCCTTTAAGCCGGGGTGAGTATTATAAAATACGGGGCCTGTTGGGCATCGCACTAATCATGAATCATGATCATGTTGGAAGGTTATTTAAAGTGAAAAAAAGTTTTGCATTCGTTCTTGCTGCTGCATTCTTATTTGGCACGATGGAAGTCGCGCTGAAACTGGCCGGATCATCCTTTAACGCCATGCAGTTAACGTTTTTGCGTTTTTTAATCGGCGGCATTTGCCTGTTGCCATTTGCAATGTTCGACTTGAAAAAGAGGCAGTATCGACTGACAGTAGGCGACTGGGCCTACTTTTTTTTGCTGGGATTCGTAAACATCTGCATCAGTATGGTTTTGTTCCAGCTTGGGGTAATGCGGACAAATGCGAATCTGGCCGCGGTTATTATCTCGACAAGCCCGATCTTCACGATGATTTTTGCGCAGTTTATCGTCAATGAAAAATTCACGGCCAAAAAAGCAGTCGTTCTTATTCTGAATGTCATCGGCTTGATCATTGTGGCAAACCCGGTTACCTTATTCAGCGGCAAATCGGCTGTGAGCGGGATTTTGCTCACGTTAGTGGCTGCTGTCGCGTTTGGCCTGTATACAGCCCTCGGCAAAAAGCGGATTGAAAAGATCGGAGGGCTTACGCAGAACAGTCTGAGCTTTATTTTGGGCTCTTCCGTTCTTCTGGTCGTTCTGCTGGTGACAAAACAGCCGGTAGTCGGTGGAATCCAGCTTTCCACGTTGCCGCTTCTCCTCTATTTAAGCATTTTTGTAACCGCCATTGGTTATTATTGCTATTTAAAGGCTATCGAAGTGTCCGGGCCGTCAACCGCTTCCATCACATTTTTCATCAAACCGATCTTCGCGCCTATTATCGCCTTTGCCGTTTTGAATGAAGCAATCACAGTGAATTTAGTATTCGGGGTCGTATTCATCCTTGCAGGTTCATTAGTAAGTATTGCGAGAGACAAATATATATAAAAGGAAGGCAGCACCATGAAAGATCTCATAATCAAAATCGCGGAGGAAAAGATTCTTGAGGCAATCGAAAACGGCGAACTGGACAATCTTCCGGGTAAAGGGAAACCTTTGGATCTACAAGACTGCTGCCACATTCCTCCTGAGCTCAGGGCAGGCTATAAGATCCTGAAAAACGCCGGATTACTGCCTGAGGAGATGGAACTCCAAAAAGAAATCGCTGCCCTGGAGAAATTTATTGCAGACTGCCAGCAAGAAGACGAAAAAGAATCGCTGCGGAAAAAACTTATAGAAAAAAATCTTTATTATGACATTTTGATGGAAAAGCGCCGCCGACGGTGATCAAACCGCAATACTCCCATTAGGGGAGAATTGCGGTTTTCTTTTAATTCACGGAGTCAAAATAACCGCTGAATCGCTGTTCAAGGAACTTACCCACAGCTTCGCCGATTATCTTTTTGCCCTTGGTATCAGGGTGCAACCCATCTGTAGATAATGAGGAAGGCATAAACACGTTTAAGTCTATGAATGAAGGTGATACGTCTACATAGGAATTTTGACTGCGAACCCACATATTTACGGCAGTCCATTCTTTTTGCCAGTCAGGAGATGTCTTTTCTTGAAAAATCCTTTCTATCCCCGTAGGATTCACCGGGGTCAAAGTCACGAATACAGGAAAAATTCCGTTCTGTTGACACTTTTCCCTCATTGCCGCAAGATTGTCAATTACCTCAGCGGCAGGCGTGCCGCCGCGAATATCATTAACCCCACCCGATATTACCAACACCTTGGGAGAAAAGGGCAAAACATCCGCGTCAAATCGCTGGAGCATAGACCATGTGGTATCACCGCTACACCCTAAATTACGCATGGGAAAACCTACATAGGTTGTCCAATCGTAAGCCGGATCACATGGCGGATTGGAAACTGCCCCTCCCCCGTGGGTGACACTATCCCCAAAGGCGGCAACGTCAGTTCCGGTGAGGCGGACACTAAACGGTAAGGCTTCAGACCATAAGCCGATTAATCTGCCTTCAACATCTCTGGCGCCGACCCGCCACCACCATGTCCCTGCCTGATTGTAGCTATGTGTATCGTAGCAATCAAACAAAGTACCACCGGTTATGGCATAACTCCTCTCAAGTATACCTTGGGTGTTCATGTTTTCCGGGGCTAGTGGCTGCGACAATATTTGTACTTCATAAGAAGCAGCATGAAGAACCGGAATCCAGGAGTAGGAAGGATATAAAGGTACAAAAGCCCGTGCAGCAAGATCGGCAGTCGGCAGTGGCGATAGCGGATCAAGCTCACCCTCCGTTACTTTTTGGGGAGGAGTAAATTGCGATATTGCTTGATAATCAAGGTTCAGCGCGCGTACTTGCCACCATAGCCCGTTTAAATCATCGGCGTAGGGTCTGACATCCACCTCATATCCGGGGGCATAAATGTCGACCTTTTTAAAAACAATATCTTCTTCTACCGGTTCTCTCTTTGATTTGGCCGGATTCTTGGTAATGACAAACTCATACATGACCGCATCCGGCACTGGCTTCCAACTAAGGCGGACTTTGCTAATAGTCGTTAAATCCGCGTAAGTGGATCGGGGAGTTGCTTGCAAAACTAAAAAAACAAGGATTAGACAAACCGATATTGCAATTGATTTACGCATTAGATTACATTCCTATCAAGTATAAATATTTTATAGCATAAATATTATTCTTGTTTTTGCATGAAATCCCTGCTGATTTGTGTAAAATAAAAAAGCTTTCGGTCACCCAAAAGCTTTAAATTTCAATGGTGGGACTAACTGGACTCGAACCAGTGACCCCTACGATGTCAACGTAGTACTCTAACCAACTGAGCTATAGTCCCTTAACACATAACGTATTATATTATGCCGCCAATTAATTGTCAAGAGTCAAACCGATATTAAGGAACATAAATGGACATGTTAGTATAATATATTATTAGCAATAACCAGTCGCTGGATTTGGTTTGTGCCTTCATAAATTTGCATGATCTTGGCGTCGCGCATATATTTCTCAGCCGGGTATTCTTTGGAATAACCATATCCGCCTAATACTTGTACGGCATCGGTGGTTACTTTCATCGCCGTATCGGCGGCAAAACATTTAGCCATAGCAGATTCTTTCGAGTAAGGAAGTCCTTGATCTTTCAGCCAGCAAGCTTTGTAGACAAGTAGACGGGCAGCTTCTACGGCCATAGCCATATCGGCGATCATCGCTTGTACTAACTGAAAGGAGGCAATCGGTTTATCGAATTGTACGCGTTCCTTTGAATATTTCACTGCCAGATCCAGAGCTGTTTGCGATAGCCCTACTGACACAGCGCCTACAAACGGTCGAGCGGCATCAAGTGTTTTCATGGCAATTTTGAAGCCTTCGCCTTCTTTACCGATCCGGTTGGATGCAGGTATGCGCACATTGTCCAGGATGAGTTCACAAGTGTTGGATGCCCGGATGCCCATTTTTTCTTCTTCTTTACCTACGGAGAATCCGGGAGTATCACGGTCAATAATAAACGCGGTCAAACCCCGAATGCCTGCACTTTTCCGGGTATTGGCAAAGATAATATATATGTCGGCAATACCGCCGTTGGTTATAAAACATTTAGTTCCGTTTAATATGTAATAATCGCCGTCTTTTACAGCTGAAGTCGCAACAGCTCCGGCATCTGATCCCGCCCCCGGTTCCGTCAATGCAAAAGCGGCCAATTTGCCATCATTAAGCACATCAAAAACTTTTTTCTTCTGCTCATCAGTTCCCAGGAGAACTAGCGGGTAGGAAGCCAAAGCATTGGCAGCGGTAGTTGTCGCAATACCGGCACAACCTTTACCCAACTCTTCATAGATGAGAGCAATTGATAGGGCGTCAAGCCCGGGTCCGTCATATTCTGCCGGCACAGTCAGGTTCAGCAGTCCTGCTTCATCAAGTTTGGTCCACAGTTCCGGCGGCACTTCGCCCTCTTTATCCATTTCCAAAGCTTTCGGAGTAATTTCCTTTGCCACAAAATCTCTAACCATTTTTTGCAATGCCATTTGATCGGGAGTAAAGTTAAAATCCATGCTTTGCCTCCTTAAATATAAAAAATAAATAATTCTACAAATGATACCAAAAAATTCTAATGTTAAGTATACCGCATTATCTTTTTTTTGTTAACACTTTTGCCTGTAAAAAATAAAAAAAGTATACATTACCATGCCGCGGCACTGTACACTTTTCTGTTCACTTAAGCAAAAACTTCGCTCCTGTAGCAAGTAACACAAGCCCTAAAATTTGCTTGGGACTGCACGTAATACGTTCTAGTCCGAAACCACCAAAATGATCGATTATAATCGCCGTTAGAACTTGTCCGACGATTATGGCCGTTGTGGCATTGGCTACACCGACACTGGGGATGCTTGCGGCTACCAGATAAATAATTCCTACGCCAATTATGCCTCCTAGCCAAGAATACCAGGGGGCATCAGGCCAGACATATAGGTTACCTTTTCCCATTTTAAAAATGAACAGTAGTAGCATAACTACAATTGTCCCCGTGATATGAACCATGAATGTGGCTTCTAACAGCCCTATTACCTTACTTAAAGCGCTGTTTAGAGATCCCTGTACCGCCATTAATACACCAGATATCAACGCCAATACTAACGGCAGCATTTCTTGTGAAATGAAATTCACCCTTTACACGCTCCTTAGAAGGTTGTCCTAGCAAATTCATACAGGGTTAGTATAATACTGCCGATGTGTTTATATACTGACAATACTGTAAGTAAAGTATTATAAATAAAAAAATAAACAGGCACAACGCCTGCTAATCCAAGATATAAACAGTTACATTTCTGACACCGAAACTAAAAGCTTCAGCCCGACTGTCAAATGATAAATCAATACGGTTCTCTTTGATAGAACTGCCGATATCATCAGCAATTGCATAGCCGTAGCCATTAATATATAAACGGGTACCCAGAGGAATCACTGTTGGATCTACTGCAACCAGTCCCCGGCGTAACTGGTTACCGCGGTAGGTAAATCCGCTGCAGCCAGGGTCATTGGCCGTGTATGCAGAGGCCCTCATTAGCAACGACCTGTTGTATCGGCTCGGTTCTCCCCCGGCCCGTTCGAGATAAAGAACTGTTTCTTTATCCACAACTCCACTCACAGTAAGGCCATTGCTCTGCTGGAATTCTTTTACGGCTCTTTGTGTGCCCGATCCATAGATGCCATCAATTTCACCGGCATAGAATCCGGCATCGGCAAGAAGTTTTTGTACAACCCGTACTTCGTCACCACGGGAACCAATATCTATGGTACCACCTGATGAAAGAACGGGCGATGCAAAAACAATTGGGAAAGTACCGCTAGACAGAAGGAACAGCAGCACTACTGCCCGACACACTATTTTCAATTGCCTCACCCTCTCTTTACACTGCGCCTCCGAGGTTAGCTGTTGGGTTAGGGTCAAAGAGAAGTAAGAGAAATAACCCTTCTGCCCTATTTGTATTGGCAGATTCACCCCTAATATATATTGGTTCCCCCGTACCTATTGCCCAAGGATTCGGCGACATGATCATAATTATGATACTATAAATTACCTAGTTCGGTCAATCTTTGGCAATGTACAAAATTTAATACAAAATTAATATATTATTAATATATCTGTCCGTAGCTAGGCGGAGCACCGGTTGGAAAGTTATTGTTTTGAATGGCTTGGGGAATACAAGACGTTACCGGCGTTAATCAATTCGGCCAGAGTGTTAAGTTTATCCTCATATGGAATCAGACTTTCTTTGACGTGTTCTTCCACCTTATTTTGTACCAATACCTTGACTTTGCCGAGAATATTCGGATCCTGAATTGAGGCATTTAGTGTGACTATATCATTCGCTGCCGAAGCAATTCCATTTACTGCCTCGGCGTTTCCGGATTGCTCCATCACTGCCTTTACCAATATACTCCATAAATCCTGCTTCTCGCTTTTTTGAATACTGTTGGTAATGTTAATTATCGATTGAACTTGAGAAACAGTAGGATTTTGCGCCATCCTCTGAGTTAGCTTGTCATCCAACAATGCGGCTTCAGCCCGGGGCATTGCCGGGAAAAATAACGGAACTGCAAAAACTATTAACATCATCGCGGCCATTTTTTTCATGCTTAGTATTTACTCCTTTCGGGTAATAGATTAGATGTTCGAGGATATTTTATCATATACTTTACATAAACTATAGAGGTAATATAAAGAAAACTAACCTCCAAACGCTAACAGGAGGTTAGTCGAACCTTTTCATTACACTTATACACAATGTTAGCCCAACTAAAACTTGATGACTGGTAAAATAAACCTAGGCAGTAATCTGACCTTCCCTAAATTGAGGAACGACAGAATAGGCGTCGTGCTCCATGGAAAAAGCCACGTCGTCGCCGTAACCAATACTGAATAGATATTGGGCATGGGAGGAAGCCGAAATTTTCTTAACTAAATCACAACGGAAATCACGGTACATGGCTTGAGCGGCCATTGCCGAGTCACTAAGCCAAGCCCTGTCGGTTAGCCGTTCCGCTAAAAGTCCGGCACATAAAGCATCTTCTAGAGAGAAACGCCCTTCTGTGCCCGCACATAAAACAACAATATCCCGGCTTTCTTCATACAGTTTTCGCGCAACCGCATCTGCATTAACAAAAGAAGCGGTAAATACCTTTTCTGCATTGCGAGCTTTACTTAGGGCTAGTGTACCGTTTGTAGTCGTCATAATAATGGTTTTGTCCAGTACAACTTCTTTTGTATATTCATACGGCGAATTACCGAGATTGAATCCAGGTATCAATTGTCCCTTGCGTTCACCAGCTAAAAGGGCGTCCTGATATCTATCATGTTTTAATTTTATTGCCTGCTCAACTGTTTCGACGGGTATCAATCGCATACATCCGTTATGAAGTGCCGTTGCTATCGATGTGGTTGCTCTCAACACATCAATAACGACTGCACTGTAACCTAAGTACCTCGGTTGAGTATACTCATTAATTGAGAAACATACATCGATTTTCACACAATGCACCTGCCAGTTTATTTTGCTATTCGGTAAATAGTCTCTGTTAAAACATCAATTCCTATTGAAATATGCTCGGTAGCGACAAATTCCTCCGGATTATGACTAATGCCTTCATGGCAGGGAAGGAAGATCAACGCCGTGGGAGCAATATGAGCCATATTCATTGCGTCATGCCCGGCCCGGCTGTCAACCCGGGTATAAGGTATATTTAGATCCCGGCATACAGCCTTAACCAATTCATTTATTCCTTCATCCATCTGGGCCGGTTTTTCTGACGATATTACCTCAATGGAAACAGGAGTATCCTGGTCATCGGCAATTGTACTAATCGCATCTTTGATCTCCTGCAGTACTTCGATAACATTTTCCTGCCGTGTCCCTCTTATGTCTACCCACATCTCCACTTTACCGGGAATTACATTGATAACACCCGGGGATGCCTTAATAGCTCCTACTGTAGCTACTGTGCCTTCGTACGATTGTTCCGCAGCAATATTCCTTACGGCCAGAATGATCATAGCAGCACTAACCAAGGCATCTTGCCGGTCTTCTATTGGAGTTGTTCCGGCATGGGCAGCGGTACCTTCCACAGTTATTTTGAGGCGGGTTGGCGCAGCAATAGATTCAACTATACCAATAACACAATGTTCTTGTTCCAAAATGCGTCCCTGTTCAATATGCAGTTCGACGAATGCTTTTATATCTTTCTTGGAACGGGTCGCACCCGGTACATCACTTAAAGTTAATCCCGCAGTCGTCAAAGCATCGGAAAAACTTATCCCATTCTGATCCTTCGCCTTAGACCAAGCGTGAATATTTGCCATTCCGGCCATGGCTTTACTACCCATTGTGGCAAAATTAAATCGGCTTGATTCTTCAGCGGCGAAAACAACCACTTCCACAGGATGACTCAGTGGCAGTTGCTTTTCTTTTAATCGCTGCACGGCGGACCAAGCAACGGCAACACCCAAAACACCGTCATATTTACCGCCTTCGGGAACTGTATCCAGGTGAGAACCGGTAACCACTGCCGGTGCGCCTTCTTCTACCGTACCGCTTTCATAACGGGCGATAATATTGCCGATAGGATCCAGCCGTACGGCAAATCCGCTTTCTTTCATGATATTCATCATGTATTGCCGTGCCTTGAGGTCAGCCTCGCTAAACGCCAAACGGCAAATGCCATTTCTTCCTTCGCTTAGTAAAGCGAGCTCATTTATAATTTTCAACACCCGCGCCACGTCCTGTCGATTACTTGCAGCTATTTCCCCCGCCTCCTCTCAATAACCTATTAAAAAAAGTATACTGCTAAACAAATAAAATTTCCACCCCGGACAAGCTAAAACGTCCGGCCGATACCGGACGTTTTTAGTTTATCTTAGAATTTCTTCTTTAACCGTATCGAAACCAAGACGGTCGATCATCATACCTATTCTTTCATGTTTACGGGCATTGGCTTTATAATAATCAATTATTTTTGCAACCAGGGGCAAAACGTCTTCCTGCACTACTTGTTCCGTCAATAAATCGGCAATTCTCGGCCTGGAACCAGCGCTACCGCCGATGTATACTCTATAGCCTTTGGGAGTGCCAATAAGGCCAACATCTTTTAGGGCTGATTCGGCGCAAGAATTTGTACAGCCGCTGACTCCTATTTTAAGTTTGCCTGGGAGCTCCATTCCATGATAAATCTTATCGAGTGCTAGACCTAAAGTCACGCCGTCTTGCTGAGCACGCTTACAAAAATGTGCAGCCGGACATATTTTTATGCTGCGAACACAAAGACCTACGGCAGCACCTTTATCCATTCCCAGATCATCCCAGGCGCTGTCGATTTTGTCTTCCGGAATGCCAACGATTGCGATGCGTTGCGCCGAAGTTACTTTCAGCGCTTTGGCCGCGTATTTTTCTGCCACATCCGCAATTTTACGCAGGATTGAAGGATCAAGAATAATTCCACCGGGAATATGGGGAGCAATAGCATATGTTTCTTTATCACGCTGTATAATTGCACCTTTTTCCAGCAAATCGGTTTTAACTTCCATGGTATCATCCTCCGTTAGATAATTATTTTTATTGGAATGTTAATATAATTTGATATATATACAATCTATTAAAGATTTACAAAGAACAACACAACCTATCAATGACCTTTAAAGGCATTTGATTGATTTGAGCGACAAACCTTTGAATCCTTTGGCGAATTTCATTGGTTGAGTGATAAAAAACGTTGTAGATACAAGAATGCTTGAGCCAGCCCCAGAATTCTTCAATTAGATTAAGATTGGGACTGTAAGGCGGCAAAAAAACAAGGGTAAGACGATCCTTGTTACTCTTTAAGAATGGCTGTAAGAGATTGGCATGATGAATTCTGGCATTATCGAGAATGATTACAATTCTTTCCCCTGGATACTTCAAAAGGATCTGCTGTAGAAAGGACAAAAAGACCTCGGCATCATAACGGTCACTTTCGATTACAAAGATTTCGCCGCTTTCATAGTCAAGCGTGCCTAAAAGTTTAATACCTTGATGCTTACCGTAAGTTGGGATAATGCGTTGCTGCCCTTTTGGAAACCAAGTACGGGCGATAGCCTGATAATCCCGAATCATAGATTCATCCTGAAACAAAATACGATCAACTTTGTCATGCAAAAGATCGGCTCTCAGGGTTTCCCATTTTTTTTGAATTCTTCTTGTTGAATTGGGTCAGCATGAGCAAGAGTATAGGTTGGACGAGTACAGGTAAAGCCCAGTTCGTGCAATAATACATTGGTTCCACTTCGAGAATATTCTACATTAAAGGTGCGAATTATCCATTCTCTAAGGATGGGTCCTGTCCAGTTCATCTCTGCCGGAAAACCTACATCCTCGGGTCTTTTATGGATCAGGACATCAAGAATTTCTTGTTTTTGTTCCTTGGTAAGAAAAGAGGGTCTGCCAGGAGAGAAGTTCATTGCAAGGGCCTTAAGGCCACCGGTCTGATAGGCGTTGAGAAAATTGTAGACTGTTTTCAAACAACGACCGGTGATTTTGGCGATCTGAGGAACATCATAACCTTCCAAGTAAAGTTTTATGGTTTGGTAGCGCTCAAACAGGCGTCGGTTTTTACAATTCTTCATTGCATGATTTACTGCAATTAGACGATTATCTAAGGATTCCATGTGTAACCCTGCTCCTTTGGTTAAAGAATAAGTATATTTTAAAAATACCACATTTAACCAAAAGAAAATAGTCCCTAATGTAAATCTTTTTTAGATTTTATATAGATTACAAAAAATCCTGCTAGATTGATTTTTTACTACAAAATTTTTCAAAAAAAAATAGCGCCGTAACGCGCTATTTAAAACAAGATCGAAATAATCATTGCGATAAATATGGGAGAAAAGTTGTTTAAGCCCAGCCATCAAACATTTCCCGGAGTTTCACGACGTGAGTCTGTTCTTCTGCCTTTAAGACATTAAAAACTTGTTTCGCTTCTTCAAATTTCGCACATTTTGACAGGGCATCATAAAATAAAATGGAATCCTTTTCATCTTGTATGGCCGATTTCAGAATGTCGGCCATACTTTTCAGTTCCGGCAGCACATTTTTAGATTTGTCTTGCGGAAATATGTGAGCTTCAGCCAAAACGGTTAGATACCGGGAAATGTCAGCGTCAAACAAATACTCATCATTATATGCGGCTTTATTTTCTTTAAATTGATTATATAAACGAGTGAATTTTTCCAAATGGTGAATTTCATCATTCATAAGCAGCAAAAACAGCTCTTTATGCTCTTTTTTTTCCGCTCTTTCATACGCCTGCTTGTAAAAGTCCCGGCCGCGGGCTTCAATATCCATACTGATTCTTAGACCTTCTAAATCACTAAACAAACGGTTGCTATCGCACGTGTTTTTTTCCATAACGGTATATACCTCCCCCGACTTATTCTAAAATATAGCTTTATAATTTATATTCCATAAAAATTACGAAATTCCTTGTCTCAGCTTAACAATGTAATAAAACCCGTTTTCAAGCCATGAGGCAATAAAAGCGGGTTTATCTACAGTCTACGACCTCAACTGCGATTGGGGTGTTAGACTCAGTTACAAATATGGATCATGTTTTTCCTGTATTGTAAGTAAAGGGCTTTGAGTTCATCAATTTTGTCGGTCATTTCTATCTGCAGTTTGGAAGCAGTATCGAAGTCCCCCGTGGATATAGCGTCTCTGATTTGAGTGAAAATACTCTTTTGGGCAACGCTGTCTTTGGCCAAGTATACTCTGAGAGAGTTGATTTTTTCCCAATTATGAAGATCCAAATCAGTTGCTTCCGTATCATGGAGACGACATGCATCGGTAACAATTGACAGATTCTCAGGAATAATGCGGTTTAATAGCTCGGTTTTCCAGCGGATCAAAGCACCGGCCACAAAAGCTTCTACCAGTTCAGGCCGCAATACATTGCCGGCAGTAATGACTTTTACTTTTTCCGGATATTTTTTTAGATTATTCATGTTTTCCCAAACAGTTGCCGGCGGCTTGCTAAACAGGCGGTCCCTTGTTTCAGCCGTATAATCCTCAAATACGTCATGCTCACTGCGATAAGCGCGGTCTTTTTCAAGATAGAAGCCTGCTGTTCCAGCATCTTTGGACAGTTCAGCGTCAAGTTCCTCAACGGACTTGCCAGCTTCAATGCAAGCCTTAATTCCATCGAACATACTTAAGTAAATTGTTGTCAAAGCAATATAAGTATTGGTATAAGGATTGGGGGCGCGAACTTCGAAACGGGTGGCAAGAGGACTAGCGACATCACGAACCAGACCGGCGAGAATGGTGCGGTTGCGGGAAGGAACTGCCGGATCGTGACCAAGAGAAGTTACGATGCATACCGGCGCTTCAAAGCCGGGTTTCAACCGGTTGAGAGAGTCATTGGTGGAAGAAATGAACGGATTCACAACCTCGTAGTTTTTGAGGAGGCCCATGATTGCTCCATAACCAATCGCACTCAGAAAATACTTGGACATATCGGCAGGCGAGAACAGGTTAATAATTTTACCTGATTTTAGTTTTGCCGCAATGCCAACGTGAGTATGTTCCCCGTTGCCGGCAATACCAATAATTGGTTTAGCCTTAAAGGTTACGTCCAGTCCATTCGACCGGAAAGCCTCTTTTATAATGATACGGGCTTGAAGTTCATTATCGGCAGCTTGAATAGCATTGGCGAATTTCCAGTCGATTTCAAGCTGTTCCATAACATGGCTGAGATGACCGGCTTCATCAATTTTAGCTTTTACACCGCCAACTTCCTTATGCCCCATCTCCGGTTCAAGGCCGTACTTTGCCAGCATTAAAATCGCCTGTTCCATCGCCGTGCGTACATTGCCGCGGGTACGCTGCCAGTACTGTTCCTGCATAACCTGAGAAGCGGAAAGTTCTTCAACTTCGGCTTTGTTGGCCGGAGTTTTAACCCAGAATTCAAGCTCAGTCGCCGAAGTAAAGACCACATCTTCAATTTCATCAGCACTGACATGCTCTATACCGGCAATTTTGGTATTCCTTTTAAACAGTGAAAGAAGTTCAGATTTTATATATTCCAGGCTTTGAGCCAGTATGGAACGGGAATCAACACGGACACCGTTATGAACCAAGAAAGACGGAATGCGGAGAGTGCCGACCGGTTTACCGGTCTCTTCATCGGTCAATTCGTAGTTATAGTCAACAGGCCAATTAACATTTGGATCAGCTATCATGTCAACCTTGGCATTGTTCAATGTGGCAACGCCTGTTAACACGACGGAAGATCCATCAGTCTGCACTGCACTGCCGGCGAAAAAATCATCAACATTTTTTAAAAATAATTGAATGGGTATTTTTTCGTCAGTGTCATTACCCGCCAAATCAATACCAACAAGAGAGACAAATTTTATCTCGGGATGATTCTTCAGGAGATTAACCAGATCTTCTTTGCCATACTTGCCGGCCGGGATCACGTACAACAAATCTTTCACCATATTTTCCACCTCGTTATATTTATCATGTTGCCCTATTTGACGACCAAAGACAGAATGCCGGATCCAGCTATTAAAGACAAAGCTAATATTTATGTGTTTTGGACGCTATTGAGGGACACGATTATAATATATTCCTTGTAGAATGTATTTATCCTTCTTCACCAGCATAAGATATGGTTAAAAAATCTATTTTACGGCAATTGGTCATAAAAAAGAAAGCGTTAGACGAAACTAACGCTTTCTCTGTATTTTTGAAGTATTTTTTTAAATGTCAAAATAAAGTTTGTACTCTATGGGATGCGGACGTAGGCGTACTGCATCGACTTCATTGGCGTATTTGTACGAAATCCAGGTTTCCAGAAGGTCTTGTGTAAATACTCCGCCTTCCAATAAGAAGGCATGGTCGTCTTCCAATGCTTTAAGCGCCCCTTCCAGGGAGCCGGGTACGCTCTTAACTTTAGCTTTTTCTTCCGGTGACAATTCGTAGATATTGACTTGCAACGGCCCGAACCCGGCTGCAACCGGATCGATTTTATTTTTGATTCCGTCAATACCGGCCATAAGCATCGCTGCAAAGGCCAAATAGGGATTGCAAGAAGGATCGGGCGGGCGGAATTCAATACGTTTTGCCTTGGGATTGTTGGAATACATGGGAATCCTGATAGCGGCACTGCGGTTACGGGCGGAGAAGGCAATGTTAACCGGTGCTTCATAACCTGGTACCAGCCGCTTGTAAGAATTAGTGGTCGGTGAGGAAATAGCCAGAAGCGCGGAAGCATGTGTTAAAAGACCGCCAATGTAATATAAAGCAGTTTGGCTGAGTTGAGCATAGTTGTTAGAGTCGAAAAACAATGGACTGCCGTTGCCCCAAAGACTCTGATGCACATGCATACCGCTGCCGTTATCGCCGAACAACGGTTTCGGCATGAAGGTAGCTACTTTTCCATGAAGTTTGGCTACATTTCTGACCACATATTTAAACAGCATTAGTTTGTCACCCATAGTAGTTAGAGTGTCAAACCGCATATCAATTTCGCCTTGGCCAGCGGTAGCAACTTCGTGATGATGGGCTTCTACCTGTATGCCTAAGCTTTCTAAAACTGCGGACATTTCCGACCGGATGTCATGGGTGGCATCTGCCGGGGGAACAGGCAAATATCCTTCTTTATTCCGAATCTTGTAGCCAAGATTGGGATTTTCACTTTTGCCGGTGTTCCAAATCGCTTCTTCGGAATCTACGGCATAATAAGCTGTATTTTGGGTAGCGTCATAGCGTACATCATCAAACAGGAAGAATTCAGCTTCCGGACCCCAGTAGCTGGTATCGGCAATACCGGATTTTTTCAAATAGGCTTCCGCCTTTTGTGCTATGTAACGAGCGTCGCGGCTATAGCTAACTTTATCAGGGGATACAACATTACAGATTAAGCTCAAAGTGGGGAGTTTCATGAAAGGATCAATAATTGCGGTACCCGGATCAGGAATCAGCAACATATCACTTTCTTCAATACCCTGAAAACCGCGGATACTGGAACCGTCAAAACCTGTACCCTCAGTAAAAACCGATTCATCAAATTCACTGATAGGAACTGTTTTGTGCTGCCAAACACCGGGAAGGTCAATAAACTTATAATCTACGAACTGGGCCCCTTTGGTTTTGGCAAGTGCTAATACTTCTTGCACAGTCATACTCATCATCCTTTACCTCCTGCTTCTGATTGTAAAAATTGTAAATATATAAAAAAAGACACCGACAAGTGTTTCGGTTTTAAACCCAAACATCTCAACGGCGCCATTGCCTGACCACGGTATGAAAACATCACCTTACCATATGATGTAATTATAACACAAAACTTAGGTTTGTCTATATAGTTTCTAGATAGTTTTTAAAAATAGTCTTCTTAATATTGCGGATGAGTAGTCAATAAGCCGAGTTCTGTTCCGTTTTTTCCACGGAGATGATCATTTATCTTGGCCGACAGTTGCCTGGCGGCTCTAGCGACACAACCCGGAAGGATCAGCGGGCAGCTTCATCCCTTCCCTATTCGGTCTTGCTCCGGGTGGGGTTTACCTAGCCAGCCAGTCACCTGACTGCTGGTGCGCTCTTACCGCACCGTTCCATCCTTGCCTGGCTTCCCAGGCGGTTTACATTTCTGTGGCACTATCCCTAAGGTCACCCTCGCTGGACGTTATCCAGCACCCTGCCCTATGGAGCTCGGACTTTCCTCGTATGCCTCAGCATCCGCGATCATCTTTCGTACTCATTCGCCTTATTATTAAGAACTATATATTATCATAAACTAAACCGGAATTCAAGCTATATTGTTGCTTTAAAGTGAAAAGTTCATTTTACTCGTACTTGCCGTCCTAACATTTTGTGATACTGCCATTCCCCTTTGTTGTTCTTTTCCAGCTCATCAAATTGATTCAATACAGCATTTAGTTCGTCGGCATAGTGAACAATCAGGCTTTCTTTCGTTACGCAGCCAACCGGTGATCCCTTATCCATGGATCCGTGATGAGACAGAAGGATATGCATAAGGTTCAAGGCATCCTGCCTGGGAAAGTCCTGAACTTTAGTCATGACCTTTTCAACCATTAAGGCGCCTAAGGTTAAATGTCCGATATAACGCCCAACCTCTGTATATTCAAAACCAACATCCGGGGAAAGTTCTCTTATTTTACCGATATCATGGAGCAAGGCGCCGGCTACAACAAAATCAGGCTCAACCCCTGGACACTCCCTTGCCATCGCCTGTGCCAATCTGGCTACATCCACGGAGTGTTCCAATAATCCACCGGTATAAGCATGATGGTAACTCATAGCTGCCGGACTCTTCACAAACTTTTTATATGTATCTCCCGAAAAAAGACTTGTCAAGAGTCCTTTCAGATGCGGTTTGCTTATGCCGGCAATGAGCTCTTGGAGTAATTGTTTATAGAAGTCGATATCTTTCGTTGTGCTTGGAATTAAATGAGATAAGTCTTCGTCTTCCGTCGGCAGTTCAAGCCTTTCCACAACAACCTGCCGGGCGCCGTCACCGCCATAACGATCTGCCTGAACTGTTCCATGTACAACCACAACTTGGCTGCTCAACTCTTTTAAAAACTCGACAACTTCCTGATTAAAGGTGATAAAATTTAGTGTGCCGCTTTTATCACTCAAGCTGCCTCTGGCGAACATTCCTCCACTAGCGGCGACACCGGATTTTTGCAGTCTTAAAAAACTCACGTGCCTAATTTGGTCACCAACACGAAACTCGTGCAACATGTCTCTTTTCTCCCATATCAAAAATATTTTTCTATATATTCGCGGGAGCATCACTTTATTCCTGCTGTGATGAAGCTTTTTGTATCTACCACATCTGCCAGTCCTTGAAAACCGGCTGATAACCTTGCGCATATAGCATGTCCGTCATTTCTTCCACACTGCGTTCATCCGCTATTTCGAACTGGCCGGTTGTCTTGTTTGGCGAATGACCACCGACAGCCGTGGAAGAACCGGCTGACATTTTCGTCACACCCAACGGCAATAATTTGTCCCGCAGATAAGCGCTTTCTCTTGTCGACAAAGTTATCCCGCACCTGGGCAAGAACAACCGGAAAGCCAAAAGATATTGAACAAGATTCTTATCGCTGACTATCACCCGCGGCTTAAATCCTCCTGTGTGCGGACGCATGCGAGGCGGTGACATGCTTACCTCCACGTCCAAATACTTTCGGCGCAAATAGTCGGCATGTATTCCGGTGATAAATGCCTCTTGACGCCAGTTGTTCAGACCCAGCAGGGCGCCAATATTTACCGTACGTATTCCGGCTTGACACGCTCGCTCGGGACAATCGAGACGATACCGGAAATCTCTTTTCGGTCCGGCTTTATGAAGGTCTAAGTATATCTCTTGATCATATACCTCCTGATAAATGGTAAGTCCGTCAACTCCGGCGGCTATTAATTCGGCGTATTCATCCTTCTCTAATGGGTAAATCTCGATACTGATCGAGGTAAAATACTGCTTCAATATTTCGACACAGTCTTTGATGTAAGAAACGGACGAATGAATGCGGGATTCGCCTGTCAACAGCAATATGTGTTTTAACCCGGTAGCAGCAATTTGTTTTGCCTCTAGAGTAACTTCCTCAAGGGACAATTTTTTTCTCGCAATTTTATTGGCAGTTTGAAACCCGCAATATACACAGTGATTTACACAATAGTTGGCAAGATACAATGGTGTATAGAGCAAAATGGTTTTGCCGAAGTTTTGTACTGTTTCCCGGTGAGCCCGCTGGGCCATGGCCTCAAGCTGGTGTTCAGCCGCAGGAGACAATAGGGCCAGATAGTCTATAACCGATAAGCGTTTTTTATCTAATATTTGTAAAATTGTACCTTCCTTGACCTGGTCAAAAAACTCATAAAAATTAAAGCCATCATACTTTTCAAGTTCTCTATAGACACTCACATTGCTCACCTCCTGCCGAACTACTCATGTAAAAAACCTGTCAACGGCGAGGACGCACTGGCATAGTCCCGTACGGTACCAGGTCCCGCTAAATACGCTAGTCGACCAGCCTCCACAGCTAACCCAAAAGCTTTCGCCATGGCTATGGGATCATCGGCTGTCGCAACCGCAGTGTTTACAAGTACTGCCGCCGCTCCCATCTCCATAGCTTCCGCCGCTTCCGATGGGCGTCCGATTCCTGCATCCACAATAATTGGCACAGATATCTCTTCGATTAGAATGCCAATGAGCTCTTTCATCTTTAACCCGCGGTTTGTTCCGATTGGGGCTCCTAAAGGCATTACTGCCGCCGCGCCGGCTTCAACCAGTTTTTTAGCTGCCATTAGATCAGGACACATATAGGGCAAAACGACGAATCCTTCCGCCGCCAAAACTTCTGTCGCTTTGATGGTTTCCATATTATCCGGCAGCAGATACCTATGATCTGAAACAACTTCAATTTTAATCCAATCACCACAACCAGCCGCTCTTGCTAACTGAGCAATACGGATTGCTTCCCCGGCATTTCTTGCACCGGATGTATTAGGCATGAGTATGCAATCTTGCGGAATATAGGAAACAATGTTCTCTTCTGGTTGATCAGGGTTTACCCGTCTAAGCGCTACCGTTATCACTTGCGAACCGGAAGACCTGACAACTTCCGGTATTAATTTATTTGACGCAAACTTGCCTGTCCCTAGGAACAAACGACTTGTCAAATTTTTACCGCCAATTGCAAATGTATCAGACATAATTTAACCCCCTCCTATAAAGGCCACAATCTCCAAACAATCAGTATTTTTTAAGATGATATTGGGCCACTCTTCTTTTTTGACGATTGTTCCGTTATACTCCACAACGATAACAGCAGGCTTCAACCCTTTCTCTTGGATAAGTGCAGCCAAAGTTGTTCCGTTGGCCACTATTTCTTCTTTTCCGTTGATTGTCAGCGTCATAGTCAGCCTCCGTTCCATTCAATTATGACAAGGCAAAAAAGCGTACCCGCTCAGCAGGCACGCTAATATCTCAAATTAACGCCTTTCCTACGCGGGCATTATCCCGTTCAGGTCTAGAGGTCAGGAACTCTTTAGTTCCACTCTCAGCCCATAACATGAGCTCCCTCGGCCGACATATTAATTGTTTCTATGTCCTCTATTTTATATTATATTTGACAAGGCGTCAAACAATTTGTGAATTATCTGTGAATTATCGGGCAGTCAGTATATAGACAATACATTATTGCTAATTGTATTGAAAATAATTTCCACATCCCAGTTGGCTTGCCGCGCACATTGACGCAAATAATTTGTAATGCCAGGTATTACAAGGTTTTCCGTGGGAAAATGTCCGGCGTCAATTATGGCTAGATCATTAGCTACTGCTTCTTGGGCTTCATGATACTTGACGTCACCGGTCACCAGCACATCCGCCCCGGCGGCAGCGGCGCTTGGTATCAAGGCCGCGCCGCTGCCGCCGCATACAGCAACTTGCGTAATATTTTTATCCGCGTCACCGGCTATAACGACATAGGGAATACCTAGTGCCTGTTTCACATCATCAGCAAATTTACGGAGTGAAACAGGCGCTGCAATGCGTCCTATTCGTCCCAATCCATGAATAGCGCCGGCATTTAATAATGGATATTCATCATAAGCTACCTCTTCATAGGGATGGGCTTTGATCATGGCGCTGATCACAGTGTGGCTGAGCTTTTCCGGTATAATAGTCTCTAATCGATATTCATCCGCATATTCAAGCTGTCCCTGTTTACCAAGATAAGGATTGGTTCCTGCCAAAGGGAAAAAAGTACCTGTTCCAGACGTTTGAAATGTGCAATGGCTGTAATTGCCGATATGACCCGCTCCGGCCATGGTCATGGCCGAACGTACTTCTTCTACATGGCTTTTGGGTACAAAAACCACCAGCTTACGTAATTTATCGGCTGTCGTGATTTTCAGTGGTTTTGTATCTCTAAGGCCCAGCTTATCAGCCAGCACATCATTTACACCACCATCCGCTATATCCAAATTGGTATGGGCCGCAAAAACAGCAATATCTGCTTGCAAAATTTTGCTCAGTATACGCCCTGCTGGCTGATCGGTTCGTACTTTCGTAATACCTTTAAACAGGAAAGGATGATGGGCTATGATCATATGTATTCCGGAAGTGATTGCCTGATCGGTTATAGCCTCATCCACATCCAGCGTCACTAAAATTTTACTGACTTCCTGGTTTGGTTTGCCTATAATCAGACCGACATTATCCCATGCTTCCGCCAACTGCGCGGGCGCAAGCTTTTCCATTGCATCTATCACAGCTTGACACATTACAGGCATATGAGTTTTTCCTCCAATGCTTTCATTTTGGCTATAAGTTCCTGATATTTAGGTGAAGCCGCGGCTGCGGGACTGCCGCTCATTGCAATTATAATTTCTTTATAATGTATCAATATCTCGGCTATTAACTGTTTTAATAGCGGATGTTTACTATTCCACAGTACTGGCCCAATTTCATAGAAAATAGGGTCTAATGGCTGAGTCTCTCCCTGCTCCGTTACAATAATCTGATAAGTTTTCCCTTCATCTTCTGCCAAAGTTTCATCAGTAATCCGCCACCTGTTTTCAGTAAGCCAACGTCTGACGGGAGCAGCAGCAATCATTGGCTGAAGAATCATACGGGTGACAGTTCCGGTGACATCCGGTCGGCTGGTAAGTATATTTATAATATTGGCTCCACCCATGCCGGCAATTACAATTGCGTCAACTTCTCCCGGCTTAATTACATTAAGCCCGTCTCCCTGTCTAACGGAAATAAATTTTTCCAGCCCGGCGTCTTGAACTGCCTTTTGAGCTGAAAGATAAGGTCCTTGGTGGAGATCACCCGCTATTGCATAAGAAATGATATTATGCCGGACCAAATAGATTGGAAGATAAGCATGATCGGTACCAATGTCACCCAGTCGGCTGCCTTGGGGAACCTTAGAAGCAATGGCGGCGAGACGTTTTCCGAGTTTCACTTGAGCTCCTCCTACATGATGTCCCAACCATAGTATTTCTCGAACTAGGGTAAAAATCCTTTTTGTGGAAACCCCCCCCCTGCCTATTCATTCACAAACGTAAAAAAACCTACGAAGACTGCTCGTAGGTTTTTGCAAAATTTGGTGGGCGATGACAGGATCGAACTGCCGACATCCTGCTTGTAAGGCAGGCGCTCTCCCGGCTGAGCTAATCGCCCGTTTCGATTTTCGACATCTGACGTTCGACTTTCGTCACACCTAGCCGAAAACTATTTATCCAGGCTCGTCACTTCTGCCCTTTCGAACATCGCGCATCGAACCTCGAATATCGAATATGGTGACCCGTAAGGGAATCGAACCCTTGATACCGCCGTGAAAGGGCGGTGTCTTAACCGCTTGACCAACGGGCCATAACAGTAGGCGGTCATCAGGCAGCAGGCGTCGGGAACGAAATTATTTAAGTTTATCTCTCTTATCTACTACCTATGACTAAAAATACTTATTTAATTGTCGGATTTCAATCATTTGGAGACAACGAAACACTCCCGCTGCCTGACACCCGATGACCGATGACCAAATTGGTGGGCCCACCTGGGATCGAACCAGGGACCAGCCGGTTATGAGCCGGCTGCTCTACCGCTGAGCTATAGGCCCTAGAGGCGTAACTATTCACCTTTAAGTTGGGAACTGCTTATAAACCGCCATCTGCGTCGTTACTCTTGCGGTCCTCACTACAACGTACCACCCAGTACGTCTTCGTTCCGGTCCTCATCGTGCCTAGCATCTGACAATTTCTAAGCAGTTCGAGGCATTTGATAACCTTAGCAGTTACCTAGAGAGATATTAAAACAGGTTTTCCGAAGAAAGCCTGTTTTACAAACTTATAAACTGGCTCCTCGAGTAGGACTCGAACCTACAACAACTCGGTTAACAGCCGAGTGCTCTACCATTGAGCTATCGAGGAATGACGCCAACGAAAATTATTATATCTCATGGTCATCTTTACGTCAAGTTTTTTTAATAATTAAATAGAACTTCGGACATCCCTATTCCAGAAAATCTTTGAGTTTTTTACTGCGACTAGGATGTCTAAGCTTTCTTAGTGCTTTCGCTTCAATTTGCCGAATACGTTCGCGTGTTACCCCGAAATGCTGTCCAACTTCCTCCAATGTACGGGCACGACCGTCATCCAGACCAAATCGCAATCTGAGAACCTTCTCCTCACGGGGTGTCAAAGTTTCCAGCACTTCTTCCAGTTGTTCTTTTAATAGCATAAAGGAAGCAGCCTCGGCCGGCGCCGGCGCATCCTGATCTTCAATGAAGTCTCCCAGATGAGAGTCTTCTTCTTCGCCAATGGGTGTTTCTAACGAAACCGGTTCCTGGGCAATCTTCATAATTTCACGAACCCGTTCCACGCTGACATCCATTGCTCTTGCAATTTCCTCCGGTATCGGGTCACGTCCCAATTCCTGGAGAAGCTGACGTGAAACACGAATTAATTTATTTATTGTTTCAACCATATGAACAGGAATTCGTATGGTACGCGCCTGATCGGCAATCGCCCGGGTAATTGCCTGACGTATCCACCAGGTAGCATAGGTACTAAATTTGTATCCCTTGTTGTAGTCAAATTTTTCTACCGCTTTGATAAGACCTAAGTTTCCTTCCTGAATTAAATCTAAAAACAGCATACCTCGACCCACATATCGCTTAGCAATACTTACAACCAGTCTAAGGTTGGCTTCCGCCAGCCGGCGCTTTGCTTCATCGTCGCCCTGTTCCATACGCTTAGCCAATTTAATCTCTTCATCAGCCGTCAAGAGTGGAACGCGGCCAATCTCTTTAAGATACATGCGAACAGGGTCGTCAATACTGATACCTTCTGGAATGGTGAGATCAATATCTACCTCTTCGGCCGTAACTTCGATCTCAGAAATATCCGGACCGTCTATCATCTCCACATCGGGCACTTCATCAACAATCTCAATGCCTTTATTAGTGAAAATCTCATACATATCGTCAATTTCATCCGGTGATAAATCTTCGCTCTGCATTGTATCCATGATCTCGGCATATGTCAACACACCGCCACGTTTTTTGCCTTTATGCAGCAATTCGTCAACATGCTCATTGGACAAAGTTTTTTTATCGGCCATATTTCTCCCCCCTTCCCTTGGCAAGACCGGAAAATGTGGATACTGATAAGTTAAAGTTGATGTAACTTGCTAATCTCATTTTTGATTCGCTGACTCTCTGCTAATTCCTGCAGAAAGTTGCTATCCCCCATACGTTCTAATTCATCGGCCGTCAAACGGTGTTGTTCATATAAAGCAGTTAAATGCGCCAAGCGAATAGCTCTTATACAACCGTCAACAAATTGGGCAATATCATGGAATTCTATATCCATTAACATAATATGAGAAAGCTCGGTTGCTGCTTTTTCGCTTAGATTATTTGCACCATTATATAATATAGCCGGTGTAATATTTTTTTCCATATTATACGCGTTAAATATAAAATTAATTATTTCTATTCGCTCACTGCCATGTACTTCTTCACTTTTCAATTGCGTGGCAACGTAAGGAATAAGCGAAGGTTCGTCAAACATTAAGCGAATAATCTGGCGTTCAGCTTTGGTTCTTGCCGGGATAGGTTTCTGAGATGAAAACGCAATATTTATATTTTTCCCGTTTTTTACATTATTATCCTTTTTGCTTTGAATAATGTACTTTCGTATTTCGGCTCTAAACGCACCCTCGTCAACCCCTATTAGTTGTGAAAGCCGAGATATATGAGCTTCGGTTTCCACCTGATTTCTAGTTACAGCCAATATAGGAACAAGCTTCGCAACAGCGGCAATTTTACTTTCGATACTTGAAAAATCCGTATTGGCTAAAGCCTGACTAATTTGATATTCAACTAGCGGCAGAGAGTCCTGTATCAAAAGCTTATATGCTTCACTGCCGTATTTTCGCAAAAATTCATCAGGGTCTTTGCCGTCAGGAATCTGCACAACTCTAATCTTAGCTCCCAAAGCACGCACTACTTCCAACGCTCTTAAGGTTGCGTTCTGACCGGCGCTGTCGCTGTCATATGAAAACACCATTTCCACATTGCATTTAAGGATCTGTCTTGCCTGCTCGGGAGTAAAAGCGGTTCCCAAGGAGGCTACTACATTTTTTATCCCCATACAGTGTGCGGTAATGGCATCCATGTAACCTTCCACAACAATTGCCTGACCAGAGCCGCGGATATTCTCATAAGCTATATCAAATCCATATAAAACGTGGCGTTTATTAAAAATTAAGGTTTCCGGAGAATTTAAATACTTAGGCTGGCTATTATCAATCACCCGGCCACCAAAGCCGATGACCCTTCCCCTTGCATCACAGATCGGAAATATAATACGGTTCCGGAAGCGGTCGTATACTCCTCGGCCGGACTGTCGGGAAACTGCTAATCCCGATTTAAGTAAAACGTCCAGGGAAATACCGCGCTCCAAAAATGCTAGGGAAAGCTTATCCCACTGAGGGGGAGCAAAGCCTATTTTATAAGTCTCGATTGTTTGATCAGCAACACCTCGTGCTGCCAAATACTCCCGAGCGGTTTTACCCAAATTGGTTTTAGTCAAACACGAAAAAAAGAAATCTCTGGCTAATTCGGTAGCCTGATATATTTTGTTAATTTCCTGATCCCTTATTTTTTCCCGTTCAGATTTCTCTTTTGCCGGCAAGGAAACATTCATTTTATTGGCTAATAACTTCACCGCATCCAAAAAACCAATGTTTTCGATTTTCATCAAGAAATTGTAGACATTACCGCCGGTTTGGCATCCAAAACAGTAAAAAAATCCTTTATCAGGAGTAACAGAGAATGATGGTGTTTTTTCATGATGAAATGGGCAACATCCCCAATAATTCTTACCTCGTTTTTTTAAGGGTACGTAATCGGAGATTATACCAACAATGTCGCTTGTCTCACGCAACTGTTCAATAAAATCTTCGAATACTAAGTCTTTCATAGTTTTCACCTAGCATATTTTTCGCCATTTATTTTCATAATCCTGCTAAATAACCGGTTTACTGCCTACCAAAGCATCCTGTCATTTTGCCAAATTCGACATAAATAATTATTATTCCTGCTACTGCGGTTACAGATGCTCAGTTGTTAACAGGATCAAGCTCCATGTTTAAATATTATTCAATATAAATGACAAAATTCCTCTTTGGGATCTTGACAAACAACAGTATATTTGTTAAATAAAACAACCGTGATCCAATGACCCGGTTGTGAAGATAAATTATTGTCCTCATTTAGACTGGGCCCATGTTGATGGGATAAAGAGCTTCTCGAATATCTTAATAGCATATAAATCGGTCAAACCCGCAACATAGTCGACCGTCGTTGTCTGCAACCCCCAACGTTTTTCGCGGTCTAAGAACTCTTGCGGCAAACTATCGGGGTTCTTCATAAAATATTCATATAGCTTACTAATAACATAGCGAGCTTTTTTCCGGTCTGGTTCCAGTTCGGGCGAATGATATATTTTTTCGAACATGAACTCGCGTAACTGGTCCATGGCATTTTTAACTGGATCTGACATAAGAATTTCTTTTTTCCCTGTAGATTTTATAATAATGTCAGACACCATGACAGTAATCATGCGGGAAGGGTTGGTCCCCAGCGTTGAAGCAACATTTGGGGGAAGATCGGAAGGCCTGAGCATCCCCGCCCGTATTCCATCATCGTAATCATGACATAAATAGGCAATTCGGTCACCAAACCGAACAATATTTCCCTCCAAAGTAAGCGGTTTGCTATTCCCGGTATGATTGAGTATTCCATCCCGTACTTCCGCTGTTAAATTAAGGCCCTGCCCGTTGCGTTCCAGATGCTCAACAACACGGAGACTCTGCTCATTATGGCTATAACATCCGATTAAATCTTTGAGTGCGTATTCACCGGAATGACCAAAGGGAGTATGCCCTACATCATGACCCAAGGCTATGGCCTCAGTCAAGTCTTCATTTAGCATTAGGCTTCGGGCAATCGTCCGGGAAATTTGAGCTACTTCCAGGCTATGAGTCATTCGCATCCGGTAATGATCCCCCGGTGATATATAAACCTGGGTCTTATGCTTTAGCCTGCGGAAGGATTTACTGTGAATAATTCGGTCACGATCTCTTTGGAATGCGGTGCGAAAATCGCATGGTGACTCATCCCGCTCCCGCACTGCATCCCGGCTTTTGGCCGCAAAAGGGGCTAATATTTTATATTCCAACTCTTCAATACGTTCCCGTACCTTCATTGGATGTATTTGCCTCCTCTAATATCTAATGTGGATGGTTTCCTTGTCTTATCCCGTTTTTATAGAAAGACCAGAAAGACTCAAACCAGAAACGGATCTTTTTCCCAGGTGCGCGTATTATACTTGTTTTAGTATAATACAATCAAAAGGGGGATCTACAGTGAAAATAAAAGCCTTAATTTTCATTATCGTCTTTATTGTATTATTAACCGGCATAGCTGCTGCCAAACCTGTTATTACCGCTGATCAAACTTATTTTGACATTAATACTGGTCTGTATGTCTTAAAAGGAAATGTCTTTATCCAGGTTAATAATCGCACCATAACTGCGGGTCAAGCCAAGGTTGACATGGCATCTCTAGAAGTTTGGGGTTCCGGAGGAATCTCGGTCACTCAGGATGATATACATTTTACCGGGGACAGTGTATACGTGTGCGGAGCAAACAGCCAGGCTTCCATCGATGGCGGAGTAGAGTTTGCCCGCACCAATCTATCCATAAAGGCCAATAAAGTTGATTTCAACTGGCGTAGCCGAATTGCGAATTTTTGCGGTGACGTGGAAGTAACACAGGGAAATAACCGGTGGAAAGCGGCTAATGTAGTCTATAATGTTGACACAGACACATTTTTGTAATCAAGTTGGAGGATAAAGAGGGACTCTTTTCACTGTTTGTTATTTCTTTGGACGATTTCTAGAATTTTGTTGGCAGTTTCTTCGATAGCTCTGTTTGACACATCAATGACCAGGCAATTGAGCTTCCTCATTATGGCTTTAGCATATTCAAGTTCTTCAATAATACGGTCCATATTAGCATAAGTCGCATTAGGAGCCAGACCCATGGTTTTTAAACGTTCGCACCTGATTTCATTTAATTTTTGCGAGTTAATAACCAAACCTACTATTCGTTGCGGCGGAACTTGAAACAACTCTTGCGGCGGCGGTACCTCAGGTACCATGGGTACATTTGCCACTTTTATTTTTTTATGCGCCAAATACATACTTAACGGGGTCTTCGAAGTTCGCGAAACTCCGACAATCACAACATCAGCTTTAAGTAAGCCCCAGGGATTTTTTCCATCATCATACTTTACGGCAAATTCTACGGCTTCAACCCGTTTGAAGTATTCCTGGTCAAGCTTGTGGATGAGTCCTGGTGTAAGGCGGGGGATAAGTCCTGAGATCTCTTGAACTGCATTAAGCATGGGGCCCATTATATCGATTGCCGCTACGTCATACCGCTGGGCTTGTTCCAGCAATGCCGCCCGCAAATCAGGGGAAACAAGTGTATGACAGATTACACAGGAATGTTTCGCTGCTTCTCTGACTGTTTCTTCAATCTGATCAACGGAATTGATGTAAGGGATACGAATAATATCAAAATGACCCGAATTGAACTGACTGGCCGTAGCCCTAGCCACCATCTCGGCAGTCTCGCCAATTGAATCGGATAAAGCATAAATAATCGGTAAACTAGCTATAGTTGTTACCTCCTTTTCCTTCGCCTAATTCTACAAATAGCCTTGCAACATTCGTTTTCGTCAACCGTCCGACAACTTCATAAACTTTGTTTCCCAGGGTAGATGTTGCCGATACAACCGGCAGACTGTCTACTTCATTGTCAATAATTTTTTTTGCGGCTGCAAGTACCGGTTCATCCGGAGTAGTAACCACAATTTTGGGCATGGGAGTCATTAGCACCTTTACCGGCATCTTATGAAGGTCATTCCCACCGATGGCAATCTTCAGTACATCTTTGCGCGATATCACACCTGCCAAAATGCCCCCAGGCTCGACTGCAAACACTGTGCCTACATCTTCCAGGAACATGGTCACGACAGCGTCATAAGCACTAGTGTTACATGATACCACAACAGGTACAGACTGTATATCCCGTACTTTTATTAGGCTAACTTGATCTGTTATCAAAGAAAAAGCATCTTTCCCGGTATAGTAATAGCCAACTTTCGGGCGGGCTTCGATCAGGCCGGACATTACCAGAACAGCTAAATCCGGGCGCAAAGCTGCTCGGGTAACATTAAGCCGTTCAGCTATCTGTTCCCCGGTTATCGGGCCCGATGCGCGTACGATGTCGGATATTTTCTCTTGTCGCGGCGTTAATGGCAATAATTAACACCCCTTTCGTGAATACTCAATGTTGACACGCGCAGAATTTAAAATATATAAGCTATACTATGTCTATACGCCAAAGTTTGGCGAATTCCTTTAATGATTTCTTTTACTATATGCTATATGGAACGCACTAAAAAATTGAAATTATATCCGGGTATTAGGAACGCTTCGACGCTGTCGCTTAACCTAACATATTATACTTTCACGTATTCTTAAAAAAAAATACGATACCTGTGCAAAAATTCACAGATATCGTTGCTACTAATATATCTAAGTTTCAGCATGCTTTATCCAACTTTGAAGACACCCACTTCTATAAGTGGGTGTTACCACTTCCAAACTTCGGTGGGGGTAGAGTCCCCCACCGAAGCCCCGAAGTTTAGCAAGAAGCTAAACGAGTTCACTCTGTGCGAGCTACATACTTATAATGGATCTCTGAGGGTCTCTACTGCTTTTGTAGTTTCCTCCTGAGGCGGAACACTTTCTTCATCTCGAATCACTTCAATCGTACAGCGTTTAAATACCGCAACCAAAACGCCAAGTACCGCCAGTTGCGGCAGAACTACGGCCCCGATTGCTCCCAGCGCTACAGGTATTTCTGCTAAGACTCTGTCCTCATGCTTGATTCGTATTTTATTTATATTACCTTGGCGAATAAGTTCCTTCACTTTATCAATAACCTCTGTTGAACGAACGGAAAACTCCTCAGTCCAATTATTATTTTTTGTCCGTCCCTCCAACTCTATTAGAGTATCTATGACATTACCGCCATTGCGTTCCAGCGCTTCTTTGGCTTCCCGGTAGGTTACCCCAATTCTTTCGCGAACCATATCAATTTTTTCCAAAGTAATATTATTAATATTATCCATCAAGCTCCGCCTCCTTACAGTAATCTCAGCTTATTATTTCCTGACTGCCCATAATGTATTCTGAAAATATAGTACGCTTACATAGCGTTAATCTGTTGAATAAACTTTAATGAGTTTAAATCTTTGTCCAATTGGAAGCGAAGAAAACTGCACAGTATGCTCTCAGCTTGATTTAGAACTTTCCCATTTATTGAAAAATTACCAGGATTGTTCCAATCAAGTCTAATTAGATTGCCTATTAAATCTCGGACTTGCCGGGTAATTTCAGGCAGTTGATAGTGATCGCAATGCGGGCAGACAACCCCTCCTGCTCTCACGTCTATAAAAGCTGGAAAAATTAGATCTTTTTCACAGTAAAGACAGCGATCAAAGCTCGGCTGAAATCCTGCCAGTGATAATAGTTGCCATGCAGCCGCCAAAGTGGTAATACGCGGATTTCTTACTAAAAGCAAATGGTAAGCATGTAACAAAATATAAAACGCATTAAAATCCTTTTCCCGTTCCGGCCATAATTCACTTACCAGTTCGGCGAGAAAATTCCCATAGGCCAACAGAGTCAGATCTTCTCTGAGTTCCCGAAAAGATGTCATAATTTCGCATTGTTTTACTGAATCCAATCCTCTTTTAAGCTTAGCAAAGGATAACGATAAGTCCAAATGAGAAAAGGGCTGCAAACAGCCGCCTAACTTGCTCTTAGATCGGCGTGCGCCGTATGCTATTGCCGTTATTTTGCCATACTCACGTGAAAACAAAGTAACCATTCTGTCGGCATCGCCCCAATTACGTACTGCCAACAGAATGGCTTCAGTTTGATACTCCACCGGCATTTGACCTCACTAACTACTCATGATTTTTAGTTTTGCCGACAAACTGCCAGTTAAATCCCGTGATTCAGGTTGGCTTGCATTATTATCAACACAAGCCCGATAGGCTAAATAAGCGTCGATGTTGCCGGTGTTCTGAAAAATCTCCCACATCATCTCCCGCAGTACCAATCCAATCATCCCTTTCTCACGAATATATAATCTTAGGATTCACCAATCACCGTCATAATTATAAGTCCTCATCAACCTTGTCAGGATTTTCTAATAACAGCGGTGAAGCTTTAACCCTGACAATCCGCAAGCCATTAACCTGCAATATCTCAAAAGAAAAATCGCCGATATCCACCTTATCACCGGTTTCCGGACGGCGTCCAAGCATGCCGAAAATATACCCGCCAATTGTATCTTCTTCATGTTCTTCCAACCGTATATTCAATAGCTCGATAACATCATCCAATAATACTCCGCCGTCGAACTCATAACTTCCGTCTGGCAAACGCTGTATTTCAACTTCTTCCACCAGATCATGCTCATCTTGAATATCCCCAACGATTTCTTCAAGCACGTCTTCCAGAGCCACCAAGCCGGCGGTGCCGCCGTATTCATCGGCAACGACAGCCAAATGAGTGCGTTTACGGCGCATCACTTGCAGAAGATGAGCCACAGACATTCCCTCAGGGACGATCAAAATTTCCCGCACGATTAATTTTAAGTCTTTATTGGGTGGATCTGTCATGTCCATCAAATCACGTATATGCACCATGCCGATTACGTGGTCTTTATCTTCCGCGCAGAGGGGATAACGGGTATGACCGGTTTCCTTAACTACCTGCATATTCTCCTCAAATGAATCATCAACAAAAAGACATATCATGTCTTGTCTCGGCACCATGATTTCCCGGGCCAAACGATCCGCGAAATCAAAAACATTGTCAATTAATTCGCTTTCCATCTGGTCAAGAACCCCACCGCGATGGCTAGCACTGACAATCATTCTTAACTCCTCTTCCGAATGAGCCAGATCGGTTTCATTTGCCGCTTTAATATTCAGCAGGCGTAAGATAGCTCGTGCTATACGATTAAACGAAACTATGACAGGATAACCGATTTTATGGAAGATATAAAGAGGCCAAGCACAAAATAAAGTCGTACTCTCAGCCTGCTGAATGGCCAAAGATTTAGGCACAAGTTCACCGATTACAATATGTAAAAACGTAATAACAGTAAATCCCACGGCAATACTAATAGTATTACGGACCCATTCGGATACGGGAATATATTTATATACAAGCGGCTCTAACAGAGAAGAAATCGCCGGTTCACCAAGCCACCCCAAAGCCAGCGAAGCAAGCGTAATTCCAAGTTGAGTAGCCCCCAGATAAGTATCTAAATCGGATACCACTTTTAATGCCAAAGCAGCCCGGCGATTGCCTTGCAGGGAAAGCTCTTCCAGGCGGGTCTTTCGAATTTTAACCAGTGAGAACTCAGCCACTACAAAAAAACCGTTCACTAATACCAGCAGGAAAGCTGCAAAAAGTTTGACTATGCTGAGTAATAAAGCCGGGTCGATAAAGCATCTCTCCCTAACGAGAATGTTGAAAAAGCGCATCTGCGTCGTTGGCACTCCGGTTACGGTCTAAGATGCAAGCTATTCTTAGTAGGATAGCCTTATCTCACACATTCCGTTTCCATGGCGACGCGCTCTTGCGTACAAACTACGTACGCGGCGCAGCACAATCCTCGCGCCGCCTAGCAGCTGCATCTTTTTGAACAGTCCCTAACAGTTGGAATTACTGCGGGGCATGACGGCTCCGGCAGTAATAACATATTGCAATGCACTCTCGCTTGTCACATCTAAAGGTATTATATCCCGCCTGGGTAAGATTATATTAAATCCTGCGGTCAGGTTCAAACTCATTGGTACGAACACACAAACATGTTCTTCATCAAATTGTTTGCTGAGCGGTTCCGACAGGTCAGGCATCACAAAACCCAGCGACCTCACACCTGGATGCGGGTAGGGTACCAGCACAGCATTCTCAAGGAGTTTCTGTGACTCAAACACTGTGGTAGAAAGCTGCTTTACACTATTATAAATAAATTTGACTATTGGGATAGAACCAAGTAATCGTTCCGTATAATCAAAGATGCCCTTCAGCAACCAGTGAGAGGATAACCAGCCAATCAAAAAAATGAGAGCCAAAACGACAACTAAAGCAAGTCCGGGAAAATGAATAGGCAGGTATCTCCCTAGCAGCCATTCAGTAAATGAAAAAGTATTAACTACTGCAAAAACAGTAATAGCGATCGGCACAATAATAATAAGACCATTAATAAAATACTTGGAGAACCATTTCATATTTTAATCCCCTCTTTACAAATGATACCATCAAGTAAAGCATTGGTCAATAAAATCAATGGCTGCCGTTATTCGGCAGCCAAAAAAAGTTAAGGATTTTTTACTCAAACCCAAAAGTCTTTAATATATTTTCACGATTACGCCAGTCTTTTTTCACTTTCACCCATAAATCGAGGAACACTTTATTCCCCAGCAAGTTTTCTATATCCTTTCGAGCCGCTTGCCCAATTTGTTTTAAAAGTTTTCCACCTTCACCGATTACAATTCCTTTCTGCGACTCCCGTTCCACATAGATAACTGCCCGCACGTAGAGATCATCATTAACGCGAGTCTTAATCTCTTCTATATCAACCAAAATGGCATGGGGAATTTCTTCCCTGGTTGCGTGAAGCGCCTTTTCGCGAATAAGTTCGGAAATTACTAATCTCTCAGGCTGATCCGTTACCATGTCAGGGGGATAATACTGGGGGCCGGGTGTCAAATGCGCTTTGATTTCCGCGATTAATCGATCCAGGTTCGTATGGTCCAGTGCGGATATGGGTACTACTGCGGCAAACTCACAACAAGTGGTATATTTTTCGATGGAAGGAAGCAAGCTGATCTTAGGAACCTGGTCAATCTTATTTACCGCTAAAATTACCGGCGTCCTGATCTTACTAAGGTTGTCCAGTATATATTCTTCTCCAGGTCCCATTTTTGCGGTAGCGTCAACAACAAATAGGATTACATCCACTTCATGAAGCGTGTTTTCTGCCGCCCTGACCATATACTCTCCCAATTTATGTTTGGGCTTGTGAATTCCGGGAGTGTCAATAAACAAGATTTGAGCATCGTCTAATGTTAAAACACCCATTATCTTATTTCTGGTGGTTTGCGGCTTGTCAGACATTATTGCGATTTTTTGCCCAATCAAACTATTTATCAGAGTTGATTTTCCCACATTGGGGCGGCCAATTACGGCAACGAACCCTGATACATGTTTTTGCAAATCATTTGTAGTCAATTTTAATCACCACCACTAACTAAATCCGTTTTGGTAAAGCTATCCGGCAACAGTTCACGAATGGTAGTTTCGCGCCATTCTCTCTGAGTATTGCCAAGGATGATTCTCTTTATGCCAAATTCAGACATAACTTGAAGGCAGGCTCCGCAGGGAGATACCGGTTCCGTCGTATTAGCAACCACAGCTAAAGCTATAATTTCTTTTTCTCCTTCAGAAACTGCTTTAAAGATGGCAGTGCGCTCGGCGCAATTGGATAAACCAAAGGAAGCATTCTCTATATTGCAGCCGCCGTAAATCTTATCGTTTTTTCCCAGCACGGCGGCCCCTACTTTAAAATTAGAATAAGGGGCATAAGCTTTTTTACGGGCAAGAAGCGCCGCTTCAAGAAGCTCTTTCACCACTTTGTCCATTTTGTCCTCCCCATTAGAGCGTGTTTTAAAAAACACGCAACCTCAATTTTATAATTTTATAGAGGCTGGGCTGGTTCACAAAGCAGATGAGCGTTTTCAACCAGCCTCTAGCCAAATAATCTATGAAAAAACAGGAGATACCCAACAACCAAAGAATTGAACACGCTTGCCAAAACAGCCCCGGCGGCTACATCCTTGGCAATTTTGGCCAAAGGATGATATTCTGGCGAAACCTTATCAACGATTGCTTCTAAAGCAGTATTAAATAACTCCGCAACCAATACACCTGCTATTGTGACGGCTAAAATGGCATATTCAATGCTGTTCAGACCGACTTTCCAAGCCAGTAGTATAACGCACGCAGCAGCAAATAGATGAAATCGCATGTGCCGCTCTGTTAGCACACTAAATAAAATCCCCCGCAGAGCATGTCGCAATGATAGGATAAATCTCATGGCGAATACAACACGTTAGCCTCTGGTAATTCCAAGCAGAGACAAAACATGCTCTTCCTCCTTGCGCATGTCTGCCCGTTCTGCTTCATCCTCGTGATCGTAACCCAGCAAATGAAGCATGCCGTGAATTGTTAGGTAAGCCAGTTCCCGTTCCATACTATGGCCAAACTCTTCAGCTTGACGAGCGGCAGTCTCGAGAGAGATTACAATATCTCCCAGCAGTATTTCCATTCCCGGGGGGTTGCCAAGGATTTCCGGTTCCGTATCGTGGTCGATATGGTCATTCAATGCAAAGGATAATACGTCCGTGGAACAATCCTTGTCGCGATATTCAAAATTCAATTTTCGGATGTATTCGTCGTCTGCAAAAATCAGCCCAACTTCGGCCTTTTCTTCCAGTCCGTAAACTTGTGCGGATTTATTTACTACTGCCCGCACTGTTTGGGTCATTTGTTCCGTTATTGTCATCTTTTTCTGCACATTGTCGATTAGCGTTTCCATTTTTCAATTTCTTCCTCTCTAGCTCTTTTAGAGCATCCGGATACTCAATGCGGGTATGAAACATGCTGGATAATAGACGAATATACACATCACCTATGACATTGAGATCTTTTAAAGTCAAATTACAATCATCGAGCTGTCCGTCATGAAGCCGTTCGCGAATAATTTTTCGTACCATTCCTTCAATACGGTTCACATTGGGCTTGCTAATTGAGCGCACAGCCGCTTCACAAGCATCCGCCAGCATTACCAAAGCAACTTCTTTGCTTTGTGGTCGAGGCCCTTCATATCTAAAGTCCGCTTCAATTATACATTCTCCATGTTCGTTCTCAGTGGCCCGTTTATAAAAGTAAGATACCAGCGTAGTTCCATGATGTTGTTGAATAATATCGGTAATGACCTGTGGCAGTTTATAGTCACGGCATAGGTCCAGCCCGTCTTTTATATGAGAAGTTACGATCAACGTGCTTAGCGATGGGGCGATTTTGTCATGCGGATTTTCATTGTCAACTTGGTTTTCCCCAAAGAAATAGGGCCGCTTGATTTTACCAATGTCATGATAATATGCCCCCACTCTAACAGTCACGGGGTCGGCGCCAATGGCAACAGCCGCAGTTTCCGCCAGGTTCCCAACCAAGATACTGTGGTGGTAGGTTCCGGGTGCGTCGAGGAGAAGCCGCTGAAGCAGCGGATGATTGGGCCTCGCCAAATCCAAGAGTTTGACTGAACTAGTAAGGTTAAAAGCATGTTCCAGGTAAGGAAGAATTCCGGTAGTGATAATGGCAGCAGCAATACCGTTAAAAATACCCAGTATTGCCTGGAAGAGCACTTCCCTATTATCAATTTCCTCAATAAAACCAGTTGAGCTAATAACCAGAAAATTGATTGCAGCTATCCAAATCCCGGCTCTGGTTAGACTGTAGCCATGGGCCTTTTTGGTGACACTATATACTCCGGCCAAACTGCCAGTTAAAGCTACGGCCACTGCACGAAAATCATGATCAACAATAACGCCAAACAGCATCGCCACAATAACGCCCATTAATAAAGCTACTCGTGTATCGATAAGGATTGCGGTTAATAATGCGCCAGCCGCGATCGGGGCGGCAAAGTCCGAGTAGTAATGGGCTGCTTTACCCAATAGTAAGGTTACAAGAATAATTAATCCTAAAAGTACAAGATACATGTCATTTCCATAGACAAACCCGGCAAATTTATACAAATAGCCCAATGCTATTATCATGGCTAACAGCACGAATATTGCCAACCCTAATATTCGCATCTCATTTACGTTGCCCGCGTATAATCCGAGTTCGTTCATAACGTTAATTCGCTCAGGTGTAATCACATCGCCTCGCCTTACAAGCACCTGCCCTTTTTTTACAGTTTGACGGACAGGCTCAATCGTAGCTAAGGCAGCTTGTTTTCGTTTTTCAGTCTCGCGTGCGTTTAAAATAAAATTGGGCCTTAGCAGTTTTTGTGCGATACCGGCCACAACAGCTTCAGTATTATTGCCTAAGCCAAGTTCCTCAGTTTCTACTACAATTTGTTTTCTGGCAATATCCAACTCGTCTTCGTGAATACCGCGCTGCAAATGTTTGCGCAATGCACTTTTTACATACTCTTCGGCTGGGGGAAGAGTAGCTTCATCAAGAGTAATTAAATCGGATAAAACGTTACTGGGTAAGGAAATTTTCAATTCTGTCAAGTCTTTGTCTAATTTGTCCAATTTTCTTTCAGTCGAATCAAGGTTTTTATCTGTTATAACCTGCTGAGCAGCCCGAAAGATAGTCTTTATTTCTACTTCCACCTTGGTCATTACTGCAACATCTAGATCATATACGTTAGCTATACTAGCCAAAACTTCTGCTTCCAGCTGTTTAGTTTTAGCAGTATCAATATAAGAAACGGTTCGCGGTGCTATAACGTCTCGGTCGCTAACCTGGCCGACCTGCAACGAAACTTTGTCGGGGATAAAATCTGTCGATAAAGTTATCGTGTAGAGGACAAAAAATGCCAAAGCAAGTACAATGCGGCGTACCAGCGGCCGGGTATACACGCTCGCCAGCCGGGTGAAAAAATTCCGCAGTTTGTTATTTGCCGATATCATATATATTGTTCATCTCCAAATACAGAGATTTATTTTTTTCTACTCGTATCCGCCAGCTTATCAAATGCCCGAACTGCTTAGAAATCGTTAGATGCTAGGCGCGACGAGGACCGGAGCGGAAGCGTACTGGGGAAGTACGTTGGAGTGAGGACCGCAGAAGCAACGACGCAGATGGCGGTTTATAAGCAGTTCCCTACCTAAAGAGAACAGTTACGACTGCTCAAACCGTTCGTATGCTTTTATAATCTTGCTGACAATTTCATGACGGACAACATCACTTTCATCAAAGCACTTAATTTCAATACCACGTATGTCACTTAAAACAGATTGAGCTTGTTTCAACCCTGATACAGATCCATGGGGCAAATCAATCTGGGTGATGTCGCCGGTAATAACCATTTTCGAACCAAAACCAAGCCGGGTCAAAAACATTTTCATCTGCTCCATTGTCGTATTTTGGGCTTCATCCAAAATTATAAAAGAATCATCGAGGGTTCGGCCGCGCATGTAGGCCAGGGGAGCAACTTCAATAATATTTTTTGTCATATATTTGGTTACGGTGTCCACTCCGAGAATATCATACATCGCATCATATAATGGTCTCAAATATGGGTCAACTTTTTCCTGCAGGTCTCCAGGCAAAAAACCAAGTTTTTCCCCGGCTTCTACGGCGGGCCGGGTTAATATGATTCTCTCGGCCAACTTATTTTTTAAGGAAAAAACTGCCATTGCGACGGCAAGATAAGTTTTCCCAGTGCCGGCAGGCCCTATACCAAAGGTGATGTAATTGTTGCGGATGGCTTCCAGATAAAGACGCTGTCCCAATGTCTTAGGCTTAATATGACGACCTCTGGCATTCACAAGAAAAGTATCGGCAAACATTTGGTGGAGAAATTCTTCTCGACCATCCTTAACCATTTTGATACTATAACGGACATCATGAATAGTAACTGGATTACCTTCACGATACAAGTATATTAATTCCGAAAACAATCGGTGTATTTTATCAATTTCGGGTAGCTGTCCTTCGATAATCAAATCATTTCCACGGGCGGTAGCTTTAGCTTCGAACTGTTCCCTAATGATTCTAAGATTTTCGTCGTTTCGTCCCAGAATCGCAACCGTCTCTGCTGTGTCACTAAAGTTGATGCGTTTTTCCAAAAAGACAAAGCCTCCCTATATTCTACACATTTTACTGTTGTGTTAAATACATTGTTTCCGTAATATCTTCCAAAGTTTCAACACTAACCTTTACCCTAACAATATTTTGTTCCGCTAGATTTAATACTTCTACATTGCGGGATAGTAATTGCGCCGCTTCCGGTATCGAGCCTTGTACCATGTGCATGGCTGCCGTTTGAGCTTCATCCCGGGCCTCTTCAAATGATTTATCTATCAAATTTGAAGTAATTTCATGATAGATTTTAATAGTTGATTCGACAGTGAATTCCCTATTCCTCCATAGGGGAAGCTGTTTATGTATGATCTCAGTATCGTACTCGGCAAAAGGAGGATTAGGCACAGTTTTTAATATAATTTCATTGGGGCCGATTTTTAACATTACAGCAACCTGCCGGTTGCCGGTTGGCCGCGAAACCTTTTTATTGAGCTCGGCCTCGGCATAGCCTTCATACCATACTCTAGCTTTAACAATGCCCTTAGCTTTAATAAGTTCCTGAGGAATAGCAGCCGTTTTTTCGCCAGTCAGCGATGGCTCCATGTACTGAGCCGGGAATCCTTTTATCAGCAAGTCCCCTTTTTTTATAGTATCTCCCTTTTTTACGGCCGGTTGCCCAGCCAAAACAATTATGTCAGTTATAACTCCATCCTTAGCGGCAATTATATGAGCAGGCGCCTTATTTTCTTGTTTCGGCAGCGTTTTTTCCACTATTTCGACCACAGCACGCGTGCCGGTAAAATTGATACCTACCCACGCCACCTCAGGAATGTTTAGTAGTATATCACGTTCAATTTGCTTAATATCGATTTTTTCTTTCATTGCTCCTGGTTTTAAGCCATTTTTTGAAATACTTTCCCTTATTCTATCGTTGGATAAATATTTTAATCCTGTAATATCGATAAACCAAATATAAGAAGAAAGAACATGCAGCAATAATATAAATATAAGTCCGCCAACTACCATCATTTTTCGTTGTTTTATCCGTTTTATCAAAAATGGCAATCCCCATGATGATGCAACTTGCACTCGGGTTTGACTTTTTCTCACCAGCGGCCGGATTGCAAAAAAATCATCCAAACTAATCCAAGCTATTAAATCATCATTCCGTTTAGTAATATTCCAGAGAAATATCCGTTCTGCCAAACATAAGTTAATAAATCTTTCCGGCATACGCCCAGTGATTCGAATTTTTACCGCGCCTTTCAGATAACGGAAATTAAATATCATACTTAACCTCCCTGACCGTACCTTCGACTAGTATCTGCTCAGTTTGAAAACTGCTAAGAGACAAGGCGCTGCCTTTGATTACTAATTCTCCTTGGTTAAATTTAACCCGCAACAGCGAAGGGGTATACTCAATAATACCTCTATGGTTTTCTACTAATAGCTGTTTGTTGCCAAGCATAGTAATGCGCGGCAAATCCAATACAATGTCTTGTGGAATTTCAAACAGTCGCGCGAGTGTTTGTAATTTTCCTTTGCGACGCAACATGACAAATCCCCCCTCATATACAAATGTATGCCCGGCTACCGGGTTTAGTACATGAAGGGGGATTATATAAACTTATTGAAATTTTCGCGTCAAAAATTCATCAAATTTATGAACCTTAACCGGGGCTGCGAACCGCATGTAATTTGTGGCTACGATTAATTCACCGCAGTCTAAATTTTTAATCTCATTGCGTTGCTGCAAGATATCTTTGCGGCACATAGCTTCTAACTTTGACCGATCGGCTTTGGAAGCCAGTCCTAAAATGAACAACGTATTGAGCTGGGATAATACTTTATCCGCCAATAAACGCGGCTGTTGATCCACTACACATAATCCTAAGTTAAATTTGCGGGCTTCACTTACGAAACGGGCAAATACATTTTGCGATGTTAACTCTTTTTTGCCTAAAAATCTGTGTGCCTCTTCCAAAACGATTAGAACCGGCTTCAAATGACTTCGTTCGGAATCGGTTTTTCCTGCATAATGTTGCAATAGTTTCTTTGATAGTAACGTGGACAGGGCTTGTTCACCAACCGGTGAGATATTTTTAAGCTCAACCAAGACCACTTTTCCTTCCTCTAATTCTTTCATCATTTGCATGGCAATACTTGCTTTTTCATTTGGTTGGGTGTCACTAATATTCAGCTCCTGTTCCAAATTCCAGCAAATGCTCTTAATTTTACTGATTGTTCTCGCCTGAAACTTTTGTCCCGTACATTCGTGAAGTTCTTCTATAATATCTTGCGTATCATATTTTAGAACACATTCCATCCATCGATCATGCCATACGGAAGACAATTTATAGATAGCATCTAATTGCGGCTCTGTAAAAGTAGCACAGGCTGTTATATCCTCCGGCTCAATCTCGTCACAATATAGTGCCAGTTTTCGCACATTATGCCTCGACTCGGGGTTTGTATTATAGACCACAAGCCGATCATGAAACTTAGGATGCTGGGATAAGTCACGATAGTATTCGTTGTGAACATCAAATATTAATAGTCCGTAATTGCCGTTATCGATAATCGAGCTTGACAACACTTTAACAAGGTTGCTTTTGCCTGAGCCGGTAGTTCCAAATATCCCGATATGCTCGGTAATAGCCTTTGAGCCAAATATGCCTACCGGCAGTTCAAGTACGGTTCGACCGCTTTTTAAAAAACCTATTTCCAAGTCACCCTTCATTTCCTTCAATAAAGATGTATCTTTAGAGCTTAAGCCTCTCACTTCACAAAAAAAATCCGGACAGGTCTTGGGATTAAATAACTGACCATTGTGGTCCGCATAACACAATTGTTCTGCGAGACCAATTTTGACTGTGTGATTACCTCCCAAATAGAAGTCTAATTCCTCTTGATTTACAATTTGACCATTTTCATCTAATTTGCTCATAAGATAACTCACCCCGTTCATACCTGACCAACGGGATTTAACCTTGAAATCATAGGCGCGAACATAAAAACGATCATTATTTTTACCTTCAACTACAAGAATATCACCAAAATCAACGTCTTGATTAGGAGCAACGACAAATTCTACATACGTACCCTGGGCGTAAGTAAGACGCCCTTTATATTGTTGTTGTGCCATATGCTTTGCCCCCTCTTAGCAGAAAACCGCTTCTAAATTCAATTTTCGATTATTATTAGTGTGCGCTGGACCATAAAAAATAAAACAGGAATATATTTTTCCTGTTTTATTTAGTATTTCCTATTCATTTGCCTTTGGTATTCTTGCGAGGATAGATTGGGCGATAAGCTCGCGGTGGCAGGAGGATTTCAGCGAAAATGATTCCGTTTGCAATCGTTTGCGAAGTAAGTTTTTCTCGCCAAGGCGATATCACTTCTCTAACTTGCGGAATATTTACCGGCGGAGGCATATTGTTTGCGGCTGCAAAAGGATGGCTGGCATAGGCACTTAAATCCCCAACCGGTTCTTCTTGATTAACTTGTTCCATTTTATGAATTGGGGTTGGAGTGTTAGCCATTTCAGGCGGAATTTTAGTATCCGGAGTATCCGGTATGTCAGGATATTCGTATTCCTTGGTTTTTCGTCGCTTTAGAAGCTCGGGCACGACATATAAGAGAACCATCAGCAATAATGGTATCAATACGTCCATAATTTCCATATACTCACCTATTCACCTATTTTTTCTCATCAGACTTGGGTCCAGGCTCCATCGGTCCGGCTTTGGCAATTGTCTCGCGCATCTGGGTGTCGGCCAAGACATTATTCATGTTATAGTAATCCATTACGCCCATACGACCTTCCCGTAGCGCAGCAGCTAAAGCATGCGGGACATCAGCCTGCGCTTCCACCACCTTGGCCTGCATTTCCTGAGTATACGCCCGCATTTCCTGCTCCCGGGCCACCGCCATGGCCCGCCGTTCTTCAGCTTTAGCCTGGGCAATGCGTTTTTCGGCTTCCGCCTGATCTGTCATAAGTTCCGCGCCAATATTACGGCCAACGTCAACATCGGCAATATCGATGGAGAGTATTTCAAAGGCAGTGCCCGAATCCAAGCCTTTGGTGAGGACTGTACGGGAAATGTGGTCAGGGTTGGCCAGCACTTCCTTGTGGTCGTCAGTCGAACCTACCGTAGTGACGACCCCCTCGCCAACCCTGGCCAAAATGGTAGCCTCGCCGGCACCGCCTACCAACCGGTCAATGTTGGCTCTAACCGTGACCCTGGCCTTAACTTTTAACTCAATCCCGTTTTTCGCTACTGCCGATACGAAGGGGGTTTCAATAACTTTAGGATTAACACTCATTTGTACTGCTTCCAACACATTCCTACCAGCCAGATCGATAGCAGCCGACCGTTCAAACGGCAACGGAATTTGAGCACGATGGGCCGCGATAAGCGCGTCGATAACCCGATCAACGTTACCGCCGGCTAAGTAATGAGCCTCTAGCTGATTTACGTTTACATCAAGGCCCGCTTTATTTGCCTTGATTAACGGCATTACAATCTGGGACGGCGGTACACGCCTGAGACGCATACCAATCAGAGTAATTATTCCTACGTTAACACCGGCAGCCAAAGCGGAAATCCATAGAGCAAGCGGCACAAAGTGCAAAAAAATGCTGATTCCAACGATAAATACCAATAATATAAATACACTTCCAATTAACGCGATCATGGACTAAACCTCCTCATTTAATAATCATGACAATAGACAATGTCCGACTTTAGCTGGAAGAGCCACTGACCGGACGTACAACAATTCTGTTTCCGTTAATATCCACCACCTTTACTTTTTGGTTTGAATCAATAAACTGCCCTTCCGAGACCACATCGAGATGAACGCCGTCGATATCGACAATTCCGGCCGGCCTTAACAACGTAATTGTTATTCCTGTCTTTCCCATATATTCTTGATAATTTTTACTTGAAATGTATCCGGAATTAGTGGTTTCAGCATCCTTCAATACAACTTTAGACCAAAGCTGGCTTGAAGGCAAACGCCTAATTATCATTAAGAATATGACAATTGCTGCTACCAGGCTTATGGCCATAACATTTACTGCTTGGAAACCGGCTCCCAAAGTTAAGAAAAAACTGGCAAGTATCGCGACAACGCCTGTTACTCCAAATATACCCGTACCGGGGGTATATAATTCAACAAATAACAGAAGTATACCGCCGATAAAAAGCAGTAGCTCTACCCAACCGGCAAGTCCGGTTAACCACTGGCTGCCGAAGAAGAGCATAGCGGCAATGATCCCGATAAGCGCCGCGCCTCCCATACCTGCAGTCTTTATCTCTGCCAGAACAGCCAAAAAGATAATCGATATTAAAACCGATTTTACAGCCGGGTCAGACAACCAGCCGGCAAGCTTTTCCGGCCACTCTTGCACATATTCCACTACCGGAGCTCCGGTAAAACCGTAATGCTTTAATACCGCAGCCCGGTCTGAAGCCACAGTATCCGCATATCCTACTTGGATTGCCTGGTAGTCGGTCAAAGCTAAAATTTGTCCCGGTTCCGCATAGCCGGGAAAACCAAGAGATTTGTCAACCATCGCTTCCGCCACTTGCGGGTTGCGGCCGGTATTATTAGCTGTCGCGGCGAATTCAGCTTTAAGCGCAGCCACTGTCTTTTCTGTTGTCGGAATGGGTTCAGCGGCCCCGATACTTCCCCCCGGAGTAATTGCGATATGTTTATGGGCAATGGCAATCAATGCTCCTGCCGACCAGGCCCGGTTTTTGATGTAACAGATTGTGGGCACAGGTGAATTTATTATCATGTCTCTAATACTAATCGCCGAATCAACCAGACCGCCAAAAGTATCAATTTCAAGCAGCACCGCTTGCGCTTTTTGCTTCTGTACCTCTTCCATCGCCTTATGAACGAGAGCGGTTTGCCCTTGGTTGATTTCTCCTTTTATTACTATGCTAATAACCGGACCGGAACTAGCTATAACAGGCATATCCACGAGCAAGCATGCAGCGATGCCTACAAAGCATACCATTAATATCCTTCGTATAATCCAGTTCACTATCTCACTCCTATTAGCCTAATCTTACATTATTAATCTTACATTATAGAAAATCCGGTACCCTTGAGTACCGGATTCATTACTTATTTTATTTATTCAACTGTTCGCGTACAATTGTATTTACTAATTTACCATCAGCGCGGCCTTTCACTTTGGGCATCAGTGCCGCCATAACCTTACCCATTTCTTTAAGGTCAGCAGCCTGAGTTTCACGAATGGCTTCAATGACTAAGGGCCTTATTTCATCTTCAGTCAACTGTTGGGGAAGGTATTGCAGCAAAATCTTGATTTCCTGTTCAAGTGTCTCAACCAAATCGGGTCGGTTTCCCTTTCTGAACTCATCCATTGAATCTTTTCGCATTTTAACTTCTTTAGCCAATACGTCAAGAACTTCCTCTTCAGAAAGATCCTTCTTCTTGTCAATTTCAACATTTTTTATACTGGCACGAACCATACGGATAACAGAAAGCCGAAGTTTCCCTGCTTCCTTATCCTTCATGGCTTGTTTCATATCCTCTACCAGTTTTTCTTTTATGGACATAAAGCTCGATACCTCCGAAACTAGCGATTAGTTAAATTTACGTTTACGTGCCGCTTCGGATTTTTTCTTGCGTTTTACACTGGGTTTTTCATAATGCTCGCGTTTTCTGACTTCCGCAAGAACACCGGCTTTTTGACATGTACGCTTGAATCTGCGGAGCGCACTATCAAGTGTTTCATTTTTGCCTACTTTTACTTCTGACATCTGATCTCCCTCCCTCCATAGAACCGTTACGAGGAAGTGTACTAGTTAACATACACCTAACCATTATACACTAAACTACCTAACAAAGTCAATATAGGCTTACCCGCCGGGGTTAGCCTGGCGGCCACTCCATGTGCCTCCCACCCAAAACATGCCAATGAAGGTGATCGACCGTTTGCCCACCATGTCTTTTCGTATTAATCACCAATCGGAAACCTTCTTCTGATAAGCCGGCTTCGGTTGCAATCTTCGGAATAGTTGTCATAATATGTGCCAATAATTCACCATCGCTGCTATGTACTTCGAGGAGGTTGGAAATATGCCGCTTCGGTATCACAAGAAGATGAACCGGGGCGACAGGATTAATATCAGGAAATGCCAGCATGTGCTCATCTTCGTATACGGCCTTTACTGGTATTTCCTTACTTGCGATTTTACAAAATATACAATCGTGTTGCATACCACACCTCCTCCCATACTATATCAGTATTCAGATAATTAGTATTATACGCTTCTACTGTAGAATATTCTTCCCATCTAGTTAAATTCCTGCCACCGGCATATAGTATGAAAAGATATTTACTCCATTATTTTGCCCCATAAACCGTCCAGATAATTGGCGGTGAGTTCCACTCCCCTGATTTGACCCAGGAACGTTTGCTCTCCTTTAGCATAAACCCGAATATAGTTTTCGGTAAAACCACTAATAATTCCCGAGTTAGTTGCGGCAGTCACGCCGGCATCGCCTCCCGGTTCCGCTTCAAACAAGACATCTCGTATTTTTCCGATAAATGAGCAACGGTACTCTTTGGCCATTTCTTCAGCCAATCCCTGCATAACCTGGACTCTTCGTTTCTTTTCATACTCAGCAATTTGACAAGTGAATTCAGCTGCGGGTGTACCAGTGCGACGGGAATAAGGAAAGACATGCATACCCGCAAACTTGATAGTTCTCCCCAGTGATACAGTGTTAGCAAACATTGCTTCTGTCTCGCCGGGAAAACCCACAATTACATCAGTCGTAATGGCAATACCGGGAACCCGTTTTTTAATTCCTTCAATTAAATTCAGGTATTGCGCCGCGGTATAATGGCGATTCATCAAATTAAGGATAGTATCGTCACCTGACTGCAGCGGCAAGTGCAGATGCCCACAAAGTCTGACATCCTTTTCCATAATGTCTATTAATTTATCTGAAACTTCGATAGATTCCAATGATCCCAGTCTGAGACGAGTTAATTCGTTAATATCCAGCACAGCCTGAACAGCGTCAACCAGCGAAACTATTTCGCCGTTATTGGCCAGATCCCGGCCGTAAGCCCCAAGATGAATGCCGGTCAGGACAATTTCCTGAAAACCCGCCTCTACCAATTTTGACGCTTCCTTGACAATGCTGGCCAGCGGGCGCGAGCGCAACGGGCCCCGGGCATAAGGAATGATGCAATACGTACAAAAATTCGTACATCCTTCTTGAATTTTTAGAAAGGCTCTTGTTCTTCCCGGCAAGGAAAAGAGCGGAATGTCTTCATACTGTTTGGCAGCCATAATATCTGTAACCGCATTAAGGGGTTGAAACTTATGGTTTTGCTTCCTATTTTCTATCAATTCGACCATATGTCCCCGGTCTTGTGTACCGATGATGAGATCAACACCTTTAATATTAGCCACTTCTGCCGGCGAAACTTGGGCGTAGCAACCGGTAACCACAATAGTTGCAGCCGGGTTTAGCCGTTGAGCCCTGCGGATTAGCTGGCGGGACTTGCGCTCGCCTAAATGTGTCACAGAACAAGTATTTATGACGTATACATCGGCTTGACGGGAGAAGTCTACGATTTCATATCCCTTGACAATAAACAAACCTTGCATAACTTGAGTTTCATATTGATTCACTTTACAACCCAGGGTTGTAAAAGCTGCTTGCGGCACGTTTAGCCCCCCAAGTCACCGTGTTGATACATTATTACAGTTAGCGCTGCCAGCGCCGCCGTCTCTGTGCGTAAAATTCTTGGACCCATTGTTACCGTTAGGGCGCCATTATTTTCACATATTCTTACTTCCGAATCACTGAAGCCGCCTTCCGGGCCTATAATAATAACATAAGATTGCCGGTCCGAAGCTGTCAGTATAGATCTAATTCCTTGGGAAGCATCGCCTTCATAACACATAATCACCTTGGCGCCGCTACAAATTTCTTCACCAAATAAATCACTGAGATGTGTTACTGTCTTAACTTCAGGTATCTGAGATCGCCGGCACTGTTTTGCCGCCTCTGCGGCAATTTTCTGCCAGCGCTTAACTTTATCCGTTTTTTTTACCTCATTGTAACGCACTACGCAGTTTTCCGTTATAACAGGCACAATGCCGGCAACTCCCAATTCTACCGCTTTTTGTATAATATAATCCATTTTGTCGCCCTTGGTCAGTCCTTGAGCCAACCATACCTGAATTGGCGGTTCGGTATCATTGATAAGAATTTCCTCCAGCATTACCGCTACCGTGTCCGGTGTGATCCTAGTTATTGTTGCCCTGCCGGCTTGTCCATCATCGCCGACTACGATCAGTTTTTCGCCAACAGTCATTCTAAGCACCCGGGATATATGACGGGCATCTTCATTAATAATATTGATATTGGAGGTGAGAGGGCCATGAATAAAGAAACGGCGCACTCTAAAGCGCCTCCCTAACCATTGCGGCTGGCCAAGATAGCTACCCAGCCGCCTTCTTCGACTACCCTGTCAATGATCAGTTTATTCTCCAGCATTACGGCGGTGACGTCACTTAATCGTTCGGCAATAATGCCGCTGGCAATAAATAGTCCGTTATGAGTCAAGTGTTTTTGTACTTCCGGCAGCATTCTTATGATTACATCGGCGACAATATTGGCGACAATCACGTCTGCCTGCCCGTTGACACCCGTTAACAAATCTCCCTGGAGAGCTTCAATGATGGTATCTGTTTTATTAATTTTTATGTTCTCTTTGGCAATTTTAACCGCAATCGGATCCAGATCTATAGCAATCACACGGGAAGCGCCAAGTTTTGCAGCAGTTATAGCCAAAATACCTGAACCTGTGCCAATATCAAATACCGTACTCTTAGGCTTAATTACATCTTCCAGTAAGCGTATGCATATAGCAGTTGTATGATGGGTTCCGGTGCCAAAAGCCATTCCCGGATCCAATTCGATGATTAGATCGTTTGCAGCAGCAATATACTCTTCCCATGAAGGTTTAACTACAATTCTTTCACCCAGCCGGACCGGATGAAAATACTGCTTCCAGGCGGATGCCCAGTCTTCTTCCTGGACTTCTCGCCAGTTAATAGCACCCCGTCCCTTATCAATATCATGTTCGACTAACCTGTTAATGCGTTCTTCAAAAATGCGCAATTTATCATCTAAGTATTCATCAACAGGCAAATAAGCCTTTATAGTAACAACCCCGGTTTCGGTAACTTCCGGAATATCGCAATATTCCCATGCTCCCGAGCATCGGTATGAATTAACCAGTTCCGGATCTTCGATTACTACGCCGCTAGCTCCCAACTCATGAAAAATATTGGCCACCGCCTCGGTAGCCTCGTGAGTTGTTTGAATACTGATTTCGGCCCACTTCACAGAGCATCGCCCCTATCCAGCTTGCGTAGTTATTATGTCAGGTATTTCGCGCATTACATAGTGCCAAAGGCGTCTTTAAACTTTTTAAAAAATCCTTTTTCCTCAATACCGGAATCCCCGCCGCCGGTTTTAGCAAATTCCCGCAAAATTTCTTTCTGACGCTCGGTTAATTTTCGCGGAGTTACTACCTTTACCCGCACGTGTTGGTCGCCGCGGCCATGCCCTCTAAGATGAGGAATACCTTTTTCCCTGATGCGGAAGGTTGTAGCAGTTTGAGTGCCTTCAGGAATTTTCAGTTTAACTTTGCCGTCTAAAGTAGGCACTTCAATCTCATCTCCCAGAGCTGCTTGAACAAAATTAATTGGCATTTCCAGGATCACATCGTTACCTTCCCGTGTAAACAGTGTATGCGGTTTTACAAAAAGATAAACATACAAATCGCCTGGAGGACCACCGCGTTGACCGGCCTCGCCTTCATGAGCGACTCGTAAACGCGAACCGCTGTCCACGCCGGCGGGAATCCTTATTTTGATTTTGCGTTTAATGCGTATCTTACCGCGACCATTACATTCTTTACATGGAGTCTTAACAATCTTTCCTTCGCCATGGCAGCGTTCACAGGTTCTAACATTTACCATCCGCCCAAAGGGAGTATTCTGGGTTACCTGTACCTGCCCAGCCCCACGGCAGTCCGGGCAGGTTTCAGGATGGGTACCCGGAGCTGCGCCGGAACCTTGGCAGTGGGAACAGTCTTCCGTGCGGGGAACTTGTATTTCGGTTTCCAGACCAAAAGCAGCCTCTTCAAAATTAATTTCCATATCATAGCGCAAATCCGCTCCCCGCTCGGGCCCCGCTTGCCTACTTCCAAAACCAAAACCGGATTGGCCGAAAAACATATCAAAGATGTCGGAAAAACCGCCTGCGCCAAAACCGCCAAAACCACCTGCACCCTGAGCGCCATCAAACGCAGCGTGACCAAACTGATCATACTGCGCCCGACGTTCTGGATTCGACAAGACTTCATAAGCCTCATTCACTTCTTTAAATTTCTCTTCCGCCTCTTTCGGGTTGTCACGGTTGACGTCAGGATGGTACTTGCGGGCCAACTTGCGAAACGCTTTTTTTACTTCATCTTCAGACGCACTTTTAGACACGCCTAACACTTCATAGTAATCTCGCTTACTCACTTCACACCATCCAACTAATTATTTCTTGTTATTTCTTGTCGTCATCAACCACTTTATATTCCGCATCAACTACTTTTTCATCTTTGGGAGCGCCTTGGGTACCGCTGCCGGCAGCTCCGTCCGTCTGCCCCGCTTCAGTCTGCGCATTAGCCTGGTAGACAGCGGCAGACAATTCGTACAGCGGTTTGGTCAGTTCTTCAGTGTCAGCTTTAATTTTTTCAATATCCGTACCTTTGAGGGATTCTTTTAAAGTATCAATGGCTTTTTGAACTTTTTCAACCACGGCCTTATCTGCTTTTTCGCCTAAATCTTTAATTGTTTTTTCTGCATTATAAATTAACGAATCCGCATTGTTTCTGGTTTCAATCTCTTCACGCCGCTTTTTGTCATCGGCGGCATGGGATTCAGCCTCTTTCACCATACGTTCAACTTCATCCTTGGCCAAACCGCTGGAAGAAGTAATGGTGATTTTTTGCTCTTTGCCAGTACCAAGGTCTTTGGCGGAAACATGAACAATACCGTTGGCATCGATGTCAAAGGTTACTTCAATGCGAGGTACGCCGCGGGGCGCAGGGGGAATTCCCGATAATTCAAAGCGGCCGAGAGTTTTATTATAGGTTGCCATTTCCCGTTCGCCTTGCAGTACGTGGATATCAACAGAAGGCTGATTATCGGCCGCTGTGGAGAAGGTCTGACTTTTAGAGGTGGGAATTGTCGTATTGCGGTCAATGATCTTGGTAAACACCCCGCCCAATGTTTCTATGCCAAGAGACAGCGGCGTAACGTCCAGGAGAAGAACATCTTTTACCTCACCGACAAGTACACCGGCTTGAATTGCTGCGCCTATCGCCACACACTCGTCGGGATTTACTCCTTTATGGGGTTCTTTGCCTAAAAACTTCTTGATAGCTTCCTGCACGGCCGGAATACGGGTTGAACCACCTACGAGGATTACTTTATCAATATCTTTGGGGGCAAGACCTGCATCGCCTAAAGCCTGCCGGGTGGGACCCATTGTGGCTTCCACCAGATCAGCGGTCAATTCATCAAATTTTGCCCGGGTTAAGTTAATATCCAAATGTTTAGGTCCGGATTGATCCGCAGTGATAAACGGCAAGTTAACATTGGTAGTAAGCACGCCGGACAGTTCAATTTTAGCTTTTTCCGCTGCTTCTTTCAGCCGCTGCATGGCCATTCGGTCGTTGGACAGATCAATGCCGTTTCCCTTCTTGAATTCCGCAACCAGCCAATTCATAACCCGCTCGTCGAAGTCATCACCGCCCAGACGGTTATTGCCGCTGGTAGCTTTAACTTCAAACACGCCTTCGCCAAGTTCTAGAATGGATACGTCAAAAGTTCCGCCGCCCAGGTCGAAGACCAAGATGGTATGATCTTCGCCTTTATCCATACCGTAGGCCAAAGCGGCAGCCGTCGGTTCGTTAATAATCCGCAGCACTTCAAGGCCGGCAATGACGCCTGCATCTTTTGTCGCCTGACGCTGGCTATCGCTAAAGTAAGCCGGAACGGTAATAACCGCCTGGGATACCTTTTCACCTAAGTAAGCTTCCGCGTCAGCTTTGAGCTTCTGTAAAATCATTGCCGATATTTCCTGGGGAGTATAATTTTTTTCGTCAATATTTACTTTGTAGTCCGTTCCCATATGGCGCTTAACGGAACTTATGGTACGGTCAGGATTGGAAACTGCTTGCCGTTTGGCAATTTGGCCAACCAGTCTTTCCCCTGTTTTGGAAAAACCAACTACCGAGGGAGTGAGACGATCGCCTTCCGCATTAGGAATAACAACAGGCTCGCCGCCTTCCATAACTGCTACAACTGAGTTTGTTGTACCAAGGTCAATACCAATTACTTTTGCCATAGTCTATTCCTCCTCAATTACGAATGTCAACATTTGCAGGTCTTACCGGAACATTTTTCGTAGGCTTTAACTGTTGCATATTACTTTCACCATACTGGGGCGTACAACCTTGCCATGCACTTTATACCCTTTCTGTAATTCATCGATTACAGTTCCGTCCGGCTGGCTTGAATCTTCCTCCCGCATTACGGCTTCATGCAGAACTGGATCAAAAGTTAATCCTAAGGCGCAGATTGGTTCGACACCTAATTTGGTCAAAACATTATTCATTTGCCTGTAAATCATTTCTATACCAGTTGTCACGCTGGCCGGATCTTGACTTGAGTTTGCTATGGCCCGTTCAAAATTATCAATAACAGGCAATAAATCGCACACAATCTTTTCAGCTACAACAGTAGACAGTTCCTCCCTTTCCTGGCGGGAACGACGGCGAAAGTTATCGAAATCAGCTTGTAGCCGCTTATATTTGTCTGTCAACTCATCAAGCAGGCGGCTTTTTTCAGCTAACGCAGACTTAATTTGGTTTACAGCGTCGTCAGTCGGAAAGCCCTGTAACGGATCTTCAACCGAAGTATTTTCAACACCTGTATGGTTTTCCCCTGCTGACTCTTCCCGGTTTTTTGCCGGGATTTGATCTTGTCTGTCGTCTATCACGGTACTCACACCTCCATAATTTACTAAAAATCCGGCATTTCATTCTCAATACTTCCACCTGATTTTTGTGCGGCCGTATTTTCCTCTTTTTTCTTAATTATCGTATCAATACGTAATATTGCCACCGCAACTTCGCCGGCAGCCTTAATGGCATGCAGCTTGACCGGAACTGGATCAACCACCCCCCGTTCCAGCATATCTGCTACTTCACCGGAATCGCAATCAACGCCAAGAGAATCAGTTTCGGCAGCAACCTGGGCATTAATAACCTCCTCCACTTTTTCCAAAGGATTGTAACCTGCGTTCTCCACAATTTGGGATAAAGGTTGTTTAAGCGCGTTCACTACACAATCAATGCCATATGCGGACATTCCCTTGAGATTTTCCCTGAATT